>NZ_OY781378.1:1250000-1605654 GCF_963676665.1 uncultured Tolumonas sp.
TCTTTCCATTCATCACAGCACAAGAGTTGCGCTGCACGTTCAGATGACCACAAAGGTAAGACATCAACAGCTTCATCGTCTTGTGAGTCGCAAACCACCCATTCATCTTCAAACTGCAGCCCCCAAAGAACACCATTATCATTGACTTCGGTGATAAAATTTTCTGGGATGTGCTGTTCGATGTGATCTGTCATATTAATTTGTCCAATTTGAGTGGATGAATACAGTTTTGTGTATTGTAGCGGAAAAATCAGATTTCGGTATTTTGTGTCTTCTTAATCAAATCGCGGTTGGTCATAAACACGCGGAAATCAAATTCTAACTGATGATATGCCGGTTCCATATAAGTGCAAAACTGGTAGAACGCTTTATCGTGTTGAGTTTCTTTCAGGTGTGCCAGCTCATGTACAGCTATCATGCGTAAAAACTCCGGCGGCGCTTCCCGGAAAACACTGGCAATAATGATGTCATGTTTCCGTTTTATTTTACTGCCTTGCAGCTGTGCTTTTCGTACATTCAAACCCAACGCATGATGTACGACCGATAATTTACTGTCATACCGAACTTTGCTAATGGCGGAAACGTTACGCATATAACGATTTTTGAGTTCAGCAACATAATCAAACAACGCGGTATCACTCTGGATATCATGCCGTTCCGGATAACGTTTTGCCAACCAATCCCCTAGTTGCTGCTTCGTGATCAGTTGCCGGACCTGTTGCAGTAACTGTTCAGGGTAACCATTCAGATACATTAAATCAGACATGGTTGTTACTCTTTATTGGGCTCTTTTTTAACCCAAGGTGAATTTTGAGTTAATACATACAAATCTTCTACTTTGGCCCTGGCCCAAGGTGTGCGGCGTAAAAATTTGAGACTCGACTTAATACTCGGTTCATTTTGAAAACAGTTGATGTCGATACGCTGACCTAACTCATCCCAGCCATAATGAGCTACCAGTGCTGTAACGATATGTTCCAGCGTCACGCCATGCAGCGGATCTTTGGATTGAAATTGGGACATATTGATTCATGTTCTTCCATATAAAAATAAGCCGACAGAGTAGGAGATGAAGGCCGAAATAGCAAATCAGCAAAGATAGAAATAGACAGTTATCTGTGTGATGATGATCACTTTTCCACATCTATCATAATTATCATGGAATTAGAGCTTTCAACCCTGTTCTTACTGGCTTTCTGTGGCATTGCTGCCGGATTTATCGATTCAATTGCTGGTGGCGGTGGATTATTAACTGTACCCGCTTTACTGAGTGTGGGGATCTCGCCAGCTCAGGCGTTGGCCACCAATAAATTACAAAGTAGCTTTGGCAGTTTTTCTGCCACATTCTATTTTTTACGCCGCGGCTATATTGATCTGAAATTGATCAGAAACGGTATCTTTTTTACCTTTATTGGTAGTGCGTTAGGCACTTTGCTGGTTCAGCAAATTGACCCGTCGGCATTAAAACAAGCCATTCCTTTTATGCTGATCGGTTTTGCTCTGTATTTCATGTTTTCTCCGCGTATTGGCGAAGAAGATCGCCAGCAACGGATCAATTTTTCACTGTTTTGTTTGTTAGTCGGGTTGGGCGTGGGTTTTTATGACGGCTTTTTCGGCCCGGGAACCGGCTCATTCTTTGCTATCGCTTTTGTCGCGCTTGCTGGCTTTAATCTGTCTAAAGCAACGGCGTATAGCAAATTACTGAATTTCACATCGAATGTGGCTTCACTTATTTTCTTTATGCTGGGTGGAAAAATCCTCTGGCAAGTGGGCATTGTGATGGGCGTTGGGCAGTTTATCGGTGCGCGGCTCGGCTCAAAAATGGTGGTGAGTAAGGGAAGCAAAATCATTCGTCCGTTACTGGTGACCATGTCATTGATCATGTCGGCGCGATTACTCTGGCAACATTATGCAGGCTGATTTTTAGTCATCATATTGTCATTTTCCACTGGCACTCTGCACTGGTAATTCGAACAAAATAACCAAAGAGAGTGCCGATGAAACTACGCCGTAAAAAAATTAAACAGCGCCATATGTGGTTCAGCTTATGGCAGCATGAATTATCACCAGTCAATCAAGCAAATTTGACACCAATCAAGGTCAGCGAACGATAAATACGGTTGTTCTTGCAGAACAGACGGCGGCTTTGCTATCAGTTTGTTATAGTTAAAAATAAACGCTGGTAATGCCTTATGTTTCTGGAACAAATTGAAATAACAGGATTCCGTGGCATCTCCAGGCTATCAGTAAAACTGGGGCAAATTACCGCGCTGATCGGCGAGAATGCCTGGGGTAAAAGCAGTCTATTAAGAGCATTATGGAGTCTGCTTGGTCATGATGAATTACCTTATCAATTTGTAGCTGACGATTTTTACCGAGCGCCCTGTGATGGCGCCGACGGTCAGGAACTTATTATCCGTCTTACCTTCCGGGAACATCGCCCGGGTATCAGTCAGCATTCTCACCGCCTAAACCGATTATCCAGTATCTGGACTCGCCATCACTTAGATATGTTTCACCGTATTCATTACGTAGCCAAAGCCACCTTGAATGCGGAGAACATTATCTCAGAACATTATTTTGAAGATGCGCATGGCAGCCGTGTGTCTGATGAAAATAGTGTGGAATTGATCCGTTTATTAAGCTCAATGAACCCAGTGTTGCGTTTGCGCGATTCCCGATCAATCAGTGCATTAGTTGAACCTGCTGTCGAACCAGATGATTTTGTCGGTGACATTACCGACTTATTACCGGATTGCACTCCCGACCGGCAACAGCATATTACGGAAGGTGTTCATGCCGCAGAATATTTGCTTGATCGCTATTTCATGAACGTTCCTCATCAAACCAAACGCAGCCAGCGCGACATTATCAACCAACCAGGTTCATTGCACGGTCTGACAGACTGGCATGATCTGTTGCGAAATATGGATAATGACACCATGCAACAAATGCTGGCCCGGATTGGTCATGCTTTGTTGTCATCGCATTCCGGGCGTAAGTTAGAACACGAAGCTCGTCCTATCTATATTTTAGAAGATCCGGAAAGTCGCTTGCATCCCACGATGATGTCAATTGCCTGGGGGCTTATCCAGCAACTGCCGGGGCAAAAAATATTAACGACTAACTCTGGCGATTTATTGACCACATTACCTTTGAGCCAGATCAGGCGGTTAGTTCGCACTAATGGCACAGCCAAAAGTTATCAGATGGATGAAAATCGTTTCACGGCGGATGATTTACGCAAGATCACGTTTCATGTGCGTATCAACCGTCCGATGTCACTATTTGCCCGCTGCTGGCTGCTAGTTGAGGGTGAAACAGAGCTGTGGTTACTCTCTGAATTGGCTCAGTTATGTGGTTATCATCTGCCTGGCGAAGGCGTGCGTATCATTGAATATGCGCAGTGTGGTTATTCACCATTGATTAAGTTGGCCAATGATCTGGGTATATCATGGCATATGCTGGCTGATGGCGATGAAGCGGGGGTTCGATATGTTCAGGGCGCCAGAAGATTAATGGCCGAGGAGCATCAGCATGGTAGTGCTAGCAATTTGACGTTGTTACCCAGTCGAGATATTGAGCATTTTCTTTTTACGCATGGTTTTGAAGATGTCTATCGGCGGGAAGCGGGTAATCGTGATTTGCATAATTTACCAGCGAACAAAATTATCGAGCGTGCAGTTTCTCGTCGCTCAAAACCGGGTATGGCATTAGCGGTGATTGAAGAAGCGATGAAGCAAGGTGTTGGTAGCGTACCAAGTCTACTACAAAACATGTTTAACAGAGTTGTAGCTTTGGCAAGAGAACAGGCATAAAAAAAGCCTTCCTGAAAGGGAAGGCTTTTTAATGATAACGATTAGAACAAAGTTTCTGTCAGGTTATACAGTTCTTCGTTAAATGGACGTTTCATGTTCTCGATACAATCGATGATGTCGTGGTGAACCAGTTCATTTTTCAACAAACCAACACAACGACCACCTTCGCCTTGCAGCAGCAGGTCAACAGCATAAGCGCCCATGCGGCTAGCAAGAACACGGTCACGAGCAGTTGGTGAACCACCACGTTGGATGTGACCCAGAATAGTTGCACGCGTTTCCAGACCAGTATGCAACTCGATCAGATTGGCCAGCGCGTTAACATCAGTAACATGCTCACAAATAGTGATGATTGCGTGACGTTTGCCATTGGCAATACCTTCATCGATCTGAGCCAGCAATTCTTCTTTTTTGAAGCCTTTTTCTGGAACGATAACGAATTCTGCACCACCTGCTACAGCCGCAGCCATTGCTAAGTCGCCACAGTGACGACCCATTACTTCAACCACAGAGATTCGTTTGTGGGAAGTTGAGGTATCACGCAGACGGTCAATCGCTTCCATTACTACGTTCAGTGCAGTATCGAAACCGATAGTGAAATCAGTACCGGCGATATCGTTGTCGATAGTGCCTGGCAGACCGATACATGGGTAGCCCATTTCAGTCAGTTTTTTCGCGCCCATATAAGAGCCGTCGCCACCGATAACAACCAGTGCTTCGATGCCGTGTTTATTCAGGTTAGCGATCGCTTCACGACGTACACTTTCTTCTTTGAAAGCAGGGAAGCGAGCAGAGCCCAGCATGGTGCCACCACGGTTAATGATGTCTGAGACGCTGCGGCGATCCAGTTTTTCGATACGGTCGCGGTGTAAGCCCAAATAACCGTCACGAATACCGTAAACTTCAATACCTTTAGCCAGCGCAGCACGAACTACAGAGCGGATTGCCGCGTTCATACCTTGTGCATCACCACCACTGGTCAAAACACCAATTTTCTTGATCATTGTGTGCCTCTATAGAGAAATTACAAAACAAACAGATTCTTGAGTGAGTACTACACATGGCATGTCGTTATGATTTTATCAGCCGTCTGGAAGTTCACCCGTTCATATCCGGACCGTGTAATACAAAACAAGGCACCCTCTATGAGGATGCCTTGCAAAAACAATTATTTAGCTGCAGCTTCGATGATGGCAGAGAAATCAGCCACTTTCAGAGATGCACCACCGATCAGACCGCCATCGATGTCAGCTTGAGCCAGCAGTTCAGCCGCGTTTGCCGCGTTCATAGAACCACCGTACAGAACCTGTACTTTAGCGGCTACATCAGCGTTGAAACCAGCCAGGTAAGCACGGATGTGTGCGTGTACTGATTGAGCGATTTCTGGAGTAGCAGTTTTGCCAGTGCCGATTGCCCATACTGGTTCGTAAGCGATAACTGCGTTAGCGAAAGAGTCGATACCCGCTACGTCGATCACTGCTTTCAGCTGAGTTTCAACAACAGCTTTAGTTTCGTTAGCTTCGAACTGTTCCAGTGTTTCACCGATACACAGAACAGGGATCAGGCCGCCAGCTTGAATAGCAACGTATTTAGCAGCAACAACAGCGTCAGTTTCTGCATGCAGAGTACGACGTTCGCTGTGACCAACCAGAGCGTATTTACAGCCGAATTCTTTCAGCATAACTGGAGAGTTTTCACCAGTGAATGCGCCAGAGGTATGAACGTCTGCATCTTGTGAACCGTATTTCAGTGCAGAACCGGCAGTCAGTTGTTCAACTTGACCCAGGAAAATAACAGGTGCACAAACAGCCACTTCAACGTTTGCTGCTGCAGCTACTGGTGCTTTCAGACCTTCAACCAGAGCTTCAACAGACGCTTTAGTGCCGTTCAGTTTCCAGTTACCCATGATCAGGTGTTGTCTCATTTGCTGTATCCTCAGGATGGTTTGTGATGTTTATAAGTATTTGCACCGCATTATAGAAGGTGTGACGCCCGACGAATAGTCGCCATTTTGTTACCGCTCGTAATTTTTTCTCTTATTACTGATCCATATCAGGAACTTCACTTGAAAAAAAACAAAACGAAATAAAAAGTGCTCTATTTGTTAACAAGTTAGTTACGTAAGCGGTTCCATAATTGACCAATCCATTCATGCAATGCCATTTCAGAATACATAAGATAACGTCCGGACGGTAAATAACCATAGGCCGGAACCGCCAATTGTTGCTCTCTGCCTACATATTGGGCCGGTGCCGGGATCGGGTTCATACCTATCTGATGGAATAATGTCATAGCTCTGGGCATATGCGATGCGGAGGTAACAAGTGCTGTAGGACGGTCGGAAATTAGCTGACTGTCGCGCGCCACTTCCTCTTCTGTATCTCGGGCATTTTCAATCAATGTCATGTCATTGCGTGCTACGCCATTAGCTTCGGCGACACGGGCGTACATCTCTGCACCAGAAATTGGGTCGCCAGCAATGCTGCCGGAAAAAATCATATGAGCCTTGGGGTTCAGCCGTTTTATGCGCAAGGCTTCTTGTATTCGTGCACTAGCGGCTTCAGTGAGCTGGCTCGCTAAAGGCACCGATGGATCAGAGACATGCCCATGACCTAACACAATAATAAAATCGACAGGCTGTTGGTCGGGAAAAGCGGGGTACATTTGTTCTAACGGGCGATTTAATTCCACGCTGACCGGGCGGATTGAAAAAGTGATCAAGAGAATGGTTGCCACAGAAACGAGTAACTTTCCACTTTTCTGCCAGCGTGTCAGCCACAATAAAAATAAGCCAATAAAAAGCAGTACAGCACAAAAAGGCAGCGGCATTAGCAGTAGCCCTAGCCATTTTTTAAGCATAAAAAGCATATCTTTATCCCGAATTGACGATCAAAATTCCACGTTTTCGCGGCTTATGACAGAATAGCGGCCCTTTTCCATCAGATACAGCAGAATAACCTTTATGTCAGATCACTCTTTTGATGGGCTGTCAGAGAAATTTGCACAGAACATCTATGCCACTAGTAAAGGAAAGATCCGTACCGCGGTTGTCTGGCGAGATCTGGAACAGGGGCTGGCGCGCTTTGGCAATCAGCGGTTACGTATTTTAGATGCCGGTGGTGGCTTTGGCTTTTTTGCACAAAAATTAGCGGCTCTGGGGCATGATGTCACATTATGTGACCTGTCTGCCGATATGCTGGAACTGGCGAAAGAGCAAATTGCTGAAAAAGGGCTGACTGAACGAATTCGTCTGGTGCATTGCTCTATTCAGGATTTGCCAGAGCATGTCGATGGCACATTTGATTTTGTGCTGTGTCATGCCGTGGTGGAATGGCTGGCCGATCCAAAATCGACGTTGATGGGTTTGCTGCACTATTTGAAACCGGGCGGGCTGTTTTCTCTGCTGTTTTACAACCGTGATGCGTTGCTGTTTCAAAGTTTGGTCGTGGGGAATTTTGACTACATCCGTGCTGGTCTGGTAAAAAAACGGCAGCAAAAACTAACACCGACCAACCCGCAAACACCAGCCGATGTCTATCAATGGCTGGCGGAGTGGCAGATGCCACTGTTGTGTCGCAGTGGTGTGCGTGTGATCCACGATTACATGCGGCATAAAGAAGATCAGCACAAAAAGTTTTCCGATTTATTGGAAATGGAATTACGTTATTGTCAGCAAGAGCCATTCGTCCATTTAGGGCGTTACATGCATGTGCTGGCCAGTAAGCCGTGCCAGTAAATCATGATTGATAAGAGATTATAATGACCGAACAACTTAGGCCTGAGCGCAGCCTGCCGGAATTAGTCGGTTGGGTGAAACAGGAACAGCTGGAACTTCATCTTAGTAATGAACGTTTGGCGTTTCTGATCGCGATATCCTCAATGGCACGGGATGAGCAAACACAGGAATTAAGCGAAGCCGCATTGCATGATGCGTTTAGTTACGTCAGCCAGTTATATGGTTTGATGGATGAAACCTTATCAGTGCGTGCGAACAACGCGATCAACGAATTAGTCCGCCAACGGCTGTTATCACGTTTTAATACCGACCCTGTGGCAGGCGAGAGCGTATACCGTTTGACGCGTTTAGCGGTGGGGATCATCGAATTTTATGTTGATCAGCAGCAGGTCAACAGCGTCAAATTGTCACTGTTGTTAGAGCAGGTTGCCGGTGAGTTGGATAAAGCCTATACCGCTGCAGTGCATGCGACCGATGATTCCGCTTGGGAAACAGAAGTTTATCCGCGCCTGAAATATTCGGTGGAAGAGATCTTAAGTCGCATCGATCTGACTCAAAGGGCGATGGATGATCAACAAAATCAGGTCAAAGCTGAGATAGCTGATCTTTTGAATCAGAATTGGACGCAGGCCATCCACAACTGCGAAAAGCTGCTGCGTGAAACTGGCCAGACGTTGCGTGAATTGCAAGATACGCTCGATGCTGCTGGGCATAAATTGCAATCGGGTCTGCTGAATATTCAGGAAACCGCCCGGGCGCAGGTGATTACCTCGGTACAGGTTGAACACCTGACTTTTGAGCTGCAAAGCCGTATCGATGCGATTCTGAGCTGGGGCCAGCAGTGTATTGAGCTGTGGGCGCGATATGATCGTCATGTGCATAAATTTATCCGTAACGCGATTGATATGGATAAAAACCGCGTATTTAGCCAACGCCTGCGCGAGTCGATTCGTGATTTTGATAACCACAACTGGTTATTACTGGTAGCACAAGAAGCCCGTCTGCTGGAACTGCGCGATGAAACGCTGGTGCTGCATAACGATGAGATCACCGGCGAACTACCCGTTGCGCTGGAATTCCAAGAAATTCAGGCGCTGGATGAAAAACTTGCTGAACATATCAGCGGCTATCTGGCCGATTTCCAACTGCACGGTAAGCCGCTCGATATGGCCGATCTGTTAAAAGATTACCTGCAACAATTTCCTGAATATCAACACTTTGATGTCGCCAGAATGCTGGTCGATCAAGCGGTTCGTCTGGGTTATTCCAGTGCAGAACTCAGCAGTGCCCGTCATCCGAAGTGGAAACCAATTAACGATTTAGGTGCTAAGGTGCAAGCGCATGTCATTGATCAATACTGAGTTACCTATCGCATTACGCCTTGCACAGGCGATTGCCAACCCGCTGTTTCCGAAATTGGATACCGCGCTACGCAGTGGCAAACACATCAGTGCCGACGATTTAGATCAGCACTCTTATCTGCTTGATTATCATGATGAGCTGGAAAGTTTTTACAGCCGTTATCAGGTGGAATTAATTAAAGCGCCGGAAGGTTTTTTCTACATCCGCCCGCGTTCAACTTCAGAAATCGGCACTTCAGTGTTGTCTGAGCTGGATATGCTGGTGGGCAAAGTGCTCTGTTATCTCTATCTC
This sequence comes from uncultured Tolumonas sp., assembly GCF_963676665.1. NCBI lineage: Bacteria > Pseudomonadati > Pseudomonadota > Gammaproteobacteria > Aeromonadales > Aeromonadaceae > Tolumonas > uncultured Tolumonas sp. The sequence continues at coordinate 1,259,208 of NZ_OY781378.1, forward strand.
AGCCCAGAGCGTTTGGCGAATGAAGGTATCTTTTCACTGCTTGATTTGCAGGAAGAGGTGGTTTCGTTAGCGGATGAGCGGCAATTATTGCGCATGGTCAACCAGCGCAGTGGCGGCACCGATTTAGATAAGAAAAAATTGCAGGAACGTATTCGTACCTCGATGCGGCGTTTGCGTCGGTTAGGTATGGTCACCGCATTGGGTGTGGGCGATAAATTCCGCGTGAATGAAGCCGTGTTTCGCTTTGCTGCCGACGTTCGCACTGACGAAGACCCACGCATTGTGCAGTTACGCATGATCCGCGAGGGCGAAGCGATTTTACATGATGATGAATTACCAACCCGTGAAACCGTATGGGATTCACTGGATGAAGCAGAAGAAGATGAAGAGCAATTGGGACTGGATATATGATCACGCGCGGTAAATTTCTCTCTTTCACCATGATCAACTGGAACGGCTTTTTTGCTCGAACCTTTGAACTCGATCAGATGGTGACGACATTATCCGGCGGTAACGGCGCGGGTAAATCGACCAGCATGGCGGCGTTAATCACGGCGCTGATCCCCGATCAGACGTTGCTGCATTTCCGTAATACGACAGAAGCCGGTAGTTCTTCGGCCAGCCGTGATCGTGGCTTATACGGTAAATTACAGCGTGGTCACTGTTATTCCCTGATTGATGTACTCAATTCCAAAGGGCAACGTTTGTGGTTTGGCGTGCACTTAGAGCAAGTGGCTAACCGCGACAACAAAGTCAACATCACGCCATTTTGTTTGCTCGATGTGCCTGCGGCGCTGCAACCGACTGATTTTTTACTGGAAAAATTAGATAGCGATAAGGCGAAAGTGCGTCCGTTTAACGAACTGCGCAAACAGGCGGCAGAGCTGGGCGCTATTCGTTTCGTCAAATTCAATTCGGTGACCGATTATCACAATGTGATGTTCGAATACGGTGTGACAGCGAAAAAACTCCGTGATCAACGAGATCGCTCAAGATTTTATCGCCTGATCGAAGCGTCACTGTATGGTGGTATCTCATCTTCCATCAGCCGTTCGCTGCGTGAATATTTGCTGCCAGAAAATTCTGGTGTGCGGAAAGCATTTCAGGATATGGAAGCGGCGATCCACGAAAATCGCCGTACTCTTGATGCCATTAAAGATACACAGTCGCAACGCGATCTGTTCCGTCATTTGATCACCGAAACCACCAATTATGTGGCGGCCGATTATGTGCGTAATCAGAGCGAAAAGAACCGTTTATCCGAATTGGCGCTGCATGGACGTAAGCAGTTGCAGGATAAACAGCGTTTGATCCGCGAAGAAAAACAGCGAGCGATTTATCTGGCAGAAGAAGCCGAGCAGATGGGTGCCCGTGAGAAACATCTGACCGAAGATCTGGAATTAGCTGCCGAGCATCTGGCGAAAGTCATGGCCGCAACTGGCTTGACCAATAAGATTGTGCAATATCGTGAAGATGTTGAAGATCTGAGCGTTAAAGCGGAAGAGCAGTCGGCTATTACGCTGGAACTGACGGAAGAAAAAGCCGAGCTGGAGCTGCGGAAATTACAAAGTGAAGACGAAGCCGACAGCCTGAAAAGCCAGTTGGCCGACTACCAGCAAGCGCTGGATGTGCAGCAGACGCGGGCGATCCAATATCAGCAAGCAGTTAATGCGTTGGAACAAGCACAAAAACTGTGTGATTTGGCGGATTTGACCCCGGATAACGTGGCTGGTTTTCAGCAGACCTTACGCGATCAGGAACAACAAGCAACCGACCAAATGTTGTCGTTACAGCAGCGTCTGCGCTTAGCGAAAGCGGCGGCCGATCAATACGAACAGGCATTTACTACCTTACAGCAAGTCACCGGCCCGATTTTCCGTGAGCAGGCGTGGGAACAGGCGCAAAAAGTCATCGAACAAGCGCGTGAACACCGTACATTAGTGGCTCGTCGTGCACAGGTTGAAAGTGCTTTGCTGGATATTCGTCGTAATCAGGAGCAGCAAAATGCGCTGATTGCCGTTCAGGAACAACTGCTGCGTCAGCTCGAAACGCAAGGCAGTCAGTATGACCTGACTGACAACGAGCAGTTGAGCGAGTTAGCCGCGGCATTGGCAGAACAGCAAGAGGATTTGCAACAACGCTTAGAACACGATCAGCAAGATCGCATTCGACTGCATCATCAACTCGATGCGACACGGCAACAGATTGAACAGCTGCGGAAAAAAGCACCGGCATGGTTGTTGGCGCATGAGAAATTAGAAAAGCTGCAGGAAATGACTGGTGAAACACTCGATTCACCGGTTGCCATCAGTCAGTTACTGCAACGGACGCTGGAACAAGAGCGCTCACTCGAACAGGAAAAACGCCTGTTACAGCAGCAAAAAGAGAGCTTAGAGCAACAGCTGCGCAACCTGCAGCAGTTTGCCGGGAATGAAAACCCACAGTTGGTGCGCATTTGCGAGCAACTAGGCGGCGTGCTGTTGACCGATGTGTATGACGATATCTCACTTGACGATGCGCCGTATTATTCCGCCTTATTTGGCCCGGCCCGCAGCGCTATTGTGGTGGTTGATCTGGAAGGTGCGATTAATCACCTGAATACGCTGACCGAGTTACCGGAAGATATTTATCTGATCCAGGGTAACCCCGATGCGTTCGATGAAAATCTGCACGATGCCAGCGAGTTTGATAAAGCTGTGTTGGTGCGAGCCAGTCAGCGAGAAATTCGTTATTCTCGTTATCCTGAAGTGCCAGTCTTTGGTCGTGCAGCTCGCGAACAACGTATAGAAGTGCTGTCAGCACAACGTGATGAAATTGTTGAAACTTATGCCAAGTTGGCATTTGAGCAACAAAAACAGAATCGTTTATACCATCATCTCAGCCAGTTTATGACTGAGCACCTGCATGTGGCGTTTGAAGATGACCCAGAAGCAGCGCTGGCGGTTTTACAAACTGAGATCCGCCAGACTGAGAATAATCTGCAGCAACAGCAGCAAAACGAACATCAATATCGCCAGCGTGTGATGGCGTTGCAGCAGCAACAACAGCTGGTTGCTCGTCTGCAATCGCAATTTAATCTGTTGTTTGATAATTCGCTGAATGATCGTCTGCAACAAGCAGAAACAGAATTTGCAACGTGCCAAAGTGCTCAACAGTTCCTCGATCAGCATGACAAGGCGTGTCGTAAGCTGGAAACATTACTTGATGCGCTGCGCGAAGACCCTGCTGCATTCGATGAATTACAGCAAGCCAGCTTTGCTGCCGAGCAGCAGCTGACGGCCGTTCGTCGCCAGGCGTTTGCGCTGGATGAGTTATTTGCCCGTCGTGCCTATTTTGCCTATCACGATGCTGAGAGTTTGTTAGGTCAAACCTCTGAAATCAGTGAGCGGTTAAAACAAAAACTGGGCGATGTGGAGCAACTGCGTCGTCAGTTAGCGGAGCAACTGAAACAGATCACACAACGCTATCAGGAAGCGCTGCAAATCCAGACTGCACTTAATTCCAGCTTACAGGCTAAAACGCAGACATTGCAAGAGTTCGAGCGTGAGCTGCAACAAATGGGTCTTCAGATAGCGGCTGACATGGAAGATCAGGCGAGAGGTAAAAAACGCGATCTGGAAGATCAGTTGGTGCGTACCCGTAGTCGCCGCACGCAGGCGGAAACGCAATATCAGATCTGCCGCCGCGATATAGACAGTTTGAATCAGCGTTTCAATGCAGAAAATAAAGAGTACCGCGCTGCGCGTCATCTGCTGCTGGAACACAAGAAAAACTGGAGTCGTGTATTAACGTTAGCGCGCACTAATGGCGTAGAAAAACAGCTGAATCGCCGTGAACTGGCGTATTTGGAAGCAGAAGAGCTACGTTCCATGTCCGACAAATCGTTGGGAGCATTGCGGTTAGCAGTGGCAAACGATGACTCGCTGCGCGACACGCTGCGCTTATCAGAAGGTAATCGACAGACCGAGCAGAAAGTGCAATTTTACATTCAGGTCTATCGCTATCTGAAAGATCGCATTCGTCATGACATTATCCGTTCTGATGATCCAATCGATGCGATTGAAGAAATGGAAATTGAGCTGGCGCGTCTGGCCGATGAACTGAAGCAACGTGAAACGCATCTATCGCTCTCGTCACACGAAGTAGCAGCGAAGATCACTAACATCATTCGCCGTGAGCAAAATCGTATCCGCGTGATGAACCAAGGGCTGCAAAACATTACCTTCGGTCAGGTGCGTGGCGTACGCTTGAATGTGAACGTACGAGAGTCATATGCGCGCTTATTGCAAACGTTGGGTGAACACGCGCAGCAACATCAGGATCTGTTTGCCAGTAACGAACTGAGCTTCTCAGAAGCGATGGCGAAGCTGTTCCAACGCCTGAATCCGCACATCGATCAGGGCGAGCGTAGTTTCCAAGTGTTGGGTGAAGCGCTGCTTGATTACCGGAATTACCTTGAGTTGGAAATTGAAGTATTACGTGGTGTCGATGGTTGGTTGCGTGCAGAAAGTGGTGCTTTGTCGACCGGTGAAGCGATTGGTACGGGGCAGGCTATTTTGCTGATGGTGTTGCAAAGCTGGGAAGATGAAAACCGCCGTCTGCGTAGCAGCGATATTGAACCTTGCCGTCTGTTGTTCCTCGATGAAGCTGCGCGTCTGGATGCTAAATCAATTGCGACACTCTTTGAGTTGTGTGAACGACAAGATATGCAACTGTTGATTGCCGCACCAGAAAATATCAGCCCGGAAAAAGGCACCACCTACAAACTGATCCGTAAGGTACATGGTAAACAAGAACATGTGCATGTGGTTGGTTTACGCGGATTTGGTGGCAGCAGCGACACACTGCCATTGAGTGCGTAATAATGGAAGGCAGCCTTGGCTGCCTTTTCTTTTGGATAACAATTGAGAATGATGAGCCCAGAGCAAATATTGAGTTCAGCACCGACGGAGTTAATCGCTCGTTTACTGGATAAACGGCAGATCCGTATTCGTAAGCGCTGGGCCATTATTCAGCTCAACTTATGGTTGCAGCAAGGCTGGGTTACGGCACAAGGTGAGGGCATCTTTAATTTAACGAATGCCGGCGAACAAGCTTTCCGCCAGTATTTACTCACTCAAGGTGAAAACTCACTGGAGTTGCTGCTACAACAACTGGATATTCAACTGCCAGAGCGTTGTAACAGCCACATCCTTTCTTATTTGCTAAAACAAGATACCAAAGTCACGCTGGAACACATGCACGAGCATGAAATCAAAGTGTTGCGCGATAGCTATCTGTTGCTGCGTTGTAACCTGCCGTGCAGTATTTTTATGCAATCAGGCGAATTGATCGATGTCAGCACCTTGTTTAGTGCATGGGGTGAAGTCGCTATTCCTGAGCGAGCGATTAGTGCGATTACAAAAATTCTTTGGAAGGAAAAACCGCCACAGCACGTCATTACGATTGATAACCGTGATGCGTTCGTCAGTATGGCATTGCCTGCTGACACGTTACTGATCCACGCTCCGCTAAAAGACACGACGATGGCTGAGCAGTTATTTCGTGCGTTGACGGATAATATTCACTGGCGCCATTTCGGCGATCTGTCACCAGTAAGTTTCCAACAAGCCAATTTGTTTGCTGAGCGAATACAGCGGCAGTTAGCGCTGTTTTTACCTGAAAACTGGCCGGATTACCTGCGACTATTGGGCAAACCGCTTGTGGCGAACGAGAAATGGGCGTTAGCGGGTCTGACGCGTCAGCAGCAAATAAATTTACAATTCCTCTTCGAGAACCAGCAGAAACTGCCACAACAGGTCATGGTTTACGCAAAAAACTGGATCCACCTGACATAGTTTTGCAAGAAGCGGTGGTCGCTCGTTTTTCTCAGTGGTATAACATAACTCAGCAGGGCACTTGAGATGTGCCATCCCCCCCACTAGCCAAACTAAACAGGACGAACCATGTTTGAGAAGGTGACTCAGGCTCCAGCCGACCCTATTTTGGGTTTAACCGAAGAATTCCGTAATGACCCGCGCACTAACAAAATCAATCTGGGTGTTGGTATTTATAAAGATGAAGCGGGTGCCACGCCAATTCTCAACTGTGTGAAGAAAGCAGAAAAAATTCTGCTGGAAACAGAAACCACCAAGAACTACCTGAGTATTGAAGGTAATCTGGAATATGGTCAGCTGGTGCAGGAACTGTTGTTTGGTGCTGATCATGAAATCGTGACCAGCAAACGAGCTAAAACAGCACAAGCACCGGGCGGCACTGGTGCACTGCGTATTGGTGCTGAGTTTTTATTCCGCCAGGGCATTTCTAAGAAAGTTTGGATCTCTAATCCGACCTGGGTAAACCATTTCCAGGTATTCGGTGTCGCAGGAATGGAAACCGCGGAATACCGTTATTATGATGCAGCCAATAAGAACCTTGATTTTAATGGCATGCTGGAATCATTATCTGCTGCGGTAGCAGGTGATGTAGTGCTGCTGCATGGTTGCTGCCATAACCCAACCGGTGTTGATCCATCACTGGAACAGTGGGAAGTGTTAGCAAAGTTCTGTGCCGAACGTAAATTGCTGCCATTCTTTGACTTTGCTTATCAAGGCTTCGGTCGTGGCGTTGAAGAAGATGCGGCTGGTCTGCGTGCTTTTGCTAAGTATAACAAAGAGTTGCTGGTTGCCAGCTCCTTCTCTAAAAACTTTGGTCTGTATAATGAGCGTGTCGGTGCCATCACGCTGATTACTGATAATAGCGAAGTTGCACTGCGTGCCTTCAGCCAGATCAAAACTACCATTCGCGCAAACTACTCTAATCCGCCATCACACGGCGCTGCAGTAGTTGCGACTGTGCTGAAAGATACAGCTTTGCGTACTGAATGGATCGCCGAAGTTAAAGCCATGCGCGATCGTATTTGGGAAATGCGTGAATTATTCGTGCAGAAACTGAAAGCGAAAGGTATTCAGCAGGATTTCAGTTTTATCACGGAACAAAATGGCATGTTCTCATTCTCTGGTTTGAATAAAGATCAGGTAACTCGTCTGAACAAAGAGTTCGCGATCTATATCGTTGGTTCTGGCCGTATCAGCGTTGCCGGTATTACCAGAAATAACATCGAAGCCCTGATTGAAGGCATCGCAGCAGTGATCTGATTTTCATCGCAGCAGTAAATAAAAAAGCCCTGAGTTTCAGGGCTTTTTTTGTAGATAAAACGCAGAATAAAAAAAGGGAGCCTAAGCTCCCTTAAATAGATTTGTGATCAGTAAATTATTTAGCAACGGTAGCGTCGATACCTTCAACAAACCAGTTGATCTGAGCCAGTTCTGCGTCAGTCAGTGAATGACCGGCAGCAACTACTTCTTTACCGGTGTTGTCTTTCAATGGACCAGTAAATGGTTTCAGCTCACCAGATTTGATTTTGTCGTAGTTGGTTTTGATCGCATCTTTCACATTTTGTGGCAGATTGTCATTGATAGACGCCAGTTTAACTACGTCTTCAGCAAAACCACCCCAGTAGTCCTGCGGTTTCCAGCTACCATCTTTAACTGCCTGCACAGTCTTCAGATAGTGTGGTTCCCAGTTGTCCTGAATCGAGAAGATATGTGCTTTTGGCGCGAAATGAGAGACATCCGATGCCTGACCAACTGCACGAATACCTCGTTTTTCAGCAACCAGCATTGGAGCTGGGCTGTCGGTATGCTGCATCATTACGTCAACGCCTTGATCGATCAGCGCGTTTGCGGCATCTGTTTCTTTACCCGGATCATACCAAGAGTTTACCCAGACGATTTTAATTTTCACGTTTGGATTAACAGATTTAGCGCCCATGAAGGTTGCATCGATATCACGATATACTTCAGGGATCGGGAATGAAGCGATGTAACCAATAGTGTTGGATTTAGTCAGCAAACCTGCAGCTACACCAGCTACATAACGGCCTTCATAAGCACGTTGAATGTAAGTAGATACGTTTTTAGTGCGTTTATAACCGGTCGCGTGTTCGAAGATCACGTTAGGGAATTTTTTCGCTACTTTCAGAGTCGGGTTCATGAAACCGAAAGAGGTGGTGAAAATGATTTTATTACCACCTTTAGCCAGTTGCGTGATCACACGTTCAGCATCAGCACCTTCAGCCACGTTTTCAACATAAGTAGTTTTGATCTGACCTGGCAGTGCTTTTTCCAGCTCTTTACGTGCACGATCATGTTCATAGCTCCAGCCATGATCACCTACCGGGCCGACGTACACAAAACCAACTTTCATTGGTTCTTCGGCTGCCGATGCGGCTGAAACAGCGCAGCCGGCAGTCAATGCGGCTACAGCCAGTAAACGAAAAATCCTTGTTTTCATGCGTATTTCTCCGATCATTTTTAAGAAACACAAGCCAAAGCTTGCGGCTCATCAATTACACAGCTAAAGCAATCGATGAAAAATTATACTCTGGAATCAAAGGTTTGGCCCAATGACATTGGGGCCGCCAGTTTTTCTTTCATCCGGTTGGAACCGATAAATATCATCACTATCAGCGTAGCCAGATATGGCAGCATGGCTAACAGGCTAGGGGAGATCTTGATGCCTAACCCTTGTAGTACCAGATGCATGATGCTGGCGATACCAAACAGATAGGCGCCCAGCACCAGATTTTTAGTCTTCCATGATGCGAAAACGACCAGTGCCAGAGCAATCCAGCCGCGGCCTCCAGTCATGTTTTCCATCCACATTGGTGTATAAGCTAATGACATGTAAGAACCTGCCAGACCCGCCATGGCGCCACCAAATAGGATCGCCAGATAACGTACAGTCAGAACCGGCAGCCCAATCGCATTGGCATTATGCGGATTTTCACCAACAGCTCGCAGAATCAAACCGGCACGGGTGCGGACACAGAACCAGCCTACCAGCAGTACCATCAACCAGCTGATATAAATCAGCAAGTCATGAGAGAAAAGTAGTGTACCAATAAAAGGTATATCGCCCAGCACTGGGATACGGATGCCTGTAAATCCTTTTACAGTTTGGCCGACATATGCCGAACCGATAAAGGCACTGAGTCCGGTACCAAAGATGGTTAACGCCAGACCGGTCGCTACCTGATTAGCACGTAAATGCATACTGATTACACCGAACAATAGTGACATCAGCATGCCTGCTAACATGGCGGCTAAGACACCTAAGAACAAAGATCCGGTGCTGAATGCAGCAATAAAACCGCATACCGCGCCCATCAGCATCATACCTTCCTGACCGAGATTTAGTACGCCTGACTTTTCACAGACCATTTCGCCTAAAGCAACCAGCAATAACGGTGTACCCGTTTTAATGGCTGCCGTCAGAATTTGCAAAAGCAGTTCATTATCCATTCTGAGCTTCCTTAGCGGTTACTTTTACTAAGCGATATTTCAGCAGGAAATCACTGGCGAGCAGCAGAAACAGCAGTGCGCCCTGAAATAAGCCGGTGATTGCGGTCGGAACACCTAACTCAATCTGAGCCATGTCGCCGCCCATATAGATCAACCCCAGAAACAGACCGGATAGCAGCATACCAATCGGGTGCAAGCGGCCTAGCCATGCGACGATAATTGCGGCATAACCATAACCCGGTGATACCGATGGGATCAGCTGACCAATAGGGCCTGAAACTTCACACGCACCAGCCAGACCAGCTAATGCACCAGACAACAGCATGATGCCCCAACGCAAGCGACGAATAGAAAAACCGGCATAGTGGGCGGATGACTCATCGTGCCCCAATACGCGGATCTGGAAGCCTAACCAAGTAAAGCGTAATAAGACCCAGCATAACACTGCAGCAAGTAACGCAAATAACACGCCCAAATGTACTCGGGTATTTTCAATCAGGATCGGTAACAGCTGTGAATCAGTAAACATCGCTGATTCAGGAAAGCCCATACCTTCTGGGTCTTTCAGCGGTCCATGCACGGCCCATTGCAATGCGTAAAGGGCAATGTAGTTCAACATGATGGTAGATAAGATGATATTGCTGTTGAACCATTGACGCAGTGCAATCGCAATACCGGACCAGGCCATACCGGCCAGAACACCAGCAATCAGGGCAAACCAGACGCTGAGCGAGTTATCAGCAAAATGCAGACTGACCGCACTACCGACGACAGCGCCCATCAAAAGTTGACCTTCAGCACCGATATTCCACAAATTAGCCTGATAACAAAGTGCCAAGCCAATTGCACAAAGTAGCATCGGTGCGGTTTTTACTAATAACTCGCCTATGTTGTAACCATCGGCAAGTGGGCTGATAAAGAACACATGCATTGCATGAAACGGATCTTTGCCCAGAAAACTAAAGAGCCCCATTCCCAGCAGAACAGTAAAAAACACCGCAATTAACGGTGAAACTATCTGCAGATACCACGGGATAAACGTACGAGGTTGAAATTGCCACATGGTGGTTTATTCCTGCTCCAGAAATTGTCCGGCCATCCACTGACCGATCTGATTCGTGCTGGTGTCCTGAGTTTGAACCACAGGCGAAAGATGTCCATCGAACAGTGCGGCAATGCGATCACTGATCAGGAACAGTTCATCCAAATCTTCAGAAATCACCACAATAGCCGCACCGCGATCGCGCAATTCCATCAGTTCACGGTAGATTGCATTTGCCGCGCCAATATCAACACCCCAAGTTGGGTGAGCGCATACAAAAACATTCGGTTCGAGCGCGAGTTCACGACCGATGATAAATTTCTGTAGGTTACCGCCGGAAAGTGATTGGGCGGGCGCATGTTCGTTGTGACATTTGACTTGATGTTGTTCAATGACATCACGAGTCCGGGCAGAAACTTTATGCCATTTCACCCAACCAAAGCGTTTCAAACCCAGCGTAGCGTTTGTCAGCAGCAAGTTTTCACGGAGGCTCATTTTGGGTGCAGCACCGTGACCGAGACGCTCGGCAGGTACATAAGCCATACCCAGACGGCGGCGGCGACCGACATTCAGTCGACCAACGGGCTTGCCATTCATGATGATCTGATCGCTGTGCGTACTAACCCGCTCACCACTCAGAATACTGAGTAACTCTTCCTGACCATTACCAGCGACACCGGCAATCCCCAAAATTTCACCACCACGCAGCGAGAAATTAAGCTTTTTCAGCGCGCAGGCAAAGGGGTTTGGTGCTGATGCAGAGAGGTCTTTAATTTCTAGATTAATTTTTTTGCTGGAGCGACGTTCATAGGTTTCAGCAATCGCGCTGTCACCCACCATCATCCGGGCGATACTTTCTGGCGTTTCATTGGAAGGAATACAGGCGCCGGTTACTCGTCCACCACGTAATATGGTGGCGTTATGACAAAGAGCCGTCACTTCTTTTAGTTTGTGACTGATAAACAGGATCGTACAACCATCAGCAGCAAGCTGACGTAATACAACAAACAGGCTATCCACTTCCTGAGGCGTCAATACCGATGTCGGCTCATCAAGAATAAGCAGTTTGACCTGTTGGATCAGGCAGCGAAGAATTTCTACTCGTTGGCGTTCGCCCATGGACAAGCTAAACACATAACGATCTGGATCGATATTCAGTCCATAATTACCCGACAGCTCACGGATGCGTCCTGCTAGATCACCGATTTGTTCCCGCATCGACGGGGTTAGACACAAAGCGATGTTTTCCGTGACGGAAAGTGTTTCAAACAGCGAAAAATGCTGGAACACCATACCGATACCTAATTCGCGGGCATGAGAAGGAGAGCGGATCTGCAACTCCTGACCATCCCACACGATGGAACCACTGTCCGGGGTCACCAAACCATAAATGATTTTGACCAAGGTTGACTTTCCTGCACCATTTTCACCCAATAGTGCATGGATTTCACCACGTTCGAGCTTCAAATTGATCTTGTCGTTCGCAAGACAGCCGGGATATTGCTTTTTGATATCCCACAATTCAAGCTGGTAATGATGTGTTGTCATCCTCTTTACGACACTCCGAAAAAATTGATGTGGGAGTTAAGCAAAAAATCGTCCAATTTGCCATTTTTTCTGTATGTGAAATCACTGATCAGCGAAAAAATCACCATGTGAAGAGGGCGATCAGCCGAATAATGTAGCGGATATGTAAAATGCAGGCATATGTCTAGCTTCAATACGGACTCACTGTATTTTAGTGGCGCTGAATTCGTTCCGATTATTTTATAACCGATAACTCATATTTTTCCTGCATTATTTTGATGTTGAGAATAGATATGTTGTTGAAAGCGTTTTTCTCTTCGGTTTTTTCTTTTTTATGGCATGGAACAAATGAGTAACTTAGAACTAAAACGAAGCTGGTTGGCGCAGTTATTTTTTGGACGGCAAGATGCGGTTTTAGCGCATCAAACAAGCGGATTGAGCATTGCAGATGATTCCAAAAAACAGTTGTTACCATTTGCCCGCATGAATGCCAAACCAGAAATAAAGCATTGTTTGTTTTGGTCTGATCTTTATATCACGACAGCACGGAAAACCTATCTTTATCGTGGTTTTTCTCGAACTCGTTTACGTCAGTTGGTGGTGTTGTTGAATCAAGGCTGGCAAAGTCATATCGAGCAACAATTAAATGCAGAGTATATAAATGCCAAAGCGATAAAAGCCGAAATACGTGCTTTTGTAGATAGCTCTGCCTATCGGCGTGACTCACAACGTCAGTGGCTGGTGAATCGCTGTCAGGCTGTTTCTTCGGTATCTGCCGCGTTAAAAGCGCAATTTGCTACGCCTCTTCAGCAATCGACATTTAAATATCTGGCTGCTTTTGTTGCTGCATCGGAAGATAAAGTGAAAAAAGCAAATGCCAAATTTCTGCAACAGGAGACGATACGTTTTAAATCGTTTTTCGACACAATAGAAAAAAATCCACTCACGGTTGCACAACGACAAGCATGTCTGATTAACGAAGATTGCAATCTGGTATTGGCAGGTGCCGGCACAGGGAAAACCAGCACCATGATTGGCCGTGCGGGCTATCTGTTGGCAAGTGAACAAACAAAACCAGAACAAATTTTAATGCTGGCGTTTGCTAAAAAAGCGGCGGAAGAGATGCAGGATCGTCAGGATAAATGTCTCAGCTCAATGCTGCCACAAGCCACGCCAACCATAAAAACCTTCCATGCTTTGGGTTTAGAGATCATCTCGGTAGTTGAAGGCCGACGTCCAACTCTTACTGCCTTTGCGGAGGATAATGCGTTATTTACTCGTTTTATTGAGAAAGTCGTTGCTGAATTAATGCAGGACGCGGCATATCAAGAAAAGGTAGTGAAATTTTGTGATTGCTCACCGTCGCTGACTTCAACATCTGATGTATCGCAATTCCTCGCTGATTTTTTGGTGTTATTTAAACAGTCTTCTCAAACATTGGCTGCGTTAAAGAAGCGAATGCCCAAAAAGGGAAAGTCACGTTTTACGCTGTTAATTGCGCTTTTTGAACCCGTTTTGACTGCGTATCAGCTTTATTTATCGGATCGTCATGAAATTGATTTTGCAGATATGATTGAAAAGGCGATTGAATATATTGAAAACGGACGTTATCGCTCACCTTATCAGCACATATTGGTTGATGAGTTCCAGGATATCAGCCAACCCCGGGCGCGCCTGATCAAAGCATTACTGGATCAACGGGATGATGCGGTGTTGTTTGCCGTTGGCGATGACTGGCAAGCGATCTATCGTTTTAGTGGCAGTGATTTAAGTGTGACGCAACGGTTTAGTGATATTTTTGGGGCTGCCAGTGTGACTGCGCTTGATACCACGTTCCGTTTCAATAATAAGATCGGCGATGTCGCTTCAGCTTTTGTGTTGCAAAATCCTGCTCAGATAAAAAAATCGATCAACTCTGTGGCTGTGGTGGCTGAGCCTGCGGTGTCACTTATCCAAGTGAAGGATGCTAAGCGAGGGCTTCTTCAGGCGTTAAATGCCATCCACCAGCAAGTCATGAATCAGCCAGATCAGAAAACGTCTGTCGCTGTATTAGCGCGCTTTAATTTCCTGCTCGGTGATGACAGCCTGAAAGAGCTCAAACTGCAGATGGAAACGCAATATCCGTTATTGGATCTGCAATTCATGTCAGTGCATGCCTCGAAGGGGAAAGAAGCCGATTACGTGATAGTGCTGGGTATGAACAATGGCAAATACGGTTTTCCGAGTCAAAAAGAGAGCGATCCGATTTTAGAGTTTCTTTTGCCTGAAAAAGAACAATTCCCCGATGCGGAAGAGCGCCGGTTGTTTTATGTGGCATTAACACGTGCCCGGCATCGGGTATATCTAGTCTGTAATCCAACAGAGGTATCACCTTTTATTGCGGAATTAATCGATCAGAAATATCCGGTTTGTAATGGTGAATTTGCCGCAAAATAAGTTCCAAATGAGGGTTTGAGCGAAATGGGACTAAGGTTGATTGTTTCAGCGTCTTTTTCGTAACGATAATGGGAAATACTGATCTTGTTTTTATCACTACAGGATTTTCTATCATGCGTAACTCGATTTTTCCTTTGTTATTGTCGGTCGGACTGATTTGTAATGTTGGTTCAGCCAATGCGGCCTCTAAATTTCAGCTGGATAGTACAGATCTGAATAATGGTAAATTTGCAGAAATGCAGGTATTGAACAGTTTTGGTTGTAGTGGAAAAAATATTTCGCCGCAATTGAGCTGGCATGGGGAGCCTGCTGGCACCAAAAGTTTTGTCGTTAGTATTTATGATCAAGATGCCCCAAGTGGTTCAGGTTGGTGGCATTGGGTTGTCGCTAATATTCCTGCGAAGATGCATGAATTGCCACAAGGTGCGAGTAGCGATGCGAGTAAATTACCTAATGGCGCACTGCAGACCAATACTGATTTTGGAAAACCGGGTTATGGTGGGCCGTGTCCGCCTGTTGGTCAGACTCATCGATACACGATTACAGTTACGGCACTAAAAGTAGAAAAGCTGGATGTGACAGCTGATTCAACAGGTGCCATGGTGGGTTTTATGACCAACATGAATAGTCTGGGTAAGGCGACTAAAACAGTTAAATACGGTCGTTAATGTATAAAGTCATTGCGGATTTAGACTCGCTTTGACTTTGTAAATATCATGTATGGATATCTGATGGTTCGAACAATTATAAATCGTGCCGGTGTGGGCGTTACTGCCCATATTATTCAGCGTAATTCCCTGGGGTTTATTCGGAATTTCGAATATCCGACATTGATTTTTGTACTGCATGGAACAAAAACGCTTCGCAGTAAGAATCAAACTCATATCATTCGGGCCGGCGAGCAGGGCGGGATCGTACTTTGTTAATGAAGTTTGAACAGTCTGATCTGCTGTGATCTAATAGCCCCTTCTTTTGGAGGAGCCAAGCATGACGTTGATTGAACATCTTACTGTTGTTGAAGAAACACGCTCTGATATTAACCGAAAACACGATCTGGTTGATGTCATCTTTCTTGTTATCAGTGCAATTATGGCTGGTGCAGAAGGTTGGCAAGATATTGAAACATATGGTGATTCTAAAGCTGAATGGCTATTTAAATATCGTCCATTCACACATGGTATCCCGCGTCGCCATACTATTGCTCGCATATTGCAGGGGATTGTCCCGGAAAGCTTACTGGATGCGTTGCTCAATTGGGTAAATGAGCAACGCACCCATCGTGGCAAACCCATGATTGCTTTTGATGGTAAGGTTCTCCGTGGCGCTTATCGCCATGATCCTAAGCAAGCCGTCCAGCTTGTGACCGCTTATGATACCGAAAATGGGTTAGTACTAAGCCAAAAAGCCACGCCGACAAAGAAGGGCGAAATTGCTACAGTCAAAGAGATGTTGGATATGTTGAACCTGAAAGGCGCGGTTGTGACCTTGGATGCGCTGCATTGCCAACGGGAAACACTGGAAAAAATCAGGGACAAGAAAGCGCATATCGTGGTGCAGGTTAAAAATAACCAGCGCAAATTACGGGCGACAGTACAATCTCAATTTCAGACCGTCTTTGACGCAAAAAAAGAGAAAACCGTTGTTGAGCTCAAAGAAGAAAGCCATGGCCGAAAAGAAGAACGTTATGTCTTTCAATTAAAAGCAAAATTACCCGAAGAGCTCGTGGAGAAGTGGCCGACAATCCGCAGCATTATTGCTGTAGAGCGACATCGGGTAGTCAATGACAAGGGAACGGTAGACACCTCTTATTATGTCAGTTCGTTATCACCGAAACACAAGCTTCTGGGTCACTATATCCGGCAACATTGGCGTATAGAAAACAGCCAGCACTACATTCTGGACGTCGTTTTCAATGAGGATGCCTCGCGAATTGTAATGGATGATGCAGTTGAACACATGGCGCTATTCCGAAGGTTTGTGCTGAACATACTTAAGCAAAATGAATGCGGTGCGCCAAGCCAACGAAATAAACTGAAGAAAGCAGGTTGGAATGATGATTATCGAGCTCAATTGTTCTTTGGTTAATTAATGTTCAAAGTATGCTCGCACCCTGGGCCGGCGAGTGTGTTGCAGTTGATGGCGGTTTAACCTTCGAGATTGTAAATGAAACATCAACGTCTGGTGCGTATGAGGCTTGGTGGATGGCATGGGATCCTCATTTACTGTCTGAGCATAATCGACAGTTAACCTATACAGAAAAAAATACAATTAGCGTGTGGCCCATTCGGAAGATTGAGCCTGTGTTTCAACAATCACTGGAAAAAGCATTAACCGCTTTATCAGATGAAACCCGTGTTCCTGTGAATATTGCCAGGCATCAATTACATGAAGTTTTAATTTGGCTGGCACATTATGGTGTTTGCTTTCAGCCCCGCGAAATTACGACGATTTCTGGCAAAATCCGCCAGTTGGTTGCTCGTGATCCTGCATATAAATGGACGGCTCCTCATTTTGCGAGCCTGATGGCGATGAGTGAGGCAACACTACGTCGTCGGCTGGTTGCAGAACAAGGCTCGCTAATGGAATTAATAAGCGATGTTCGTATGAATTTCGCGCTCACTTTATTACAGTCAACGGATTACCCTGTATCCCAAATTGCTCAGGATGTGGGATATGAATCGCAGTCAAAATTTGCCATGCGTTTTCGTAAACGGTTTGGTTTTTCACCCATGATGGTAAGAGAAAAATCCAAAAGGATATGAGAATAGCGTTAGAATGATCGCTCTGATTTTCACATCCGATAAGAATTTCTAATGGAAGAGACCCGAACTATTGCTAGCAGTAAATCGAGTGATACCCGTTTTCGCGTATTAGGTGCTATCAGCATGTCGCATTTTCTGAATGACATGCTGCAATCATTGATTTTTGCTATCTACCCGCTCTTGAAGGGCAATTACGACCTGAATTTTACGCAAATTGGCCTTTTGACACTGACTTATCAGCTAACCGCATCCATTTTACAACCCATGGTTGGCTTTTATACCGATAAACACCCGAAACCTTATTCGTTAGTGGTGGGCATGGGGTCAACATGTGCGGGGCTATTATTACTAAGTCAGGCGCACACGTTTCCGCTGCTGCTGCTGGCTGCATCCATGGTAGGGCTGGGCTCTTCCATTTTTCACCCGGAATCGTCGCGGGTTGCCCGTATGGCTTCTGGTGGCAGACATGGTTTGGCACAATCGATTTTTCAGGTTGGTGGCAACGCAGGCACAGCGACCGGCCCACTTCTAGCAGCAATCGTGATTTTCCCATTGGGTCAGGGGAGTCTGGCTTGGTTCTCTCTGGCTGCATTACTGGCAATGTTCATTTTGTGGAAGGTGGGAAACTGGTATAGCCAGCAACATCGCAGCCAGAAAACGCATATTGCACCCAAAACATCTTCATTATCCCACGGTAGAATTGCTCTGGCGTTGGGTGTGTTGCTGTTGCTCATTACCTCAAAATATCTCTATTTGGCGAGTCTGACGAACTATTACACTTTCTATCTGATGCACCATTTCGGTTTAGATGCACAGGCTGCACAATATCATCTGTTTATCTTTCTTTTTGCTGTCGCTGCCGGCACGGTGCTTGGTGGCCCTATTGGCGACAAGATCGGGCGCAAAAGAGTGATTTGGTTTTCCATCCTCGGGGTTGCGCCTTTTACGCTGGCCTTACCGCATGCAGATTTGCTTTGGACATCGATCTTATCTTTTGTGATTGGGTTTATTTTGGCGTCAGCATTTTCCGCGATATTGGTTTACGCGCAAGAATTGGTACCAGGCAGAATTGGAACGATTTCGGGCCTGTTTTTTGGTTTTGCCTTTGGTGTAGCCGGTATTGGCGCTGCATTGATGGGGCAGTTAGCCGATCGCTATGGCATCGAATTTGTTTATCAGATATGCGGCTGGTTGCCCCTCATGGGGGTGATTACGGCATTGTTACCTTCATTACATAAACGCTGAAAGCAAGCTGGCTATTTTCATTAATCGTCTATCTTTATATTAGCGATTATGGAGATACAGTAATGAAGAATATCAAGGTACTCGGAACTGGATGCAGCAACTGTAAAACCACTGTAAGACTGATTGATGAGATAGCAAAAGAAAATGGTGTTGAAATTCAATTAGAAAAGGTGGAAGAAATCCGTGACATTATGAGTTATGGCGTCATGGCAACACCTGGCGTCGTCATTGATGGTGAAGTAGTGCATTCAGGTGGCGTTCCATCAAAAGAGAAAATCCAGAAATGGTTTACGGCAAAATAAGGGAACTCTTTTGATGGGAAGGAATTATTGATGAAAGTATTACCAATCGTTTGGCAGCGACTGGTTACTGCCGATGGTGAAACCTGTGAACGCTGTGGGAATACCTATTTGGAAATGGTTCATGCGGTTGAAATATTACGGCAAGAACTGCATCCATTAGGCATTGAGCCGGTTTTACGTACGAAGACTATCTCAGAAAATGAGTTTAAAGCTCATCCGGAAGAATCAAACCGGATCTGGATCGGCAATAAAGCGCTGGAAGAGTGGCTTGATGCCAAAGCAGGCGAAAGTCAGTGTTGTGCTGCTTGCGGGGATGCCAATTGCCGCACATTACAACTGGACGCTGTCGAATATGAGGCTATTCCGCAGCAGCTTATATTAAAGGCTGCATTAAAGGCCGCAGCGATGCTGTTGTGACCCTAAAACTAGGGGGATATACGACTATATTATCTGGCACATCTGGGGTGGTAAATAAACGTGCCAGAGATGGTATATAGATAGTGATAATTTTCATATGATTTTACAATTAATTAAAGCATCTTCATTAAATTCATAAATGGCGCATAAACGATGATAACCATCTGCAATGACAACGACGCCATTTTGTTCATCTCTTAATAGAAGCAGTGGGGAAAGCGGTTCTCCTTTCTCAATTTTTTTCTTGTCTTTCTCAACATGCAGATTACTTACCCCTAATAGTGAGAGTCGGGAAGCTCTAAAGATATCTTTCGCTTTAAAATGAACGATAGGTGTGTTTCTATACTCGGCCATCATTTCTGCAACTCGCGACTCAGAATAGATAAGACTGAGATAAGATTCTGCTGCTGGATAATTATGCTCGGCTACTTCAGGAAACCATTTGATTTCTTTAAACTTAATTTGTGTCATTTTTGATTCCCAACGATAATTTGTTTATTAAAGGATATTCGGAATGCTATTAGAAAATTTTGCCAAATAATTAGTTTAACTCAAAAGGCCGGCGAATTTTGCTCTGAACCACGCCAGAAACTAATTTTTCACATATCAGCTAACCGCAATACTATACTTAAGCTGCACCCGCATTCGTCGGTATTAGCGAGGATAAGATCATGGGTAAGGAATGGCAAAGCAACAAAGAAGCAAAAAAACAACCAGCAATGACTCCTAAGGAAAAAAAGGCGGCCAAACGGGAAAAGAAACACACCCCAGCCTTTGCTCCGATGCCTAAGAGATAGGTCTGTCAGGTGTAGCTAGATGCTACTTTTAGATTGTCGAATTGATTAATAGTGGGATCATGAATGTGCCGAATCGGGTTGAGTCGATTCGGCACATTTCATTTTTATGAATATAAAATGTATTTTTAGTTAATAATTACCACTATTTTTAATGGTTTGATGTGGTTTGATAATAACCATGCAAAATACATTTTTTAAAATAAATAAATTAAAGTCGGTATTTGTGACTTATTCGTCAAATCGTAAGTCTTTCCTTTTGTTTTCCTGCTGTGCTTAATAAAGTGAACTATAATATAAGTGCCTGAATTGTGTTGATCAGTGATCAATAGCAAGAAGGTGTAAATGCTACTAATGTTAAACCGAATTGATAAATAAAATCCTTATCCTCTTGAATGGAGCCTTCATCGTCATGGATTCGCACTTAACTGAGATTAAAAATGCACATTTATTTATGGAGTATCTGATGTGTTCAGGTATTAAATCACCACGTTCACGTAGCGAAAACTGGGAGCTTGTTGACAAGGAGCGTGTAGTGGCCAGGATTAAAAAAGACCATAATGGAATTGCAAAGTTCTTTATTTGTGCGGCCATGTTAGGGCGTAAATGATTATTTTTATAATTTAGTTTAATTGTGAGCGGGGCTTATTTATAACAGGCTCCGCTTTATTTTTGGCTGATTTTATAACTGAATCGATTAGCTGAATAGATTAACTAAAGAGAATTATTTATTTTTCAAATCTATCACTTTTATAAATGCTTCGGTGCCTGTTATGCCTCATTTTCACTATCAGACACCGAAGCTATATCTGCTAACTTAAGCTAAATATTCAACCAATTGGGTTGCGGTAGGTAATGCTGTCATAGCACCTTTCGCTGTCGTTGCTAATGCACCGCAGGCATTAGCCTGACGGATGATCGATAACAAATTCTCGTTGTCTTGCCAGTTATCAGAAGCAACCAGCCCAGCCAGTAAGCCGCCAACAAACGCATCGCCAGCACCAGTAGTATCAACCGGATTAACAGGTTTCCCAGTTACAAGCTGTTGTTCATTGTTATGAATGACTAATGCGCCTTTTTTCCCTTGCGTGATCACAACCAATGGCAGGTTGTATTGCTCATTCAGCCAACTCAGTGCTGTCTGCAAATCTGCTTGTTCAGTCAGGAACAGTAATTCATCATCAGAGAATTTCACCACATCGGCCAGCGCAACGGCTTGTAGTACTACCGGTTTTAAATCAGCAGGGTTCAGCCAGACTTCTTCACGCAGATTCGGATCAAATGAAACATAACCACCAGCAGCTTTGATCGCTTTCATTGCTGCGAGTGTCGTTGAACGTGATGGTTCATTAGCTAGCGCAATTGAGCAGACATGCAGCCATTCGCCTTTCTGAAATGCCGGTACATCTTGTGGTTGCAGAAATTGATCGGCACTTGGTTTCACCATAAAAGTAAAACTACGTTCGCCATGATCATCTAAGTCAACAATAACGGTGGATGTACGGTGCTCTTTATCCAGCTGCATGTAATGGGTATCAACACCTTCGTCTTGTAATACTTGTTTCATAAAACGACCCAATGGATCCTGACCAACGCGGCCAAAAAAAGCACTGTCTCCGCCAAGACGGGAAATAGCGACAGCCACATTGGCAGGTGCACCACCAGGGCATTTCAGATAGTTGGTTTCGCCATTCGGGATCAAATCAACAACCGCATCGCCGGTTACCCATACTCTTGCCATTTCAATTTACTCCATATGTTATCGATACCGGATTCAGGCTTTTGGGCTCCGAGGTATCGTAAAAGGCAATGTAACAAAACTTTGTTACATTTGTATCTTAAGAAAATTTCAATGACAGAAATATAAGCCAGATAAGCAGAGAAACAATAAAGAATTAACTGAACAACGTTGATTTCTGCTGTGGTACGCAAATTTTTACATATGTAACGCACTTGTCCTGCGTGATGTATTGAGACTATTCCTGTTGTTGGAACACATCACCGCGGTGATTTACTTTCTATTGTGTTGGTCTCAAATGAGAGCGACCCATTCTTTTCCGCTTGTTTTAGGTATTTGGGGTAACAAATTTTGAGTGTTACCTTTATTTTCCTTGTTGTTGTTGGGTTTGTTAACCATTTAGTGTGATTTAGATCGTTATTTCTATTGTTTTAACCCCGTATATTGCCGCCAATTCAATGAGTATCTGGTTGTTACATTGAAAAGGAGTGTTGTTTCGTTGGTGTGATGGTTAACGAACACCATTGATACTCTGTTTTGTGGTCACCAAGGGTGATCGAATTATTGTCAGCAAAGGAAAGGGAAAAAGATGAAAAAAACCTTACTTGGATTATGTGTTGCCAGTGCCTTTGTCGCGCAGGCAAGTCATGCGCTGGAACTGAAAGCATGGGTTATCGATGGTGATTCTGAAAAACCATTTTTCCAGCAATTGGAAGAAAACTTTAATGCGAAATACAAAGATCAGAACATTACCGTCGATGTAGTACCTATTCCCGGTTACAACAGTGCGATTCAAGCAGCTGCACTTTCCGGTGAGTTGCCTGACGTGATCATGGTGGATGGTCCGAATATGGCGAACTATGTCTGGACCAAACTATTACAGCCGATGGATGGTTTGCTGGATAAATCCATCGTGGCAGATTTGCTGCCATCGGTTAAAGAGCAGGGTATTTATGGCCCTGATCAGAAGATTTACATGGTCAGCCCTTATGACTCGTCTGTGTTGTTGTGGGGTAACAAAAAATATCTGAAGGAAGCGGGCGTGCGGATCCCGACCGGCATTAAAGATGCGTGGGACGATAAGGAATTCACGGATGCACTGGCGAAATTGGCCAAGGTCAAAGGGGTGCAGTGGCCGTTGGATATGAAGCTGAACTATGACGGCGAATGGTACACCTATGGGTTTGCACCTTTCATTCAGTCACGTGGTGCTGATTTGATCGATCGGAAAACATGGAAAGCAGAAGGCACGCTTGATTCTCCATCGGCTATTGCTGCACTGACTGAACTGCAGATCTGGTCAAAAAATGGTTGGATTGTACCGGCCACCGCCGGGGACAACCGCTTCTATGGCGACAAATCGGCTGCACTGGCTTGGGTGGGTAACTGGATGTGGCGTGCCCATAAAACCGGTCTGGGGAAAGATTTGGTGCTGATCCCGGCGCCAAAACTGGCAGGCAAATCGGTTTCTCCGAATGGTGGCTGGGGTTGGGCTGTACCAGCTAAAACCAAACATACGGCGGAAGTGGCCAAGTTCCTGAACTTTGCGTTATCTACGGAACAGGTCGCTAAATATGCGGACATCACCGGTTACATTCCAGCTCGGAAATCCTCGGTGGCGCTGTCTGAAATCTACCGCCCGGGTGGTGAAGGGGCTTTGTTTGTTGAACAGGCACAAAGTGCGGCGATGGTGCGTCCGGTTCACCCTGCATATCCGGTCATTTCAACCTCCTTCGGCAAGGCGGTGCAACATATTCTGCAAGGCGCTGATGTGAAAAGTGAGCTGCAGAAAGCCGCAACAACCATTGATGAAGATATCGAAGATAACAGCGGTTATCCCCCATTTAATAAATAGTAAATCAGCGTCGCGCCTGTATCCCGTCAGGCGCGCATTTCATTTACTTGTTTTTATTGCTTAAACGGATTTGTGCAGGAGTTATTATGCGCCGGTTGAAAAACCTGATGCCTGAATTGGCTATGCTAATGCCCGCCATAGTGTTGTTGACGATCTTCGTGGTAGTGCCGTTTTTCATGTCGGGATATTTATCCTTCACGAATGAAAAACTGATTGCCCGTCCGATAGCGACAGTATGGGTTGGATGGCGGAATTACGAACGTCTTTTTACTGATCCGGTTTTCTGGCAGGCAGTAAAAAATACATTTTACTTTGCTTTGCTGGTTACCCCATTCCAGCTGGCGATTTCACTGGGTTCAGCCTTGTTGCTGAATAGTAAATTGCCGTTGCGCACTTTATTTCGCAGCATTGCGTTGTTGCCATTATTAACCCCGATCACCGTTATTGTGGCGATCTGGGCTGTGCTTTATAAAATTCCGGACGGATTGTTTAACCATATCTATCAGTCTCTGCTTTCCACTTCGCAATATATCGACTGGCTGGGCAATGTGGATATGGCGATGCCGGCGATTGTGCTGCTGTCTGCCTGGGCTACCTTTCCATTCCAGATGCTGATCTACCTGGCTGGTTTGCAGGAGATCCCGAAAGATCTCTATGAAGCAGCGGAACTGGACGGCGCAAAACCTTTCCAGCGCTTCCTGCATGTGACCTTACCATGTCTGCGTAACACCAATATTTTCGTCATTATCGTGACCACCATTGGTGCGCTGAAACTGTTTACCCAAGTCAACATTCTGACGCACGGCGGACCCAACGGTGCCACCAACACCATCATTCATTACATGTATGAAAACGGCTTTGTGGCACAAAAAATCGGTTATGCCTCGGCAGTTTCTGTGGCGTTTTTCTTCACCGTCACGGCGATTGCGTTGCTGCAACGTTTCCTGATGAAGAACGAGTAGGAGGCAACATGAAATCAGAAACCGTTCAGTTTGTTCCCGCTATTGATGAAACCGTTGCAAACAAAGGAGGTCAGGTAATGAGAATTCTGGCCGGGTTGAAAAATGTCCGCATGTGGTGTGCGTTACTGCTGTCAGTGTGTGTGCTGGCACCGCTGATGATGATGGTGACGATCAGTCTTAACCCGGATGAAGAGCAGATCATGATCTCGATGGGTACCATTAAGGCATTTATCCCGCATGTGTTTTCGCTAGAAAATTACCGTGAGATCTGGGGCGATCCGAACCAGCCGTTTGCCCGCTATTTGTTTAATACCTTATTCATTGTCTTCTCCACCGTGTTTCTGTCGATTGTGGTGAACTCATCGGCGGCTTTTGCGCTGGCTTGGGGGCAGGGTAGATATCGTAAAATCGTGATTGGTATTGTAGTCGCACTGCTGGCGATCCCGGGGGAAAGTCTGGCGCTGCCGCAACTGCTGATGGTGAGCAAGATGGGCATCATCGACAGCTATGAGGTGCAGATCCTGCCGTTTATCGGTAATGCAATGGCTCTGTTTTTGTTCTATCAGTTTTTTACCAAAATTCCCAAAGATCTGATTGATGCCGCCAAAGTGGATGGTGTCAGCCTGTTCAAAACCTATCTCTATATCGGTTTGCCGATTTCCAAACCAGTGATTGCGACTGTGGCTATCTTGCAGTTCCTGGAATTCTGGAACAGCTATCTGTGGCCGGTCATGGTGACCCGTGGTCCGGAATATCGTCCGTTGTCGGTGGCGATGTCCGCTTATTTCGGCAGTAATCAGGCTTACTGGGGCAACATCATGGCGTTTGCGGTTTCGATGGCAATCCCGGTCATTATCTTCTTCTTATTTATTCAGCGGCATTTCGTCCAGAGCATTACTGGCAGTGCGGTAAAAGGTTAAGTCTTCAGCAGGAGTTCTCATGTTAGCAGAAAAATATTATCGCCCACTGGTTCACTTTACTCCGCCGTATGGCTGGCTGAATGATCCGAATGGCTTGGTCTATCGGAATGGCGAATACCACTTGTTTTACCAATATCACCCACATGACAGCGTGTGGGGGCCGATGCATTGGGGACACGCCGTAAGCCGTGATTTGTTAGCGTGGACACATCTGCCGATCGCGCTGGCACCGGATGCGCTGGGTGTTTGTTTTTCCGGCACGGCGATGGTAGACAAAGGTGATAAATCCGGGCTGTTTGGCGGCAAAGACGGCTTGTTGGCGTATTACACCATTACTGCGGATAACGTGCCCTTTAATCAAAGTCAGGGGCTGGCTTACAGTAATGACAATGGTCGCCACTGGGCTAAATATGCTGGCAATCCGGTTGTCGAGAATCCCGGATTTGAGGACTTTCGTGATCCAAAAGTATTCTGGCACGAGCAAACGCAAGCCTGGATCATGCTGACCACCGTCGGTCAGCAGATCGCAATTTACCGCTCCGCTGATGCGAAAACCTGGCTGTTCAGTTCTTTCTTTGGTGAAGACCATGGCGCACATGATGAACGGGCGTGGGAATGCCCGGATCTGTTTGAAATCAGCATCGAAGGCAGTAAGAAAACCCGCTGGGTGCTGATTGTTGGGGTACAACGCGGCGCCTACTCCGGTGGTTCAGGCTCGCAGTATTTTGTCGGTCATTTTGATGGTGAGCAATTCATCAATGACAACGCGGCTGATACGGTGCTGTGGCTGGATTATGGCCGTGATTTTTATGCTACCCAGACCTGGTCGGATATTCCGGCGGCAGATGGCCGTCGGATCGGCATCAGTTGGATGAGTAACTGGCTTTATGCCAATCAAGTGCCGACGCAGAGCTGGCGTTCCGCAATGACGATGCCGCAAGAGTTGACGCTGAAAAACACGCCTGACGGGCTGCGGTTGTGTCATGCGTTTATTCGTGAGTTAGAAGCGCTTTGTCAGCATCAGGTGACTGCCACAGATAAAACACAGGCAACACCGGGGGCAGTATTTAGTTTTGACTGGTCTGAAGCCCATCGCCTGCAGTTTTCGCTAGATTTGAAAGACAACAGTTCGCTGGTGTTACAGCCAATGAATGAAATGGTTTTTACTTTCACGGTGCAGAAAGGGCAGCTGACAGTGCGTTGCCAGCGTCACGGACAAATCGGCGTTACAGAATTTGATGAGCATTTCCCGCACGATTTTACGGTCGCGTTAGGCGCAAACCGACCACTGAAAGCAGATCTGTTGCTTGATCGTTGTTCTGTGGAGTTGCTCCTGGATGACGGACGTTATGCCATCACTAATCTGGTATTCCCGACAGAAGGCCCGGCGCAGCAATGTGTTGCCACGCTGCGCTCCGGTGAAGTGATTATCCGTGATCTGCACAGACATGATCTGGCTCAAGTGATTGCATAAGGAATTCAGAAATGGCTGATTTAAAACTGAATAAAGTTGTTAAACGTTTTGGCGAAGTACAGACGATTCATGGCGTGGATCTGGATATCAAACACGGTGAGTTTGTGGTGTTCGTTGGTCCGTCAGGCTGTGGTAAATCAACGCTGTTACGCATGATTGCCGGTCTGGAAACTATCTCTGACGGAGAAGTCGTCATTGATGAGCAGACCGTAAATGATGTCTCGCCATCGGATCGCGGTATCGCGATGGTGTTCCAGTCTTATGCGCTTTATCCGCACATGACAGTGCGGGAGAATATGAGTTTTGGGTTGCGTCTGGCAAAGAAAAGCAAAGCCGAGATTGAACAACGTGTGAGCGAAGCGTCCCGCATCCTGAAACTGGACCATCTGCTGGATCGGCTGCCAAAGCAGCTTTCCGGTGGTCAACGTCAGCGTGTGGCGATTGGCCGTACTATTGTGCGTAACCCGAAGGTATTCCTGTTTGATGAGCCGTTGTCGAATCTGGATGCGGAATTGCGCGTGCAAATGCGGGTTGAGATTTCCAAGCTGCATGAACAGCTGGGTAACACCATGGTTTATGTGACGCACGATCAGGTCGAAGCCATGACCATGGCTGATAAGATTGTCGTGTTACGTGATGGCCGTGTTGAGCAGGTGGGAGCACCGCTGGAGCTGTATCACAACCCGCAAAACCAGTTTGTGGCTGGGTTTATTGGTTCTCCGCGTATGAATTTTCTGAATGCGAAAGTGCTGAAAACCGAAAAAAACACAGTATGGCTGCAACTATCCGGTGGCGAAGAATTTTGTCTGCAAACAGATCATCCGGTTGTTGCCGGTGATGTGCTGTTACTTGGCATTCGTCCGGAGCATTTGCTGGTGGATACGACAGGGGATGTCGGCATTTCTCTGAAAGTTGATGTGGTTGAAGCATTAGGGGGCACAACCTTTGCGTATACCCAGTATGCCGGTGAAGATCAGGTTGTTGTCGTAACCGATGGTGGCCATATTATTCCACGCGGTAAAACCCTGCCGGTCAGTTTCCAGCTGGAGCATGTGCATCTGTTTGATACCGAAACAGGTCTAAGTTTATTGCAACAGAAAAAGTCGCCGCAAGTAGCGAAAATGCTGGCAACAGTGTGATCCCGCAGTACGTAATATGCTGATAAAACGAAGAAATGAGTGACGTTACTTTGGCATATTACGTACTATCAGATAAAACGGCAGTGGCACAGAATTATGACGACGATAAGAGATGTTGCAGAACTGGCAGGGGTATCGATTGCCACCATTTCCAGAGTTCTGAATAACAAAGGCAAAGTATCAGAAGAGACGGCAGACCGTGTTCGAGCCATTGTCAAAGAACTGGATTATGTCTATGTGAAACAACCGCTAAAACCTCGCCGGGCGGAAATGAAACCGCAGGGCGTGTTCGCTATCATTCTGCCTACACTCTCCAACCCGTATTTTTCTGAACTGTTAGATATTGTTGAACAGGAAGTGCAATATCTTGGCCGTTCACTGCTGGTTTATAACTCACGCGGGGAAATGCAGCGTGAACTCTCGCTTTTGACCATCTGTAAACAACAAAAAATTGATGGCCTGTTCATCGTGCCCAGCTCAAGCAAACCTGAACATATTGCATTGCTGAATCAGCAGCCATTCCCTGTGGTATCACTGACACAACTGCATGCTGAACTAACCAGTGTCGCTGTTGATCATGCGGAAGGTGGCGCGCAAGTTGCGGAACATCTGACCAGCATGGGACACACCCAAATCGGTTATCTGGGGCCAGCTGATGAAGCTGAGCAAAAATTCACCGGTTTCCGTAACAAATTATCTGATTTACGTATTCCGTTACCGGCAGAACGAATTATTGATACGCCGGATGTCTCCGCACCTGAATTATCAGCCCGGTTTAGCGCATATCTCGATCAGCATGCGGTATTACCGTTTTCTGCTATTTTCGTTTTTAACGACGTTTCGGCTCAATTAGTCATTGAGGTATTGCAGTCGCGAGGTTATCGCGTGCCGGAAGATGTGTTGGTGGTCGGGTTTGATAACACTCTGATTGCACAGGTTATGAACATCAGCAGTGTCGCGCAGCCTATTAAAGAAATTGGCCGTTTAGGGTTTCAGGAGATGATGCGTTTAATCGAGCATAATGAACTCGAAAATGACACGCATCATCTGATCTTGTCTCCGCGCTTAGTGTTGCGGAATAGCTCTGTAAAGTTGATTAAACGTGTATTGTAAGGAATTTAAGTGGCCGATCTGATCACCCGGCATGGATTGCCCACGGCAAACAATGACACCGGCTCCTAATTATGTTTTCGAGCCAATCCTGATCGGTTTTGCATATTCGAAAGCTCAGGATCAGCCACATTATAATATTCACCAGCCAGCATTAATTCGCGCTGCGTTTTAGACATTTTGGGTAACGCCATTCACTCGATCTCATTCTGGGCAGCCTACCAAAGAAACCGGTTATATTATTTGTTACAGCTGAGAATTATGAGAAAAATTACAAAAGCGGATCATGATGCAAATTAGATATTAATAGTGTATACATATACAGTATAGCTTATAGCTAAAAAAATTATACCCAAAATCCATCGGCTTTATGCTGGAGAAAAATCATGATCAAAATTGAATTTGTAGTATTGAATTCAAAAGGGGAAGAAAAGATGCGCACCACTGATGAGCTGGCAGCCAAAGCCTATGATCTGATGCTGGACGCAGCGGAAAAGGTAATGCCTATTATTGAGTCTTCTGGTCTGGAATTAACCGAGAAACAGACGGAAGATTTAGCCATTCATCTGGTGAAACATGGTGAAGCGGTTACGGCGGCGTTAGCACCTGCAGTCAAAGGGGCTGCGGTGGTAAAACGCGCACGCAAAAAGAACACCGAAACCGTCGAACAAGAATAACACCATTTATCACAATGACGTGGGGGCGACATACTCAACCGTCGCCTGATTGCTTGGTAACAACACGACAGGTGCATTAGGTAATGTACCTTCGGCAAATTCCTGAGTAATACTGAGTGTTGCTAATGCACTTAAACCGGCAACAGCAACCAGTGAGAACCGACGATTTTGCGGGTTGTCGCCAGCCATGACTAAGCCACTTTCTGGGTGAGCATAAGTTTGGCCATTCGCTTGAAATGAGGCGGCACCAAAGGTTACAGGAAATTCTTTGTTAAAGCGCGCTAATAAACGATTACTATCGGGACGACCAATCAACACCAAATGATGCGATTTCAGCTCTTCTTCACTGATGTCAGTGTCAGCTTTGATTGGAACAACCGCATTATGTTTACGACGTTTCAGTGCTTGCTGCAGATTTTTAGCCGCTTCCTGGTTAGCTTCCTGATCATCTTGTGTGCCATAGACTATCAATGCATGATCTAATTCTGAATCAAAGGTAAAAATTGAAAACGGTGAACCGCTGGCATTAGGTAACCCGGTATTTTTTATCCAGAGATCAAAAAAGGAAGATAAATCTTTGTGGGTTCCGTTTTCTAAATAAGCCTGAAATTGTGCGACTGAAACGGTTTTTCCCGCCTGTGCCCGGCCAAAGTTATTCATTAACCGATCAAAATTGTCTTTACCTAACTGGTTACGTAAATTAGCGAGCAGCAATACACCTTTGCCTGCGACTATGTCATACCATTTATCATCGCGGAAATTCATCTTCGTTTCAGCTAAAGGAAAATCAAGTCCCGCCCGGGCTCTCAAATCGTACAGTGAACGATAATAGAATAATTTCACATCTAAATGATTTTGCTCATTTTGCGTCAGTTGTTGATCTTGTTTCTGATGCCGCCAGGTTTTTTCAAGTGCAACGATCCGCTCATAGTTAGCGAAAGCGGCTGTTAACCAGATATCAGCATCTGTTTTGGGCAACAATGTACCGTGCCATGCAGGTTTAGTATCAGGTTCAGACATTTCCGCTGCTGGAGGCGGGAGCACTGGATTTTTGGGGTTATGCAGGTCGACAGCGTTAGTTAATCTCGTTGCATTCTTTGGTGGTGTGCCTGAATGCAATATGGTCCACGGATTGCTGATCAATGGTTTGATATTCGGGAAGTCATGTTGATCATCAGTAGATGGATAACGCACCGTACCCAGAGGTGGTCCAAAGGTTGCCCAGGTTGTTAATTGATTTGCCATGTCACTGGTGGTGTATTTGGCATCGACAGAAACAGATGCAACGATTTCTGGTGTGGTCAAAAGCTTATGTGCAAAATCAGCATCAATCTTGCCTTTGTACTGATCATATAATTTCAACCAAACTCCATCCCGCTGTTCAGGCTTAAACGCAGCAACCGGGGAGGGGCGATCATTAATGCTGGATATCGTTTCTAATCGTATATCCAGATCTTTTGTGTTGTTGTTGCTCCAGTAAAATCCTTCGGCACCGGCAATCCATTCCTTTTTACTGCTGCGGTAGAGTTTGCTTTTATGTGTTCCCAGCGTAAGCAAGGCTATTTCATTATGCTTCACATCAGCCAAAATCCATTCGGCAGTCGCTAAGCCGTTATTTTTATTTGTTAATATTGCCACTGCTTCTTCAATGCTAGTGGCGTATTGCTGTGCTTGTCTGATTCGTGCAGCAAGTGGAATACCTTTCGAATCAAATTTTGTCTGATTGACTGACGTTTCACTGAGCATGATGCCCGCATCATTAATCGAGTAATCCATGCCACTTTGGATGCCGCCTGGCGTGGTTTGCATAACGAAATGATGGCCTTTGCTGGGTTTTACATCGATCCATACGTTATAAAACGTCGCCGGATAAAGCGAGAACATGGTGATGTGCCCAAACACGATCTTGCCATCTTTAGTGGCTGGCCCCACTGCAGCAAATGCATTACAACGGATCGGGCCGCCAAAGTTACGGATGGAAGCCGGTTGGGTGACTTTCGCGGAAGGTTTGTTTTGTTCGCTGGCGGGGGTGATAGCTAACGCATCTTCCAGTTCATCGAGTTCATTAGACAAATTAAGAATAGCGATATCGGTGACATCTAATGCTCGGTTATTAAATCGGGCTCCTGCGGCGGAGGCTCCATCAGCGATACCTTTCATCTCGGTTAGTTGTTCTTGCGTAAAGCCATTCAGAAACAAGATATTGACTACGCGTCGTGTTTTTTCCCACGTTTTAACTGGCGCTTCAGGATCAGTAAATTTAGCCAATGCTTGTGCATAATCAGCAATTTCAGGGGCAAGCAATCGGCCATGCTGAAGCCCTCGTTCATAGGGCGCGCCTTCAATATGCAGGTTGATCCAGCCTTTTTGCGAATAACGATATGCCGATTGCCACCATTGCACGGTATTTGGATCAGGGAATGTGTTGGCGGCGTATAACGGAGAAATAGAGAAACAGATTATCGTTAGAAGAACGTTTGCCAGAAATTTCATTACTAATCCGGGAGAGTGCACCTGAGTGACCAGACGTTGTCCAGACAAGGCACATTTGAATGTGAATTGTGGGTAAAAATATCAATTCCGTCACATTCTGGCAAACTTCATTGGCCGGAATGCGCAATAAATTTTTCTGGCACCAAGAGATGCCAGTGCATATCTACTGACTAGGTCAAATCGACAATAGGAAATGCTGATTCGGGTTTGTTCAACGCATGAAAAACCTTAATGGCTGCATAGGCGTCGTTTGCGGCATAACTTAGTTGTTCGGGGGTCAGTTGCTCCCGGGCCCAGTTGGATGTTGATATCTTTTTAGATTTACGAAAGCGTTGGTGTAAAACAACCGCGATGGCCGTTTTTACACCCAAATCTTTACGATAGCCTTCATCTCGAAAGAACGAATCCAGATCGAGAATTGCTTTCGGTGTAATACCTAATTTTCGATGCAGTTGTGCCCGATCAGATTTCAGCCCAAAGCCGACTTTTATGATTTGTGTGGTTTCGAGTAGCTGTGTGATGCATTTCAGGCTTTCAGGGTAATGCAACTGAAAAATATAGGTTTTTTCTAGCGTAGCTAACTGAATGACATGTGGGCCATCAGACTTTTGCCCCTGAACAAATATCGGTTTGGACTCTGTATCAAAGCCAACAAAACGGTGGCGGAAAAGATCAGCCACTGCTTTGGTAGACTGCTCTTTAGTTGTTGGAACAATAATATTGTTTGGTGATACGCCCTTGAATGGTTCCAGAAGTGCAATTTCTTCTTTTAAGGGGGCTTCAATTTTTTCAGGCATGAGTTTAGGGCTTCTCTGTTTTGGCAAACCGTGTTGTCTTGTTATGACACGATCTCTACTAGCTTTTTAACGAAAAGTGATACGGCATCACTATTTTCAAATTCAAATGCCAGACCATAGTGCACCTCTTTTTTTCCACCATGAGCATGTTTGGGGAAACGAGTCATATCCGCATTATGATAATATTGATACTTAATAGTCACGCCAGGCACAGAAACCAGCACATCACGAAATACCTCCAAAGCTGGCGGCAAAATCATTTGCGGGAATAAATTTTCAACCTGCAGATAAAACGCAAACTTTGTACCCGGCAACATGTATTCGATCAGTTGTTTAGTCTGATGGACGGTTCTACATTCGAGTTGTTTAAGACAATCTTTCAGGTCTGAATGGGAGATTGGCATGTACTGCTCCTGTTATGAGTTGATCACAAATCGCTGGTGACGAGCAGTGCTATGGATATTGAACCAAGCCACATTATCTTATCGCAAAAGTTGTGCTGAGTCTTTTGACCCCAAGCTAAAGCAAGATGACATAGACGATTTATTGCGGGCTGCGACACTGTTTTACCAGTGTCGCGGAGGGCTAATCAAGAAAAGAAGGCGTCATCCGAAGGCATTTATGGTGTGACAATGATGGAGCCTTTCATTGATGGGTGAACGGTACAGTAGTAAGTGAACATTCCTGCTTTATCGAATTTGTGAGTATATTTTCCGTTTTGCATGATCTTCCCTGAATCCCAACTCCCGTCGTCACTGGTGATGGTATGTGGTGCGCGATCTTGATTCGTCCAGGTAATAGACGAACCTATTTTCACAGTGACATTTTCAGGATTAAATGCAAACCCCATGATCGACACATCCATCATGCTGGCCGTGTTCATGGTCGCAGGAGGGGTATTTGCTTTTTGAGGTGGGGAATCCATGGTTTCTTTACTGTAGCAACCTGACGAGAACATGCTTGTTGCTATCACAAGTGATAGTGCAAACAGGGCGCTTTTCATAGAGATCTCCTTTTGCAGCAATGCATAATGATTATAGTTCGCATTTCATGCAACTGCCGATCAGAGTCTCTTCAATTAAATGTTATTCTTGAAAGAATTAGTGCTTTGCAAGGTATTCCTCGATTAGATCTGCCAATATTTCATCCAAATCACTTTCAATTTCATTGGTGTTTTTATTGAACATTTCCAGAAATTTGGTTGCCTGCGCGGTGGTTAAATTGCGATCACGCAGTTTGTATTGAATTTCAGGCAACGTTTTATCGTAGCGGGGAATAATGAGCCACTGCACAAAAGAGGGAAGGACCAACTTCATTTCTTTAAATGCAAAACGACAAAACCCTTCAATATATTCTTTACCATCCGGGCCTAAACATCCGGGCTCTACGCGGCACAAAACCGTTAATTTGCTTTCTGGCAACGGCGGTAAATTATTCGCCATCAGCCAATGCCTCGTTGTGTTGGTATGAGCATTTTGTTTTTCTCACCGTTATTCAATTTTGCCTTCTGATTTTAACCAGTCCATGATTATTTTGGTTACTTGAGAACATTTCGCTAAATCGTGGTGATTTAACCAAGTGATTTCTTCAATCTCAGCGTCTTCTTTTATTTTACCAGTAAATTCAGCTAGATAGCATGTCATTTTTACCACCACGCCATCAGGCTTCCCATCAGCTTGTGCTTTAAATGTGCCGGCATATTCAATCGTGGAAGGAATAAGATCGACGGAGAGTTCTTCTTTGATCTCCCGAATGAGTGCTTGTTGATCACTTTCCCCAGCTTCTCGTTTTCCGCCTGGAATGTAATAGGTGTCTTTGCCTTTCGAACGAGCACCGAGCAGTTGTTTATTTTGTATGTACAACCAAGCCAGCTTGTCTATTTCAGACATAAAAAAGGTCCTTTTCATACTTTATCTTTTATCTGTATTTCTATCGCGCCCGAGCAGTGATTGGTAAGCTCAGTTGTAAATGCGTCTAATTGCGTACTGGCAATCTGTAAAGAAATAGAAACTTGTTCATTATAGTTCAGCTGTTCGCCATCAATATCGTAGCGGCTTAGCACATGACGCACGATTGATTCCAATGCATAGTCATAACAAAATTCTATGTGTTCGCGAGGTACTTTTAGCTTTAATGGCAACTCTTCGAGCACACCGCTAACTGCATCGGAATAAGCGCGCTGTAAACCACCGGTGCCGAGTTTAATGCCTCCAAAGTAACGAACAACGGCAACGGCGATTTCACCTAATCCGCTGTATTGTAAGATCTTTAACATTGGGCGTCCGGCCGTACCACTAGGTTCGCCATCATCACTCATCGACATGATGGTGGTATTGGGTGCCCCGGCAATATAAGCCCAGCAAACGTGGCGTGCCTGCGGATGTAATTCACGAATAGTTCGAATGAAATTCTCAGCAGCTTCTCTGTGATCTGCATGTGCAGCGTAACAGATAAACTGACTGCGTTTGATCTCAAATTCAAATTGGTGCTGGGTCGCGGGGATGTTGTAAGGCGTTGTCATAAGAGTTTAAGAACCTTCTCCAGTTGAGAGAAGAAGGCAACCAGTGGGCTATAACTCATGATGCACTACTAGATTGTTGCGCTGAGAGTTTGGCTCGAATAAATTCAGGATGTTCAACGTAAATTAAATCAGCCACTTGGCGAATAACAGCTTCTTCCATTGGGTTTATGATGCCATCAGCATACGCAACTTGCCACATGGCCTCAATCAGCTGGAAGCGCTCATTGGGGGTCAGTGCACGGAGTTGATTTGTAAATTCATATAGTGATACCGATGCTTTACTTTTCTGATGAGCTTGTTGCAATAACGTCGTGGCCGATTGTTCATCAAGATCTAATAAGTGCGAAAGCAAATGTATTTTGGCGGTTTCTTCACGCGGATCTTCCTGATAGTCCGCGTTCGCAACTTCACATAACAAACACGCCATCGCCAGCTGTATGCCTAGTGTATCAACCGTGCCGCTGTCGCTACCATCTTGTAGCATTTGACGAAATAAAGAACGCAACACACTAAACATATACAGCCCCTGTGTTAACACTTACATGCATATAGTTTGGTTTGTCAGTATATAAATCAAGTCTGGATAAGAGAATGTGAAAATTTTTCCGAAGGAAGTATTTTTTGTCGTAGCATGAATGAGTGATTTGCCGTACACCGCGCCGCTAGGGTTTGCTTGTAGTTCTGATTTCAGCGTTTTTCAGAGATAAATTGAATCTGGCTATTGATGAGGAAAAGATCATGTTTACGGGTATCGTTCAAGGCGTTGCTACCATTCAAACTATCACTGATGTGAATGGTATTCGCACGTTTGACATCGAATTTCCAACCGGATTTTGCGCAGAGCTACAAATCGGTGCCAGCATTGCGATAGACGGTGTTTGCCTGACCGTGACTGAAATGGTGAGCGAAACCCGTGTTAAATTCGATGTCATGCTGCAGAGCATGCTGATCACCACGCTGGGTTCTTGTGTCGCTGGTGATCGTGTTAATGCCGAGCGGGCAGCGAAAGATGGCGCTGAAATTGGCGGGCATCCGCTCTCAGGGCATGTGGATTTTTGTGCCACTGTCTTAGAAGTTCGGCAATTTGAAGACAACTACTGCATCAGAATTGCTGCTCCTTTGCATTGGATGCGTTACATCTTTCCGAAAGGGTATATTGCACTTAATGGCACCAGTCTCACGATCTCTGAAGTCAATAAAGAGGTAGGTTGGTTTGAAGTTTGGTTGATCCCGGAAACACGCCGGATGACTACGTTTGAATTAAAAACTGCAGGTAGTGCCATTAATGTGGAAATTGAACGTGGCACACAAGTGGTTGTTGATACTGTTCGTGCGACGTTGGAAGAAAAATTAGGCGTGCTGTTGCCAGCTTTAGAAGCATTACTAATAAAAAATGGCATCGATGTTAATTTATTAGCAGCACCTGCGTCTGAGCATGGAACCCGGCATGAATAAAGAGATAAACAAAATGGCAATGTATAACTGGGTCTTGTTTGATGCCGATGACACACTGTTTCGATTTGATGCATTTGGCGGTTTGCAACGGATGTTTTCTGGCTTTGGTGTGACATTTACTCTGCAGGATTTTCAAGAATACCAAACTGTAAATAAGCCACTGTGGGTTGAATATCAAGACGGTAAAATCACCGCGCAACAATTACAGCATCAACGGTTTAGTCACTGGGCTGAAAAATTAGGTACGTCAACCAAAGCACTCAATAGTGCTTTTTTAGCCGCAATGGCTGATATTTGTGCCCCACTGGAAGGGGCAGTTAATTTGCTGAATGCTTTGAGAGGAAAGGCCAAACTGGGGATCATTACCAATGGTTTTACAGAGTTACAGCAGGTTCGTCTTGAGCGTACGGGGTTAAGATCTCATTTTGATTTACTGGTTATATCCGAACAAGTCGGGGCGGCAAAACCACATCGGGATATCTTTGAGCATGCGTTATCGCTGATGGGCAACCCAACGCGTGAACAAGTTTTGATGGTAGGCGATAACCCTGATTCTGATATTTTAGGTGGTCTGAATGCAGGTTTGCATACCTGCTGGGTTAATGCTGAAAACAAACCAGTGCCTGAAGGTATCACTCCTCATTATGAAGTCGCATCGTTATTAGAACTAGAGCATCTATTGTTAGGTTCAGCGATTGAAATATAAGCAGCATTTAGCCACCAAACGAATCCACTTCGGTGGATTTATCAACAAAATAGTTAATTTAGGCTGAACATTCTATTTAATGCCAAAGAATGATCAATGACACAAAATTACAACAAAGCTTTTCTTTAGCTAAAAACCCCTAAAATTATGTGAGATCACTCACCCAAACCGAATTTCAATTCCAAAGTTAGTGAGATATATTCATATCAGCTGAATCGATACATCAGCATAATGATCTGCCAGCCTTATCAATGCATGTTGTTCTCAGATTTTAAAGAGTTTGCACTTAAAAGGTTGTTGTATGGATACGATGACGAATAATAGTCAGAAGGGACTGATTGAGGCCACACCAATTTTGGTTTGGAGTTCGATCTATGAAACGGGCCATCCAGAAATTGATGACCAGCATGTTAATTTGGTCAATCTCATTAACAAACTGGGGTGGTATCGAATTAATGATACATCGGTTGAGCAACTTACTATTGCATGCCGAGAATTAGTTGAATACGCACAATATCACTTTTCATTTGAAGAACAGTTATTAATACCTTCGCTTCTTGATGAAGAAGATAAAACTCATCATATAAATAGCCATGAAAAATTTCATGAACAAGCCTTAATTTTAACTAAGACTATATCAACAGACATTAACAAAGGAATAGATAAATTACTTTCATTTCTTGTTAAATGGCTTTGCATGCATATATTAGCAGAAGATATGCAGTTAGTTGCATCCTTACTGCAACCTCCGGTTTCTATTCAACCATTGAAACGCAGCAATAGAGTATTACTGGATGCCGTTGATAAGTTATATGATTTATTAGCCGATCAACAAGCGCAGTTAGTTAAATTTTATAAGCAACAGGCTGAGTTAAGTGAAGCTCGATTCAAAATGGTTTCTGAATATTCATATGATGCTGAAATATGGATGGATTCCGCTGGAGAGATAATTTGGTGTAATAAGGCTGGTGAACGAGTTATTGGTTATTCATTCTCGGAATATCGAGATAACAAAAATGAAATACAGCATATTTTATATGATCAGGAAAATTATAATTATCGGACAAAACTACTGAATGATGCACTAAATGGTATTGAGCATACAGATGAAAAGCTACGTCTTACTCGTCGCGATGGTACTCTTTGCTGGATAGAGTCAAACTGGCAGTCACTGTTTAATGAACAAGGCCAAGTTTGCGGTGTTCGTATTAGCGCGCGGGATATTACCAAAAGAAAACAACAAGAGGATAAATTAAATTTATTCCGATTTGTTATTGATAATGCCGATGACGCAATTTTAATTGTTGATGCTGATACAGCTGAAATTATTGATGTAAGTCAGCGTGCTTGTGTTGATCTTGGTTACAGCGCTAATGAGCTAATGAGTTTGTGTATCTATGATATCAACACAACATTAACGAATATTGTTCAATGGAAAGAACATGTTTCCCAAGCGACATTTGATACTTCTTTTATTTTTCGTGATTTTTATCGGCGGAAGGATAAAAGTACCTATCCTGTAGAAGTAAGTGCAAGACGAGTTTGTTTTAACCAAAAAAATCTAATGGTCGGGATTGCGCGTGACATTACTGCCCGGGTGCATCAGGAGAATCGAGAGTCACTTCGTAATGAAGCGCTATCATTGTTGGCAAGGGGACACAAACAAGCTGTTATTTTGAATAAAATTGTAAATGGATTAGAAGCTTGGATATCGAATTGTCGCGCGACTATTGATATTTTTGATGATAAGAGTCAACAAAAAAATCCGCAGAATGATATTCGAGAAGAAAGTATTAAACCAAATTGGTCTAAATTGATCATAAATAGTCATGATAAAGCTCTAGGGATATTATCTATTTATAGTGCTGAAAATTGGTTGCCAGGGGAAGATGAATTAAATGCAATTGATGTATCTGCTCAGCTTGCTGGTATTGTCATTGAGAAATGCATGGCGGATGAAATTCTCAAACAAAGAGAAATAGAAGCTTATTCAACAGCGCGCACTGATACTTTGACTGGTTTGGCTAATCGTCGAATGTTATTTGAATATTTACCTATTGCATTAGAACGAATGCAACGACAGCAACAAAAATTGGCACTTGTTTTCATTGATATTGATTATTTTAAAAAAATTAATGATTCATTTGGCCATGAAACGGGTGATCTGTTATTGAAAGCCTTTGCCAATCGCCTTAAACGTTCAATTCGAGCTTATGATTTGGCCGTTAGATTATCGGGTGATGAGTTTGTCATTTTAATGGAAAACGTAGCGGATAAAGTTGGTTTTACTGCTGTGGAAGAGAAAATAAAAAACATGTTACATGAACCATTCATTTTTCATGACAATCCAACCACAATCTCACTGTCTGCGAGTATTGGCATTAGTGTGTATCCTGATGATGCAACGGACACCAAACAGTTATTAAACCGTGCAGATCAAGCGATGTATCATGTAAAAGCCAGTGGGCGAGGTAATTGTTACCGCTATTCGAAAGACTAATAGTCTCTCCGGGAGTAAGCCTGATTACTTGTATTCATGGTCTTGCGTTGCTATAGTTGAGTGGTTACTCATTTATTTTTGTGAATACGAGATGGCAAGACCCAAAAGTGAAGATAAATACTATGCATTATTAACAGCGGCCATTGCTGTTTGTTCTGCATTGGGTCTTGAGGCGCCAACGTCCAAAATCGCGCGTACGGCAGGCGTGGCAGAAGGAACGCTGTTTACGTATTTCAAAACCAAAGATGAATTGCTCAATCGGCTCTATCTGGAACTTAAAAAAGAGATGGGGCGGGAGATGTTATCCAATTATCCCCGAACGCTGATGCTTCGTGAAAGAATGCATTTTGTTTGGTCGAAATATATTAATTGGGGCGCACATAATCCGGAAAAACGTAAGGTTATGGGGCAACTCAGTGTTTCAGACCGCATAACAACAGAAAGCAGAGCAGCAGGTATGGCTATTTTTTCTGAAGCCGGGGTGCTTCTGAATGAATGCCTTAAAAACAGTAAGATCCAGAATAGTTCGTGCGCTTTTGTCTCTGCCATGATGGTGGCTATGGCTGACACAACGATTGACTTTATTATTCGTGAACCAGAAGAAGTGGAACATTATTGTAATGCTGGTTTTGATGCATTCTGGCGTGTGCTGGCAAACGAGTAAAAAAATTTAGCCTTTAATTGATTGATTAATCACTCATAATCGGTCAAATATATTCTAGTAAAAATTGCTGTAGATAAATAAGGCAGGGCAGCTATATGAAAACATTAACACTCGTTACTACCGGTATTCAATAAGAGCGGGAGGAAACATCATGGCTCAATTAACGATTGGTTTTCGACGCACGGTCAAATGGTTATTAGCTATTTCAGGGCTGTTTGCGGGTCTTGTTACCAGTGCTTTTTTGATCACGGGTTATAGCTCGTTTGGTAAATCACCCAGCGGTGAGCGTTTGTCTAAAATTAAGCAATCACCTCAATGGCATGACGGAAAATTTGAAAATCCGCAGCCGATCTGGAGTGACATGAAAAGTGCGATGATGCAGTCATTTCGTGCTAGCCCTGATGCGACGCCGCAACAAGCAATCCCTGTGATCACGAATGTAAAGGCGGCGTTAGCACAACCATTACATCGTGATCTGCGGGTTACCTGGCTTGGTCATTCCACTTCATTAATTGAGGTGGATAGTACACGCATTCTGATTGATCCTGTGTGGAGTGAACGTACCTCTCCGGTTTCTTGGTTGGGGCCAAAACGTTGGTATAAACCTTTAATTAAACTGGCTGATTTGCCTCATATCGATGCCGTTTTGATTTCACATGACCACTACGACCATCTGGATCGCGCGACCATCGAAGCGATGAAAGATTGGGATACACAATTTCTGGTACCGCTGGGCGTCGGAGCTCATCTTGAATATTGGGGTGTTCCAGCCAGTAAAATCACTGAAATGGATTGGTGGGACTCCACGCAGGTGAATGATATCGATGTGGTGGCAACACCCGCCCGACATGCTTCGGGTCGCTTGATCCCGCAATCGAATAAAACATTATGGTCAGGGTTTGCACTGATCGGCCCTGCGCATCGGGTTTATTATTCTGGTGACACCGGCTATTTCCCCGGTTTTAAAGACATTGGCTCTTGGTTAGGGCCGTTTGATGTGACATTGATTGAGACAGGGCAATACAACCCATTTTGGCCTGACTGGCACCTTGGACCAGAGCAAGCGGTGCGCGCGCATCAGGAAGTGCGTGGTGAAGTCATGATCCCAGTACATTGGGGATTGTTCGAACTTGCTCCACACAGCTGGACCGAACCGGCAGAACGCGTGTTAGCGGCGGCTAAATCGGCCGGTGTCATCGTTAATATGCTGAAACCAGGGGAAAGTATTGAGCCGCTACATCACACCACGGTAGAAAAATGGTGGCCGCATACTGAATGGAAAATGGCCAGTTTATCGCCGATCATTGCCACCAAAAACGGCAATCCATCTGAGCGCTTTGATAACATCGCGTGGGGTGGAACACAGACTATTCAACCAGTTGAATCACAACCATAAATTATAAGTCCCCCTAATCATATCATTAGGGGGTAAAACACCATCACTCATCAGTTAGTAATTAAAGAAAACGCTTGTTGAGCAACCATCTCGCCATTAATTATCAGTTCTACAATATGCTTTCCAGCGTAATGTTTTCGTGTTGTAAAATCTTTGATGGTTTGACGGCTAGAGAGGTCCAGCCCTCCCAATGCAGCTAGCTCTGTTGTACGGAGTTTAAACACTTTTCTGGAGGTTTTACCGTTCTGTTTTACATAGTTAATGGCGTAATCAATGACTAATTTCTGCGTATTATCTGATCGTGATTGAATACCAACTTGCAGTGTAATGACATCGCCTAATGAAATCAGATTGGGGGAAACATCAAAACGAAGAATGTCGATGTCAGGTTTACCTGCTACACCGATCAGGTTTAATGCTTTTTGATCACCTTGTTTTATTAACGAACGTAATGCATGGCGAATGATCCACTGGCTATGCGGATTATCTTCCGGCCATGTTGAAATTAACGAGAT
Source organism: uncultured Tolumonas sp. (assembly GCF_963676665.1). NCBI lineage: Bacteria > Pseudomonadati > Pseudomonadota > Gammaproteobacteria > Aeromonadales > Aeromonadaceae > Tolumonas > uncultured Tolumonas sp. The sequence goes on from NZ_OY781378.1 coordinate 1,301,999, forward strand.
AACCCATTCCGGATGGTCTTTGGTAATGTCATTCAGGTGATTAGCCACCGATTTTCGGACATATAATGCCGGGTCGGTTTTGAGTGCTTGTAAGATAGGTGCAACTGGCGATGGGTCTTCTATCAGTGCTTTTATCTGAAATGACCAGGGTAAGCGCGGGCGGCATCCTTCACTGGCCAGACGTCGGACATGCTCATTTTCATCTTCCGCCCATTGCTGCATGGTTGTTAGTGTGCGGCCCATATCTTTTAGTAAAAAATGACGTACGGCAAATTCGGACGAACCAAATTGCGTAAAATATTTCAGGGCATCCATTGATTCTGCAAAGTGATCTTGTCCGTAAAGCGCAACAAATTCGGGCAGGATCATCGAAACAAAACCATGGTTTATTTTCGGCGCCAGAGCGTACAACGTTTCAAGTTGCTGAGTAAAATGGCCCGGAAGGCATGTTTCTAAACTCACGGCTGTCTGTCGCATACGCTGCATAATCGAGCGTTCATGCAGTGACGTTGTGACAAGTTGAAAAAAACGCGCACCATCAAACGCCGGGTTAACCGAACCAGTGGCTTCTGCTATATGGGCAAAACGATCCGTATTAAACATGTGTTTAAGCGCAGTTGCTGAATCGTCTTCATGGCTGGTCATGCTGAAACCTGCGGTTTAAAAATTCGTGTTATGGATGCAGGATTGTTAACCAGTTTATTCGCCGGACGGCGAGGGCGACGAACCAGTTCACCACCACAATTTGGGCAAACCCCGGCAAGTATTTTATCGGCACAGGTCACGCAAAATGTGCATTCAAATGAGCAAATCAATGCCTCTGTGGACTCTGGGGGCAAATCTTTATCGCAGCATTCGCAATTAGGTCTTAATTCAAGCATGTTCGACTCCGCAGTTTGCTAATGGCTGAATTACTTTAATAACAAATCACTTTCAATAGGAATAAATTTTGCCGCTGAATTTACTAATGCCACCGAGGTATATTTAGCCACACCGTATACTTCCACTAATGCATCAAAATCACGGTGAATTTTATTTACTAACAAATCAAAATCACCGTCACCGGAAGCCAACACCACAATATCAGATTCGCTTGCGTATTCCATGGCATCGAGTGTAATGCCGACATCCCAATCGCCTTTGGCGGTGCCATCAGCCCGTTGAATAAAGGGTTTCAGTTTTACGTCGAAACCAATGGCGCGAAGGATGTTTTGAAATTGCCGCTGCTTTTCATCACCGCGATCAATCGCATAGGCAATCGCTTTTACCACGCGCCGATTGGCCGTTACCTGTCGCCAAAATTCGTTATAGTCAAAATTACAATTGTGAGCTTGTTTGGTGGTGTAGTAGATATTTTGCACATCAACCAGTACGACAACGCTTTCCATGAATTTCCTGTCTATTGTTTATTATCCTCGGTGAGGATCTGTTTATTCGATGATCAATACATGCTTCTTGCATTCTACACCTATTAGGTGCATATAAGTTGCTGGCAATTAGGTTGTGCGCAATTGAAATGATGAATTAGCAACAAAAGAGGAGCGAGATATGGTTCAGAATATTAACGAATTACCCTTAACTCAGATTGATGGTTCACCTGCTCAGCTGTCTGATTTTGCCGGATCAGTATTACTGATTGTTAACGTGGCATCAAAATGTGGTCTGACACCACAATACGCAGCACTTCAAGCTATTTACGACAAATATAAATCGCAAGGCTTTGAAATATTAGCATTTCCGTCAAATGAATTTGCCGCGCAAGAACCGGGAACAGATGCAGAAATCAGTGATTTTTGCAGCTTGAATTATGGCGTGACTTTTCCGTTATTCAGCAAAATTTGTGTAAATGGGGAATTACGGCATCCATTGTATCAATGGTTGATTGCTGAACAACCACAGGCAACTCCGAAAGTTGATGGTACTCTGCGTTCTCGATTGGCTGACCGTCAATTATTGTCAGCTAATGAAACTGATATCATGTGGAATTTTGAGAAATTCTTGCTCGGACGTAATGGTCAAGTGATTGGTCGTTATGCTCCGGATATTACGCCCGATAGCCCGGAATTAATTGCCGCCATTGAATTGGCATTACAATAAATATTACGGATCAATAACCGGAATCATTTGGTTTCGGTTTTCCAAAATCTACCGATATACCATTATCTGTTACGAGTTATTCCTAGTTGTTTCGTAATTGTTAATGGTTATTTTTCGTTCAAGTCACAAATAGTACCTAAAGACTCAAATGATCTGGACATTCATTAAGCTAAGCATAATAATAATCGTTATAAATGGATAAAACCAATCTCTATTTTTTGAGATTGTATAAAAGACCTGAACTATGCTGTGTTTGGATTATGTTTAAATGAATTTTAAATATAAAATGGTCTAACTAGGGAAGGGTTGTAAATATTTTGAACGAAATAAAAGTATCAGTAAAAAATCTGCAAATAGGTAATTATATACGATTGCCATTAACTTGGCATAAACATCCATTCTTATTGTCAAACTTCATGATAAAAAATGAAGAGCAAATTAAGATAATTCAACAGTTAGAGTTGGAGTATGTTTTTCTTGTTGTTGAAAAATCTGAGACATTACCTAAGAAAAATGAATCAGAGGAAATCATACAACTTAGTGAAGAATATAATAATGAGGATATAACTGATTTGCAAATCAAAATGCATTCTGAAAAACTCAGTCGCATTGAACAACTACAAAAATATAAACGGAGTCAAAAAAGAGCAGAAGAAACATTCAAACACTCTTTTTCCCAAGTGCGTGGCCTTATAAATAAATTACAAACCAGACCTTTAAATGCGATTCATGAAGCTCGGGAACTGATCGATTATATATCGAAACAATTAATTAACGCAGATCAAATTACATTACATCTGATGGATGATTCGACGAGAGAAGAAGGGCTTTATTACCATTCTCTGAATGTCGCTACATTGTCTATGTTAATAGCTAAGCAATGTAATAAATCTGAATTTGAAATGAAATTGATTGGTATGGCGGCTATTTTTCATGATATAGGTAAAATCAAACTACCGACGCAGATTTTGCGTAAGACAGAACCGTTGACTAAACCGGAAGAAAATCTGTATCAGATGCATCCTGTTTATGGATTAAGATTGCTGGACCTGATGCCTAATTTTCCTGATCAAGCGAAAGAAATTATTTTACAACATCACGAACGTCTTGATGGATCTGGTTATCCGACGGGGGTTGCGGGGGATCAAATAAATGATCTGACTCAATTATTATCTGTCATTGATGAATATGATTATATTTGTAATCCGCTGTTGAGAGCCAAACAACCTGTACCACCTTATACCGCGTTATCTTTTTTATTCAAACACCGCAGCCAGAAACTAAACAAACGTTATATTCAATTATTAATTAAACAGTTAGGTATTTATCCCCCTGGATGTGTTGTTGAGTTATCCAATGGTCATGTTGGTCTCATCATGTCAGTTAATAGTGAACGCTTGTTGTATCCAAAATTAATGATCTATGACCCTCATGTGCCTCGTGATAAAGCAGCCATTATTGATTTAGAGCATGTTTCTTTGAGTATAAAACGTGCGTTACAACCCTCACGTTTGCCAAAAGAAATCTTTAATTATTTAAGCCCACGTACATGCACCAGTTATTTTTTTGACGCAGTAGGTGAATAATAAAGCCATCCCAATAAGGATGGCTTTATCTGGTTTGACGACCGTTTATTTAAACAATTCGATATGATCATCAATATAAGTTGCTACTGAACGAGGGGCATGTCCAGTCAACTTTTCAACGGAATCCGTAACCAGCGCTGTCCAGCCTTCACGCACCGGATAGAAGATCGACGCTAAGAAAGAGGCGTAATCTTTTGGCACACCAACACCGGTCAAAATGCCGACGAACGTATCATCATCAATTGCCTGATATTGAATCGCGTGACCTGATGCTTTCGATAATTTTTCAGCAGCATCCGCATAACTCAATGCTTCCGGGCCTGTCAGGTTGAACGCATTACCATCAAACTTGGCGGTTGTTAATGCAGAAGCAGCAGATTCAGCAATATCACGTACATCAATGAAACTGGATTTACCTTGCGCAGCCGGCACGGCAATAACACCCTGTTTGATCCCGGCCAGCCAGAAGGTATGGAAATTGTCAGAGAACCAGTTCGGGCGCAGGATCACAAACGGCACCCCAGAGCGTTCAACTTTTAATTCCAACTGGCGGTAAGGAATGCTGTCATCCGCATCAACACCGAGCACAGATTGCAGCACAATTTTGACGCCGTTTTTAATAGCCACGTCTAAGACTGGCGTCACTAAAGAAACCACATCGATATGACCGGTTGGCACCATGACATAAACACGATCTACACCTTCAAATGCATTATCAATGGTCGATAGATCGGTGAAATCAAACACCACGCTTTCGGCACCCGCCACGGCTTTACCAGTACGGGAAGCAGCTTTTACTTTTTCACCTTTTGCTACTAATGCTTCAGTCAGTGGTTTGCCAATATTGCCTGTTGCGCCCAGAACCAGAATTTTATTTGTCATGATGAACTCCGTTTATTTAATAAGTGATTCACTGTTATTGGGAACTAACGATCTGTTTAATCGAATTAATCAATTTGCTTGGGCCGTTATAAAGATCCGCGCCGTGTAAAATGAACTCTTGTCCGTTGATGCTGACCAGCAATAAAGGAACACCGGAAATATTGAGACGCTGCATCAATTGCTGCGTCAGCGATATTCTTTCTTTGGTCGTTTTTGCTAGTTGCTGATCATCTGCAATTTGCGCAGAAAATTGATCAGCTGGGATCTCAATGCCTTTTTTCGCGGCAATCGTTTCTGCAACCAGACCTAACACCTGCGGATTTGCGGTATCTAACCCTTGGATATAACGCGTCTGTTGCGCTGCATTCAAAAACGCATGTTCTAAAGCCGGATCAATCGTTCTGATAAGCGTCATGGCGCGTGTTGCCGGGCCTGAATCAAAACGCAAATGGTCTCCGTGTAATACGTGCTTGTAATAAGCAGAGCTAAATTGCTGGCCGGTTATCTGTTCAATGCGTTGGTCATTGCGCCAGGCATACGCCGCCCATTCCGGCGAGATATCGCGTGCATTTTCTTCCGAAAATAGACCGGAAGGCATTAACGTTAATGCGTCCGGAAACTCTTCTGCTAACCCGGCTAATGCTGGTGCGCTGGCATAACACCAGCCACATAGCGGATCGAAGAAGTAATAAAGTTTTAATGCGTTCATGTATGGTTCCTGGCAGTAGCATGACCTGATGGAATAAAGTCTATTGGATATTGAAATGAGCAAATAGAGGTATATAGTTGACAGTTTGTTGCATAGATTGAGCATATATGGATAAGTTCACTGCTATTAAGGTGTTTCTTGAAACGGTAGAACGCGGCAGCGTGTCTGCTGCATCGGAACATCTGGATATGTCGCGAGCGATGGCGTCGCGTTATGTTGCGTACATGGAAGAATGGGCCGGTGCGCGGCTATTGCACCGGACTACGCGCAAACTCACGCTCACTACGGCGGGTACGCAGATGCTGCCGCTGTGTCGTGAAATGCTGAAACTGGCTGAAAATATAGAAGCCACGGTTGCTGAGCGGGAAGGGGAACCTCGCGGGCAATTACGGATCACTACCAGTGCAGTGTTTGCGCACCCGCACATGACTGACGCCGTGATGGCTTATCTGGCGCAATATCCGGCGACGTCGGTTGATCTGCAAGTTGTTGATCGCACCGTGAACCTGATTGAGGAACGCATCGATCTCGCCATTCGGATCACCAACAATCTTGACCCCAATCTCATTGCTCGCAAAATTGGCCTGTGTCGTTCGGTTATATGTGCCTCCCCGGATTACTTACATAAACGAGGCACACCTTCTTCCGCGCAAGATTTAACCCAGCACAACTGTTTAACCTATGCCTATTTTGGTCAGAGTTTGTGGCAGTTTGAACATGCCGGCGAACCGGTATCTGTTCCGGTTCAAGGTAACTTCAGTGCAAATGAGGCGCTGGTTTTACAGCAGGCCGCGGTGAGTGGATGTGGGATCACCATGTTGCCGAGTTTTGCAGCCAATGAATTAATCAAACAAGGCAAATTAGTATCGTTATTACCGGACTATAAAATGGCCGACATGGGGATATACGCCGTTTATGCCTCGAGAAAACAGATGTCACAAGCGATGCGAACCATGATTGATCTGCTGGTGACACGCTTTGGCGAAAACCCGTATTGGGATTAATAGAATTTAATGCCGGTATTAACGGCGTTAGTTTTTGCAGCCATTTTTATACAATTTTTATACTCAGCCTCTGTATTTTTATCCCTTCTTTATCTCTTCTTTTTTAAGCTTATTAATAACAACTCTGAGCCTGATTTGATTAACTTTTATCTGGTGCAGTGATAAGGACATCGTCCATAGGGAGATAAGCACAATGAATTTTGTAATGTGGTTGGCTGGATTCATGGCGGCAGCTTTGTTTATTTATCTTATTTACGCATTGATCCGAGCTGAGGAATTCTGACATGTTCAGTTCAGGTGTTGTATTACTCATCAGTTATTTAGTGGTGTTGCTGCTATTAGCCTGGCCATTAGGCATTGCATTAACGCGGTTAGTGGAAGAGCGACTGCCGCTTTGCGTGGTTCATTTCGAATCGCGTTTGGGTGTTGCTGCAAATGACAACATGAACTGGCGTCGTTATGCCAGTGCGATCTTAATGTTTAACTTATTAGGGGCTGTTGTTCTTTTTCTGTTGTTGCAACTGCAAGGCTATTTGCCGCTGAATCCATCGCATTTACCGGCAGTCTCACCACTACTTGCCTTGAACACTGCGATCAGTTTTATCACTAATACCAACTGGCAGGCGTATGCCGGTGAAACGACATTATCACCATTAAGCCAAATGGTCGGTTTGACTGTGCAAAACTTTCTGTCTGCAGCGAACGGTATTGCGGTGGCATTTGTCTTGATGCGGGCGCTGGTTCGCTCCGGTCGCAGCAATTGGGTAATGCATGGGTCGATATGTGGCGCATCACAGTCTATCTGTTATTACCGATCAGCATTGTTTATGCCTTGTTTTTATCCCAGCAAGGGGTTGTGCAGACCTTTGTGGCGCCAATTAGTGTGCCGGGTCTGACCGGTGTTGAACAGCATATCCCGCTGGGGCCGGTCGCTTCGCAAGAAGCGATAAAAATGTTGGGTACCAATGGCGGCGGTTACTTTAACGCCAATTCAGCACATCCTTTTGAAAATCCGACGGCATTAACTAATTTCGTGCAGATGATTTCGATCCTGCTGATCCCTGCTGCATTGTGTGTTTGCTTTGGCCGCGTCGCCGGAGATTCCCGTATTGGCTCTTCATTGTTGTGGACGATGGGGATCATGCTGGCGGCGGCAGCCCTGTTGCTTATGTGGGCGGAAAGTCAGGGGCATCCACTGTTGGCGCATCTACCAGTTGATCAGCAACTGTCTGCCTTACAAAACGGCGGCAATATGGAAGGTAAAGAAACCCGATTTGGTTTATGGGCTTCGTCGTTATTTGCCACGATCACGACTGCTGCCTCATGCGGTGCAGTCAATGCGATGCATGATTCACTGACTCCGCTGGGTGGGTTGGTCCCGATGGTGTTAATGCAATTGGGCGAAGTCGTTTTTGGCGGTGTGGGTAGTGGCTGGTACGGCATGATGTTGTTCGTATTCCTGACGGTGTTTCTCGCGGGCTTGATGATTGGCCGTTCCCCCGAATATATGGGGAAAAAGATCGAAATTTATGAAATGAAAATGGTCACTATCGCCATTCTTATTCCACCAGCATTAGTGTTGTTCGGCACTGCACTTGCTTTGGTATTACCGCAAGGATTAGTCAGCTTACAGGAATCAGGAACGCACGGTTTTTCTGAAATGCTGTATGCCTTTTCTTCTGCCGCTAATAACAATGGCAGCGCCTTTGCCGGACTTAATGCCAACACACCTTTTATGAATATTACGCTGGCAGTGCTGATGTTTCTGGGGCGTTTTGGCGTCATGGTGCCGGTGTTGGCGGTTGCCGGCGCATTAATAGAAAAACGGCATCAACCATCAGGCGCCGGTAGTCTGGCGTGTCATGGCCCTTTGTTTGTTGGCATGCTGATTGGCGTGGTTTTGCTGATTGGTGCTTTGACCTTTATTCCGGCGCTGGCGCTGGGTCCGATCGCTGAACATCTGACCTTGTGGCAGGCTCATTGAGGGATAACGCATTATGTCTCGTAAACAATTTTCGCTGTTTGATCCTGAATTACTGAAACCCGCGTTAATCAATGCGGTATTGAAACTAGACCCGCGGGCACAATGGCGTAACCCGGTAATGATGGTTGTCTGGTGTTGTTGTGTCTTATTGACGATTGTCAGTGGGGTGCAATTAGCCGCCCATTCATCATCAGTGGCCTTTTTTACTATCGCTGTGACGGTGTGGCTGTGGTTCACCCTGCTGTTTGCCAATATGGCCGAAGCATTAGCCGAAGGGCGCATTAAAGCGCAGGCCGCCAGTCTGAAAGGGCTGAAGAAAACGGTGATTGCGCACAAATTAGCCAGTGCCGCTCATGATGCTATAAGCCAACCGGTTTCGGCAGAAAGTTTGCGTAAAGGCGATTATGTGCTGGTGTCTGCCGGCGAGGTGATCCCTTGCGATGGCGAGGTCATTGAAGGTGTGGCATCGGTGGATGAAAGTGCCATTACCGGCGAATCAGCCCCGGTTATCCGCGAGTCTGGAGGCGATTTTTCTGCGGTAACAGGCGGAACACGCGTGCTTTCTGATTGGCTGGTGATTGGCTGTACGGTAAATCCAGGCGAAACCTTTCTCGATCGTATGATTTCCATGGTGGAAGGCGCTAAACGCCGGAAAACACCCAACGAAATTGCGCTGTCGATTTTACTGGTCGCACTCACGCTGATTTTTCTGCTGGCGGTAGTGACTTTGCTACCATTTTCTCTGTATAGCGTGACCGCCATCGGGCAGGGTGAACCTATTTCGGTGACAGTTTTGGTGGCATTACTGGTCTGTTTGATTCCAACGACGATCGGTGGTTTGTTGTCAGCCATTGGCGTGGCAGGCATGAGCCGGATGCTGGCTGCCAATGTGATTGCGACTTCTGGGCGCGCGGTGGAAGCTGCGGGCGATATTGATGTTTTGTTATTGGATAAAACCGGCACCATCACCTTAGGTAATCGTCAGGCTGCGGCATTTTTATCAGCACCGGGTGTGACAGAGCAAAAGTTAGCCAGTGTTGCCCAACTGGCCTCACTGGCTGATGAAACGCCGGAAGGCCGTAGCATCGTGGTGTTAGCGAAACAGCGCTTTAATTTACGCGAACGTGATTTACATGCTTTAGACGCGACCTTTGTGCCTTTTTCCGCCCAAACCCGGATGAGTGGCGTTAATGTGCATGATCGGATGATCCGCAAAGGTTCGGTGGATGCACTGCGTCGTCATATCGCTTCCAATCAGGGCTATTTTCCGCCGGAAGTGGATAAGCTGGTTGAGGATGTTGCAAAAACGGGGGGTACACCACTGGTTGTCAGTGAAGATTCACATGTTTTAGGTGTCGTGGCGTTGAAAGATATCGTCAAAGGCGGCATCAAAGAGCGTTTTGCCGAATTACGCCGCATGGGTATTAAAACGGTGATGATCACGGGCGATAACCGGCTGACTGCAGCAGCCATCGCTGCTGAAGCGGGGGTGGATGATTTTCTGGCTGAGGCAACACCCGAAGCGAAGTTAGCATTGATCCGGCAATATCAGGCGGAAGGTCGTTTAGTGGCAATGACTGGTGACGGGACCAACGATGCACCAGCATTAGCTCAAGCTGATGTTGCGGTGGCCATGAATAGCGGTACGCAAGCGGCAAAAGAGGCCGGGAATATGGTTGATCTCGACTCGAACCCCACCAAACTGATTGAGGTTGTGCATATCGGTAAACAGATGCTGATGACGCGCGGTTCTCTGACGACGTTTAGTTTGGCCAATGATCTGGCGAAATATTTTGCCATTTTACCAGCCGCCTTTGTGGCCACTTATCCGCAATTAGGTGTGTTAAATCTGATGCATCTGGCGTCACCGCAATCCGCCATTTTGTCAGCCGTTATATTTAATGCGTTGATCATTATTGGGCTGATTCCATTAGCTTTGCGTGGGGTGCATTATCAGCCGCTTTCGGCAAAATCGTTATTGCGCCGTAATTTATTCTATTACGGGCTCGGTGGGATCGTATTGCCGTTCATTGGCATCAAAGTGATCGACTTATTACTGACATTAATGGGGTGGATTTGATATGAAAACACTTCGTACTGCATTCCAGATGTTGTTGTTATTAACGGTGATCACCGGTGTTGTCTATCCATTGCTGGTCACTGGGTTAGCACAACTGTTTTTTCCGGCACAGGCCAATGGTTCTTTGTTATATCGAAACGGAAAACCGGTCGCCTCGGTTTTGCTGGCGCAGAATATGACTAAATCCAGTTATTTCTGGCCGCGCCCATCCGCGGGCAATTTTGATGCTATGGCATCGGGCGGCAGCAATTATGGCCAAACCAGCCCGGCATTAATGCAACAGTGGCAAACACGAATCCAATATTGGCAACAAGCCAGTGGCAATACAAAACCGGTGCCGGCTGAGTTGATTCAGGCATCGGCGAGTGGATTAGATCCGCAGATCAGTGTAGCCGCCGCGTATTATCAGCTAAACCGGGTTGCTCAGAGCCGTGGTTGGCCGGAAAAGCGCGTTGCAGCAATGATCGAACAACAAATAGATCGTTCTAGCTGGTTTGCCGCCGGAGCGCCTATGATTAATGTGATGAGTTTGAATTTATCATTAGATCAACAGGATACGTTACATGCCTCTCGATAATGATGACTTAAGGCCAGATCCGGATCTCTTACTTGCGGATGTCAGGCCACTGCGTGGGCACCTGAAGATATTCTTCGGTGCCTGCGCGGGTGTCGGTAAAACCTATGCGATGTTGCAAGAGGCGCGTCGTCTTCGGGCAGAAGGGCTCGATGTGCTGGTGGGGGTTGTCGAAACCCATGGCCGGAGTGAAACGGCCGCTTTACTGGAAGGGTTAACACAATTACCACTTAAACAAGTGCATTATCGCAAACACACGTTCCATGAATTTGATCTGGATGGGGCGTTATCTCGTGCCCCGGCGTTGGTTTTAGTCGATGAGTTGGCACATTCCAATATGCCGGGCTCTCGTCATCCTAAACGCTGGCAAGATGTTGAAGAATTATTGGCAGCAGGGATTGATGTTTTAACCACACTGAATGTTCAACATTTAGAAAGTCTCAATGATGTCGTCGGCAGCATTACCGGTATACGTGTGCGCGAAACAGTGCCCGATCGTTTATATGAAGAAACTGACGAAGTGGTGCTGGTGGATCTGACGCCTGATGATCTGCGGCGTCGTCTTGATGAGGGCAAAGTGTATCTGCCACAACAAGCTGAACGCGCCATCGAGCATTTTTTCCGTAAAGAAAATCTGATCGCGTTGCGGGAGCTGGCGCTGCGCTGTACGGCTGACCGAGTTGATGAGCAAATGCAGGCCCTTCGGCATACGGGCGAACCCGTTTGGCATACGCGCGATTCACTGTTGGTTTGCATTGGCCCGGGAGGCGGGAACGAAAAGTTAGTTCGTGTGGCGGCGCGTCTGGCCGGGCGGTTGGGGTGTGTTTGGCATGCTGTGTATGTGGAAACACCACTGTTGCATCGCTTACCTGAGCATGAACGGCGGAATATATTGACCACGCTGCACTTGGCGCAGGAACTGGGGGCAGAAACTTCAACGCTACCCGCACAGGAAGAAACCGATGCAGTCTTACACTATGCGCGTGAGCATAATTTAGGCAAGATCCTGATCGGTCGTCACAATAAGCGGCGCTGGCATGATTGGTGGAAAGGCAGTTTTGCTCATCGTCTGGGAACGCGCGGCCCTGATCTTGATCTCTTGATTGTGTCACTTTCTGAAAGTGATGCGGCAAATAATCCAGTACTGCCTGCTGACCTGCGCCATAAAGATGAAAAATGGCAACGTCAATTCACGGGCATTGGTGCTGCATTACTGAGTTGTGTGGTGATCACGCTGCTGTCGACATTATTGGTGAACTATTTAGCGCCGCTCAATATCATCATGCTGTATTTGCTGGGGGTGGTTTTTGTTGCCTTGTTGTATGGGCGTCTCAGCGCCAGTGTAGCGGCGATTATTAACGTTGCCAGTTTCGACTTTTTCTTTGTTATCCCGCATTTTTCTTTTGCGGTGAAAGATGCGCAATATCTACTGACATTCAGTGTCATGTTGTTGGTGGGGCTTATCATCGGGCAATTAACGGCATGGGCGCGTTATCAAGCTCGGGTAGCGCGTTACCGTGAAGAACGAGCGCGAAACTTGTTTGAAATGGCCAAAGCCTTGAGTTCTGTTTTAACAGCGGAAGATATTGCCCGTATTGCCGAACATTTTCTGAAACGCAGTTTTCGTTCCAGCTCCGCCTTATTACTGCCTGATGATGATCAACACTTACAGCTGATGGGGCGCAGACATTTGCAAGTTGATCAGGCGATTGCGCAATGGTGTTTTGAGCATAATGCCCATGCGGGTATGGGAACTGATACTTTGCCTGCTACCGCACAACGCTATGTACCATTAGTTACACCATTACGCACGTTAGGCGTATTGGTGTTAGAACCGGCTAATTTACGGATCTTAATGATCCCCGAGCAACAACGTTTGCTCGATACCTATGCGTTATTGATTTCAGTTGCATTAGAGCGACTCCGGCTGGCGCACGTGGCGGAAAATGCCAAATTACACAGTGAAACCGAACGGTTGCGTAATGCGTTGCTGGCCGCACTGTCGCATGATTTACGTACTCCGCTAACCGTGTTGTTTGCACAGGCAGAAATGTTGATGCAGTCATTAGCGCACGATGGTTCACCACATACCCAGCAAGCCAATGCGATCAGAGCACAGGTGCTTGGAACGACCCGTTTGGTCAATAATTTATTGGATATGGCGCGTTTAGAGTCGGAAGGTGTGCATCTGCGGAAAGAATGGCAATCGTTACAGGAGATTGCTGGTAGCGCGTTGACAACATTAAGTATTTCTCTCACTGGTCATCCGCTTAAAATTAACATTCCGTCAGATTTACCGTTATTACATTGCGATGGTGTATTGATAGAACGTGTATTGGTGAATCTGCTGGAAAATAGCTGCAAATATGCCGGGAAAGACGTCACGATTGGTATTGATGTTGCCGTACACAGTTCGGAGTTACAAATCACGGTCTGGAATCTTGGGCCTGAATTACCGGCAGGAAAAGAGAAACTGATTTTTGAGAAATTTGCCCGCGGTGAAAAAGAATCGACCACGCCAGGTGTAGGGTTGGGTCTTGCGATCTGCCGGGCTATTGTTGAAACACACGGTGGGCAAATATGGGCTGAAAACCGCAATGGTGGTGGTGTTAATTTTCACTTCACATTGCCGTTACAACCCTTACCCGAATTAGAACCAGAACCAGGCAGCGAATCGTGAGCGACCATACAGCGAATATTCTCATCGTCGAAGATGAACAACAAATCCGCCGATTTCTCGGGACTGCGCTGCAATCCGAAGGGTTCCGTGTTTTTGATGCGGAAACATTGCAACGTGGGTTAATTGAAGCCGCGACCCGGAAACCCGATTTGGTCATTCTCGATCTTGGCTTACCCGATGGTGATGGAAATCAGTTTATTGAAGAAGTCCGCCAGTGGAGCCAATTACCTATAATTGTTTTATCTGCGCGCAGTGATGAAATGGATAAAGTAAACGCATTAAATGCGGGAGCAGATGATTATCTCAGTAAACCATTTGGCATGGCGGAATTATTAGCGCGGGTCAGGGCTAATTTACGTCGTCGAATGACGGAAAAAGAATCTGAATCCCCAGAAGTTTGTTTTGGTGATGTCCGGGTTGATCGCACGAAACGGCGCGTATTCAGAAATAATGAAGAAATACACCTGACGCAACTGGAATACCGGTTATTAATGGCACTGTTAGCCCAACCCGGGCGTGTGCTGACGCATCGTCAATTATTAAATACCGTCTGGGGGCCCTCATATGTTGAGCAAACTCAATATATTCGTATTTATATGGGACATTTAAGACAAAAGCTCGAAAAAGATGCCACTCAACCTCGTTATTTACAAACAGAAACGGGAATTGGTTATCGATTTATTTTTGATTAAAAAATAATCGAATAAATAAGGTTAATATTTTTATCAGCATTCAAGCTGAGGGGTTTTTATTGCTGTTTAACAGCTATTTTCTGGGTCTATTGAAATATGGATAATCACAACAGTCAAACGGTACGCCAGTTAACCATTGCGGCTATCGGTGTTGTTTATGGTGATATTGGCACGAGCCCTTTATATACTATTCATGAATGTTTTTCGCCACATATTGGGTTAAAACCAACTCAAGATATAGTGCTTGGTTTTTTATCACTTATTTTATGGGCGCAAATATTGGTTGTTTCGATTAAATATCTGGCGTTTGTTCTGAAAGCAGATAATAAGGGTGAAGGCGGAATATTAACCCTCATGTCATTAGCCGGAAGAAACACCGGCTATAACACAACAACGGCACTGTTGATCTTAGGTCTGATCGGTGGCGGTTTATTTTATGGTGACAGTATTATAACACCCGCCATGTCAGTGCTTTCTGCGTTGGAAGGGATTCAGGTTATTGCACCTGATCTGAAACGATATATTGTACCTGCTTCGTTACTTGTACTGTTTTTACTTTTTCATATCCAAAAGCATGGCACCGCGACAGTTGGTAAGTTCTTCGGGCCGATCATGATCATTTGGTTCTTAGTCTTGGGTGTTTTAGGGCTAAAACAGATCATTGCGAATCCATTTGTCTTACATGCGTTACATCCAAAATGGGCTATTCATTTCCTAACAACTTATAAAATAACTGCTTTTTTATCATTGGGCGCGGTGGTGCTCTCCATTACTGGTGGTGAAGCATTATATGCGGATATGGGGCATTTTGGTCCTAAACCGATCCGGTTGGCTTGGTTTTCTTTTGTATCTCCAGCGTTAATTCTGAATTATTTCGGGCAAGGTGCGTTGATATTGGACGATGTATCTGCACTGGAGAATCCATTTTATCGATTGGCACCAGGTTGGGCTATTTTACCCTTAGTGGTGTTGGCGACATTGGCGACTATTATTGCTTCTCAGGCGGTTATATCTGGCGCGTTTTCTATGACGCGACAAGCTGTGCGCATGGGGTATTTACCCAATATGACGATATTACATACATCAGCTTATGAGTCTGGTCAGATATATATGCCATTTGTTAACTGGATTTTATTTTGGTCTGTGGCCGTTGTTGTTGTCATGTTTGGTGAGTCTGGCAAATTAGCATCAGCCTATGGCATTGCAGTCACCGGGACGATGGCTATTACTACGGTATTAGCTTGTTATGTCGCTAAATATAATTGGGGATGGCCTGAGCGGATTGTGAAATATATCGGTGCCGCACTGTTAATAATTGATATCCCATTTTTCTCATCAAATCTGATCAAAGTATTTGATGGTGGCTGGTTGCCACTTGGTGTTGGGACATTAACATTTTGTATTATGGCTATTTGGAAATGGGAGCGGTTTCTTTTATTACGTCAACTTAGTCGTATGAGCATGCCATTAGACCAGTTTGTCGGGTTGGTGGAAAAAGAAGCGCCACAAAAAGTACCGGGTACTGCTATTTATCTTTCCAGAACGCAGCAGGGTATTCCACATGCGTTGATACATAATCTGAATCATAATCATGTATTACATGAGCGAATTATTTTAATGACAATTCGTACTCAGGATATACCGTATGTCGAATCAGATAAACATATCGAAATTAATCAGTTATCCCATAATATTTGGCGAATATCTGCCACCTATGGTTTTCATGAAACGCCGGATGTTGAGGATTTATTCCGCTGCTCAGCCAGAAAAGGCATGAGTCTCAATTTAAAAACGACCACGTTCTTTTTATCCCGGGAAACCTTAATTCCATCGAAACGTTCTGTGTTTGCAAAATGGCGTGCCAGCATATTTATATGGTTAAGTAAAAACTCACTGAGAACGAATGACTTTATTCATGTTCCAGCAGATCGAGTTGTCGAAATGGGGATACAGGTTAGTGTTTAACCTGAGCTTAATATTGAACCATATAGTCGCTGAGGCTTTTTATGAACGTTAAACAATTTGCGGAACGGGTAGGGTTGAGTGCTCACACTATCCGTTATTACGACAAAATTGGTCTGTTTGGTGGTGTTGCCCGTTTGGATAATGGTCATCGCATTTTTACCGAACAGGAAGTCGGTTGGATCGCCTTTGTTCAGCGTTTGAAAGAAACCGGAATGCCGTTAAACCAAATCCTGGTGTATGCCGCATTACGTGCAAAAGGTGACGGGACCATGCTGGAACGTCAAAAATTACTGGAAAAGCACGCAGTTATGTTAAGGTCTACCATTGAGCAACAACAGCAACATCTTGAAAAATTGAATGAAAAAATTGCCTTTTATGCTAATACGATAACCCGCCAAAACATGGCTTGACTGAGAGTTAACTCTAAGTTGTAAGCTCGGTATGAATAAACCCAATATTCATACCCGGAGCATAAAGATGAAAACTGAAAATGTACGATACCAACAAGGTTTAGCTAAATTGAATGAGATTGATGGTGAAGCGGGTGAAAAAGTCATTGCTGCTTTGCAGGATATCGCACCGGATTTAGCGCGTTATGTTATTGAATTTCCATTTGGTGATATCTATACCCGACCCGGCTTAGATCTGAAATCGCGTGAGATTGCGACTGTTGCCGCATTAACAGCACTGGGCAACGCTGCGCCACAACTGAAAGTTCATATTCATGGTGCATTAAATGTTGGTTGTACAGAAACTGAGATCGTCGAAGTGATCATGCAAATGGCGGTGTATGCGGGTTTTCCTGCTGCGTTGAATGGAATGTTTGCCGCAAAAGAAGTGTTCGCTGAACGCCAGAAGTGATAACGGCCTCATGTTAATTTCATGAATGTTAAAAGCCAGTTTTTCTGGCTGGAAATAGCTAATGCTGATTGTTCGGATTATCCGACAACCGCATTAGCTTTTTTATTAAATCTACATTCACCCCTGATAGCTGCATAACAAAACCGCAGAGGCTTTAAATGCTGCACAGGCTTCTTGTCCTTCTGCTAACTGCATCGTTTGTACACTTTCGGTTGTCACTACAGCACAGACGGTTTTGTCTCCCGGTAAGCTTATCACCACTTCACTATTGATTGGACCACGATAGATATGGCTAATTACGCCCCAGAGTTGGTTGCGGGTTGATAACTTGATCTTGGGGTCTGTGACTAACATTACAGACGATGACTTAATCAACGCATACAGCTCTTGCCCGGCAAAGATGTCTAAACTGCCTGCCGATTCCCGGGTAATAACCGCAATCAGGTGTACTTTTTCATCTAATTTTAGTGTGATTTCAAATTCCACCGGGCCTGGACGTATCGCAGTAACGGTGCCCATAAACTGATTGCGGGCGCTGCTGCGCATGGATATCCGGCGTAATAAGCGTCGAAACCGCGGTACATCATACTGCTCTCCACAGCCGTCTGATTTGCCCTGACAGGATGAATGTTGTAATTGCTCATGGATCTTGGATAAAGCTAATTGATATTCCGCTTGTAACGCGCGGTAGAGCGCGACGGTTTGTTTACCATAGGCGGTGAGTAACGTTCCCCCACCATTTTTCCCACCGGTCGTTCTGATCACCAATGGTTGCTCCGCCAGATTATTCATCTCATCCAAGGCATCCCAGGCCGCACGGTAAGAGAGCGGAATCGACTTCGCGGCTTGTGTTAACGACCCCAGACGATCAATTGCTTCGAGCAGGTGGATGCGCGTATCGCCTAGTGACGGCCCTACTTCCGTGCACAGCTTTAGTTCACCTAATAAAGCACCTGTCATGTGATGTGAATGTTTAGACATTCCGATTCCTCGATATGTATTAACTTATATAGCGATGAGCAAAATACATACCGGAAACCAAAATCGATTAAACTTTAATCAATTGATCCACGGAAACACGGTAACAGCGTTATTTGATAGACCAATGAGTCTCATTTTGTCGCACTGATAATGTGAGAATTGTCACATTTGTCATCATTCACGCATTGTTGTGCAATAAAATGCACAACGATTTTTGTTCGATTTTTGATGGATGTGACAACTTGAAAAATTGGGTTTATATGAAAATATCCTTTATATATCAGCTTGTTACTGTAATTCACTTTCGTTTTTTTATTGCGAGCATCTGGTTGGTGCTGATGCGTTATGCATTCAGGCAAGCTTTGTGCTTGTTATTGCATAACGCCAAGTCAATGAGCCAAGGAGTGCCCATGTTGTCATTACGTCAAAACCCAATCACCATTGCTTTATTGTTATTAACGCCATGTTTGTCTTTCGCTGATGAGGTCAAAGTCGCGGTGGCTGCCAACTTTGCGCAACCACTGGAGGAGATTGCTAAAGCGTTCCAAAAAGACACCGGTAATACGTTGCTGATTTCTTCTGGCGCGACAGGGAAGTTATTTACTCAAATTCAAAATGGCGCCCCTTTTGAAGTCATGATCAGTGCTGACAGCAAAACACCAAAGAAACTGGTGAAAGCCGAATTAGCACTGGCTGATACCCAATTTACTTATGCAAAAGGGAAATTGGTGCTGTGGTCTGCTGATGCCAATACCGTCGACAGTAAAGGTGATGTGCTCAAAACCGGTAAATATACTCATTTAGCTGTTGGGAACCCGAAAACTGCACCTTATGGCACTGCTGCGTATGAAGCATTGGATAAGCTGGGATTAACCGCTTCGCTTAGTTCAAAACTGGTGCAGGGTGAAAACATCAATCAGGTAAAACAATTTGTTGATACGGGTAATGCAGAGCTTGGGTTTGTTGCCACTTCGCAGGTGTATAAAGATGGCAAACTGATCAAAGGGTCTGCATGGGAAGTGCCTACTTCTTTATACAGCCCGCTAACACAAGATGCGGTATTGCTGAAAAAAGGTGAAGACAACCCGGCAGCGGTTGCGTTGCTGAATTACCTGAAGGGCGATAAAGCAAAAACCATCATTCATAGCTACGGCTATATCGATTAATTTCAATTAATTTGGGTGGCTTCGCCACCTTTTAAGACTCATGTTTGGGCTATTTAGCTCAAGGGATTTTTTTGCCTATAAAAAGGATATTTAGCATGAAAAAACTCACTCTGGTGGCAATTTGTGTGCTGTCTGCAACTCAAGCTAACGCGGTATCAGTAATGAATAACCAATATGGCGCCATTGATATGGCGGGTCGTGCTTATGCAGGACACATGTTTGGTGATGACCGTAAAAGTGAGTTATATGGCTCAGATACCTTTGCGCGTTTAGGCTTAAAAGGTAAAAGTAAAATTAATGATCAGTTTACTGCGGTTGGTGCGTATGAGGCGCAACTTAATGTTGGTGATAAAGCGTCTTCTTCTACCGTTCCAACCAATGACACAGAAAAAAATGACAGTCTGGCAACCCGTTTAGCCTATGGTGGTGTGAGTAACAGCGATTGGGGTACTGTGACTTTTGGTCGTCAGAATGGCGCAGCAAATCTGGTGACTGCCTGGACGGATGTGGCTTTAGCCGATGGTTATGGCAATAACGGCTTAGGTGTTGGTGTGGATAAATTTGCCACCAAACGGGCATCTGATGTACTGAAATATTCTGCCACC
The DNA here is from genome assembly GCF_963676665.1 of uncultured Tolumonas sp. Lineage (NCBI taxonomy): Bacteria > Pseudomonadati > Pseudomonadota > Gammaproteobacteria > Aeromonadales > Aeromonadaceae > Tolumonas > uncultured Tolumonas sp. The sequence goes on from NZ_OY781378.1 coordinate 1,321,865, forward strand.
TTTGGTAATGCGCAACTGGATGCTGATTATAAATTCCGGAATGCGCAAGATACCTGTGCATCAACACCTTGTGACAGCAAAAGTGGTGCTGAAACTGTGGTTGATAAAGATAATGCGGCTTACGGCACGGCTTTGGCTTACAAATTGACGCCATTGATCAGTGCGGGTGCATCCTATACCGTGGGTAAACAGGGCAGTCTGGACGATGCATCGTTATGGACAACCGGGCTGAAATTTGATGATAAATCCTGGTATGCCGCTTTCAATTACGGCAAAGGTAATAACTGGCTTTCTACATCAAAAAGCACAACAGCAACTACGTTAACCGGCACCACTTTAACGACAGCCACTACGAGCACAACTACACTGTATGACCACACTGGTTATGAGGCTGCTTTTGGTTATAACTTCCTAAATGGTGTTGGTTTAATGAGCACCTGGAATAAGCAAATTGCAGAAAATAGTGCCGGTGCGAAAACAAATACGGTCAATTACTATACGTTGGGCGCGAGTTATAAATTTAATCGTCGTCTGAGTGTGTTAGGTGAATACCGAGTGAACAACAAAGATGCGAACTCATTCATTCCGGTGAAAGATTCTGCGACAGGTTTGGCGGTAGATGCAGCGAATGATTTCCAACTGGCAGTAAAATACGATTTCTAAGACAAAAGATATTCCGGTTGTGCTGGTATTTATATCACGCTGAAAAGTAAGGTTATAACGCTGCTTACAGCGTATGGCTGTCAGCTTGAAGGATTAATTATAAATACATCAGTTATTGGATAAGGAGATTTATATGGCTATCAGCGCTCGTAATGTATTTGCAGGCACCGTAAGTGAAGTTCGTGAAGGCGCAGTGAATGCAGAAGTCTCTCTGTCTGTTGCCGGCGGTGATGTTATCGTTGCTACCCTTACCTTAGATAGTCTGAAAGCTCTCGGGCTGACTGTTGGTAAAGCTGTCACGGCTTTTGTTAAGGCACCTTCGGTAATGGTTGTTACAGGCGATGATTCTGTTCGTTACAGTGCCCGTAATCATCTGAAAGGGTTGGTTTCAGAACTGAAAACTGGCGCAGTGAACAGCGAAGTGGTCGTGAAGTTGGCTGGTGGTAGTGAAGTTAAAGCGATCATCACCAACGATGCAGTTACCGATCTGGGTTTGGCTGTCGGCTCAACCGCCAGTGTTTTATTCAAAGCTGGCAGTGTGATCTTAGGTGTTACTGCTTAAAAAGTTGCTTTGTATTAACTCCCGTCGAAAAAGGCGGGAGTTTCATTATTTATGTATTAAACAATTTATATATTAAACATAAGTATCGATACTATTTCCTGAATTAGCATCAGCACTATTCGTCGTAGTTTCGTTATTAGCAGTTTGATCGCTGGCAGTAGACGTTGAAGAATTGCTTGCGGATTGGCTTTGTTTTGCCTGTTCTTGTGCTTGAAGCTGCGCGATTTGAGCTTCAATAGCCGCGATCTGAGCAGTGAGTTGCTGAACTTCTTTTGCTCCATCAGTTGTTGACTCGGTTTTTTGCGCGGTAGCGAGTTCTTTTTGTAGTGTTGTCAGCTGTTTTTGTAATGTCTGAATTTTGGATGAGCTGCTGTTACTACTCGTACTGCTAGTTTGAGACTGTGTCAGAGACGATAAACTAATTGACGTCATGATGTTTTCCTTCCCGATTTATAAATTTACTGAATGATGTCTTCAGTGCCAATTCCTTCATCATGGCTATCGGCAACAGCGTCAAATGAATGATAGTTCCAATGTGTAAAAGACTGTAAAGGCGGGGTCTTACACAAAGTACATGCAAATTCACAGGCTAAAAAATATGAACATCCAGAGGTGGGTAAAATTATTCAGCAGATAAATGATTAGCCTCGTTAAGTCGCATATTTCTACCTAACGAGGCTTGATAATCAGTAAGATCAGTTCTGGTGAATAAAAGGCCCGGCAGTTGCGGTGTTATTGTTGGCATCGGTCGAGGTAACGTAATAGGTGTATTGAGCACCTTTAGTGCCATTGAACGCATAAGCATGACTAGGGCCTGTTGATCTTTGCTGATTAAATTTCACTCGTTTCACATTGGCAACCACATCATGCAACAGGCCAGTGCCAATGTGCTGGCATAGTTTCGAGCTAATTTGTCATATCGTGTCGCGATGGCGCGATAATGTTTCAGTCTTGCAAACGCATTCTCGACCAAATGCCGGTATTTATATAAACACCAATCGATATCGGCATTACCGAGCTTTGAGTTCGATTTTCTGGGGATCACCGGTTTACTATTCTTTGTCCTGATCAACTCCCGAATTGGCTCACTGTCGTAACCTTTGTCAGCCACAATAAAATCGGCATCCGGTAAACACGCTATCAATTCTGGTGCCGCTTTGCTGTCGTGAACCTCACCACCGGTAAGCAGAAAATCAATGGGTAAACCATAACTGTCCACGGCTAAATGTATTTTCGTTGTATTTCCACCACGGCTTTTACCAATCGATTCACTCTCATGTGTTGATGCCCCCGTGGCATGCTGATGAGCTCTAACAATGCTGCCGTCAATAAATTCCCATTCAAAATCAGGTGATTGCTTCAGTGCTGTGAACAATTGAAGAAGAACGCCTTTTTTCGACCAAAGATTAAAACGACGATAAATCGTGTTCCAGTCGCCAAAAGCACTGGGGATATCGCGCCACGGACAACCGACACGCATTCGGTACAAAATACCCTCAAGCGTCATACGGTGTTCCGGTTTGTTATAGACACGTCCGGTTTCAAGCAGGAGTCTGGATAGCTTTAACCAGTATTCATCTGTTAGCATTATTCGAGGCATGGTGATTTGGTGTGGATTGTTTTTTGGCGAAAGTGATTATATCAATTCGCCATGCCGCTCAATAATTCGCCTCGAAAGATCAACAGCCCCTAGTAACTAGTTCATTTTTTACATATGTTCCACAGCAAGTAAATGTAACTTCTGTGGATGAAGGTACATTCGTACTCCAAGAGATCTGGAATTTTACCCCTTTGATTATTTTGCTTGTGACGTTAGAAATAACCACGGCATTGCCCGTGTTAGTTGTACCGCCATTACACAAGCTATCCGTGACACCGACTTGTTCCCAGGCAGCTGCGACATGGGGGCCGTAAGTGGTGGTTACCGCAATAGTGGCTGCACGTGCATCACAAAAATCAGCGGTTGAATTTAATGAGGTAAAACCGTTGAAAGCGATCTGTTCTGCAGCAGGCAAGCCAATATCGGTTGCTAATAAATAATACCAATAATTTGATATGCCACTATTGGTATGCACACCACCGTTATCGGCTGTTCCGGTATACCGATCGGCATAATTATCGGGGTCGCCATCTTCGCTTGGATTGGCCATATTCCGAATGCCATTGCTGCCCGGCGTGATGTCTTCACCAATGGTCCAATTACCTGAGCCGAAATAATACTCGGTATTGGTTCCCATCATGTCGGAAAATGATTCATTTAACGCTCCTGATTCATTTTGATAAATCAGATTGCTGGTAGCTTCCGTCACGCCATGTGTAAATTCATGCGCGACGACATCCAGATCACCAGAGAAATTGATGAAGGTAGAGCCGTCACCATCACCGTATGAAACCTGACTTCCGTTCCAGTAAGCATTGTTGTAATTTCGCTTCAAATGCGCAGATGAAACCATGCCTTGCGGGTATTTGCTCAACCAGTTGAAACTATGAACTTTTTGATAATAATCATCGGTTACATTGGCAAAAAAATGGGCATCAACTAAAGCGGGTTGCCCAGGGGAAGTGGAGCCTGCGGTATTCCAATGATCGTCATTATCAACGGCAAGAATGCCGGGTAAGGTACTTTTATTTTGTGCGTCGTAGGTTTTTTGACGATCGTCAGATGAAATCATCTGAAATTGTGCACCATTTTTTGTTGTATCCAATGGTGTTTTAGTTATGCCATCAACACCGGTGCCATCACCGGTTGTTAAACCATCATAAGCGTTAATAACAGAACCATTACTGGCATCGATCCAGTGAAACCATCGACTGTCAGGACGTTGATTTTCAACAATATAAAAATAGCGACCATCAGAAGGGTTGATCATCAGCTTAGTTGACCATTTTCCTGTGCTACCAATTTTTTTAGCGGTAATGGCTTGAGCGGATTTATCGTTGATAGTGATGTCATTGGTAGACATGAGGCCGGGAAAGTTTTCACCTATAACTGCAACTGCTTCACCGTGTGTATTGTTTAATACAGTCAGTTGTCCACCTAAAACCTCGGCATTACCAACGACTTGTTGGTAGCGTTTAGATATCACACCCGCTGCTTTAAAGTTTGCCGTTCCTAATAAACGAACGTTGGCAGGGAGCTTGAAGTTTGTAGCCTCCGCACCTTTGAGTGCTATGAATTCAGCGTGGTTGTGTTTAGAAATATCGGGTGCTGCATTAACAGCATTAGCCAATAATAAAAAAAAGAGTGGAATAGCAAAGATCGATTTCATTTTGCGACCTCAGGTTGGTAATTTCAGCATATAGATTTATCTGGCACTACTTATGAAGTGTTAAAAAAGTGTTAATTTAAATAACTATAGTATATTTTTTCAACACTGCTTGAGCGGTTTATCTACAAGATAAAAACGTAAGGTTTACGGTATTCTTCTGTCGTCAACAATACACAATTCAGACAGCGTCACAGGGATAACTCACCAGATCAATGCCACCAGCGAAATGACACTTCATGTGCGATACCAATCCAATTTTTTCCCAAAACCAAGAACATTATTCGTAAACTTTAATTCTGAGATTTCAATCTTCCAAAGAGGCAGCGATTTTATTTTAGCGATAGGAAAACGTTTGGTGTATAAAGAAAGGGCATCGATTTTATTTTCTTCGGTCAGCAGTGAGATCAAACCTTTATATTGAATGCCTTTAATTAATGAGATGTTTTTAGGTTGTCCGTTTACTGTTCCTGCGACAAGATGATTGTTTAACATTAAGTTACTATGGCGACTCTCTGTTGACGTCATTAAATAAAATGCAACTTTTTCTTCATCAAATACATAAAAACAGTTAGCACACCAGATATCACCATCGAATGAGCAGCATAAAGATAATACATGCTGTTTTTTTAAATAAGTGAAAATAGGGTTTGATGATTCTTGTGTATCCATCATAACTAATTTACCAATGTCAGTTTTATTAATAATGTCATTCGCATTAGTAAAACAACCACACAAGGCATTCTGTTAATTATTGAATGCCCATGTGTAGTATCACTCGATTTACTTCGTTTCTTTGCTCATTTCTTTAAAGTCATTACCAAAATCAGCGGGCACTCCCAGCTCTTTGTCTAAATCAAACATCATGGCATGAGCTACGTTTGAGATTTGTGTATTGGCATAGTTGGGCTTGTTGCAATAGTCATCAAATCGAAGGAAAAAATCGTCGGCAGACATAGTGGTGTATTGGATATCATGGATCAGACTGTAGGCGCTGACAAAACCGGCAATCCAGTGCATATCCATAACATGAGAAAAGCTTTTACTGCGGCTTTTGTTATATTCGGTACAGGTTTGCCCACCCGCGCCGATCATCGAAAAACCATGGGTAAACTTTGGTGGTTCAGTCGGCGTAGTTTCTGCCATACAGGTTAAACTTAACAACAGCAACCCGGAAAGCGATGTTTTTAGTTTCATATTTACAACCGTCGTCATGTTAGAAGAAAAAATCAGATGGATAATATTCAAGCATTTTAGTGATAATTTCCAGATGCATGATGTTTCTTGTGGGTACTCGACGGTCTATTGTCACCGCCTTGAGAAAAACGGTCAGCCAAATTGGGCGTGTCTGAGAATCTAGCGTTATTTATTTAAGATGCGGATTAAAATTGCCTCGGCATTTTTTGCGGCATCCTTGCTAATTGCAGGCGTTAATATCGTGATCAAATCGGTCAATTGTTCTGCTGTGAAACCAATCTGTAATGCTATTTGCAGATGACGGCCTAGTTGCATATTTAAACCATTTAAACTTGCTAAAACCGCAATGGTTACAATTTCACGGCATTGAAAATCAAGATTGTCCCGGCTCCAAATATCGGCAAAAAGATGCTCTTTAATAAAAATATCTATTACTGGCACAAATGATAATGCAGGGCCTGTTTCCAGCGCACCAAGCAGTGCCATTTGCATTTCACAACCCAATTCAAATTTGCTTTTTTGTTCTGGTAGCTGGGTCGGTTCTTTACCTGTTTCATCGATAATGCCATGCGCTTGGCGCGATGCTAATACGCCGATAAAGGTGTTAATGGCATTTATGCTGCGCGGAAACCCAACATAGGCATACAGTTGGATGAGAATTTCTTTTATCTCATTGATGGTCAATTTCGCATCGAGTCCTTTATTCAGACTTTTCTCCAGATTGTCTAAATCTCCTTGTGCTGCCAAGGCCGCTATTGTGGCGATGCTTTGCTGTTTATTACTAATTGATAAATTAGCCATAATTTACGGCTTACTACGAGGAGTATAAGTGGTGTGCAATAACGCATGCGCTTTGTGACCGCAGGGCCCGTCTTTTAAAAACTCGCGGTAGATCTGCAATACCTGCGGATTTTCATGCGATTTACGGATCGCGTAACTGGCATCCTCGCTGTAAATTGCTTTAGCTCGTTTAGCTCGGATTTCAGGGCTGGTTGGGATCGGTTGCCCACCACCACCGAGACAACCGCCGGGGCAGGCCATCATTTCTATAAAATGGCAGGTGCTGAAAAGGCCGCCCATTTTAATATCTTCCATCACTTTACGAATATTGACTGTGCCATGAGCGACCGCCACCCGCAGCGTAACGCCGTTTAGCCACTCAAAATCAGAGAATAAATGCTGGAGTAATTCCGGCACCGGCCCGACTTCGGTGATGGGTATTTCCAGCAAACGAATACCTTCAAATCCCCGAACCGGAACGATATCGGCATGCGCGTAAAAGTCCTCAACCTTTTTACTGGTCACCAGTTCAATCACAGTACGTAGGGCTGCTTCCATCACGCCACCTGTAGCGCCAAAAATGACGCCAGATCCTGTCGATGTTCCAAAAGGGTTATCAAATACCGATTTAGGGAGTTTAGGCAGATCGAGACCTGATTCGTGCATCATTTTGGCTAACTCTCGGGTGGTGAGCGCAAAATCCACATCCTGAAAACCAGAGGCTTTCATCTCAGGGCGATTACATTCGAATTTCTTAGCTGTACAGGGCATCAGTGCGACTGAAACGATGTTCTTGGGATCAATCCCTTTTTTTTCTGCGTAATAGGTTTTGATGATGGGGCCAAACATCTGTTGCGGACTTTTTGCTGTCGACAACAGATCGAGCATGTCGGGATAAAAGTATTCGATGTATTTAATCCAACCCGGCGAACAGCTGGTCAGCAGTGGTAAATTTGCCTTAGGATTCTTGTCAGCCAGCGCTTGCTGCAGACGAAGCAGCAGTTCTGTTCCTTCCTCAAGAATGGTCAGATCGGCAGAAAAATTAGTATCAAACACCGCATCAAACCCCATACTCTTGAGCGCGGTATTCATCTCAAAGGTGAGTGGCGTGCCAGGTTCCAAGCCAAAGCATTCACCAATAGCTGCTCTGGGTGCGGGTGCAGTTTGTATCACCACATGCTTGGTTGGATCATCCAATAAAGCCCAGACTTCATCCGTTTGATCGACTTCAGTCAGTGCCCCGGTTGGGCAGCGAATAATGCATTGGCCACATTCAATACATGCAGACAACGCGAGTGGTTTGTCAGCGAACGTGGCGATCCGGGACTGATCTCCGCGGCCTGAGATCGTGAGACAACCTACGTTTTGCAGTTCGTTACAGGCGCGCATACAACGACGGCAGAGTATGCATTTGTTCATATCGAACACGAGGGACCCTGAATGGTCGATTGAATATTTTGGTGATTCCGTCTGGCCAAAACGAAACAAGTCAATGCCGTATTCCGCCGCTAAACACTGCAACTCACAGTTATTGTTGCGTTTGCAGGTATAACACTGGCCGTAATGGTCGGCTAATATCAGATCAATAATGTGGCGTCGGGCGGTGCGGATAGCTGCACTCGTTGTTGTGATTTTCAGCGGTTTGGTGATCGGATAGGTGCAGGCGATCTGCAAACCTGACTGGCCATCTATTTCGATCATACACAGTCGACAGGCACCAATTGGGGTTAGGTCTGGGTGATCACATAAGGTGGGAATATGCAGACCCGCCATTTTAGCTGCCGCCAAAATAGTGGTTCCTGAAGGCACGGTTAGTTCAATATCGTCGATAGTAACGGTAACTGGCGGGATCTGTGTGTTACCTTCAGTCGCGGTAGACATTTATGTGTTCCTTTCTGCGTGCTTTGCGATAACAACATTGTCGTCAACTATCTCTGCGGATAAGTGAGCTTCAATTTCACTGTGGAAATACTCATTGATCGCCAGCAATATTTGGGGGCTGGATTGACCAAGACCACATCGCGATGTCAGTTGAATGGTTTTACCGAGGTTAAGCAATTCATCCCAATAGCGAGGTGAACATTGCCCCTTGAGTAAGGCCCTGACGCCGTTAAGCAAAACCACATTGCCGTCACGACATGGCGTGCATTGTCCGCACGATTCATCGACAAAAAATTCCAGATAATTTTCTGCTACTTCAATAAGATCTCGAGCGAAGCTATAGATAATGACGGAACTGCCAGCGCCAAGATCTTCGTAAGCTAACTGACGGCTAAAGGCAGTGTAGGGTACTAATCTGCCAGAATAACCGCCGATTTGAACGGCTTTGGCATTTTCTCCACCGACCAGAGTTAACAGCTCTGATACGCTGGCTCCCCAAGGCAATTCATACAGACCCGGGCGTAAACAATCCCCTGATATGCTGAACAGTTTAAAACCTTTGGAGCGTGCGGTTCCAATACCGGAAAACCAGTTTGCACCTTGTGCCAAAATAACGCTGGCGGTGGCTAATGTTTCGACATTATTTAATGCCGTTGGTTGGTTGTGGAGGCCAACTTCGACGGGGTAGGGTGGGCGGTTACGCGGTTCGCCGCGATTTCCTTCTAATGATTCTATGAGTGCGGTTTCTTCACCACAGATATAGGCGCCAGCGCCCATCTGAATGCGGATATCGAAATCAAAATTATTTTCACCCAGAATATTTTTACCTAATAACCCGGTCTCGTAGCGGTCTTGTAATATTTGCTGCAGGTGCGGTTGCAGATAAGCATATTCGGCGCGCAGATAGATAATTCCATGTTGGGCTCCGATAGCGTAGGCCGCTATCGTCATACCTTCAAAGACCAAGTCGGCGGAATTAGTAAGAATGACGCGATCTTTGAATGTGCCGGGTTCTCCTTCGTCAGCATTACAAATCACATATTTTATATCGCCTGTGGCGTCAGCAGCCCGTTGCCATTTAAACCCGGTTGGAAAACCCGCGCCGCCTCGGCCGCATAACCCCGCATGTTTTATTTCTTCAATCACTTGTGTTGGCGTCATGCCCAGCGCATTTTTTATTCCTGCGTTGGCGTGATGATGTGCATAGGTGAGAGTGTTAGTTACTGTTGGTGCAAAATCGCTGGTGATAGATCGATTTGTTTCTGTTGTCTCGATGCATTCTTGGATAATTTGCTGAACTTTGCCTGGCGTCAGATTGGAAAATACAGCCTCGTTGATCATCATGGCGGGGGCTTGATCATCCATGCCAAGACAGCTGATCCATTGCAAAGAAAACATCCCATCCGTAGTCGTTTCACCAAATTGGATACCAAGCAATTGCTCGAGCTGCTGGGCAACGAGTTTTGCTCCTTTCATCATGGCGTTGATATCGCGGCTGAGGCGGATAATGAACTTACCTTGCGGTTTGGTGTTCAGAAAACGGTAGAAAGTAGCAACGCTGTATACCTTTGACGCGGAAATGCCCAATAACTCACTGACACAGTGCATCGCGAATTCGGAAAGATAGCCATATTCTGTTTGAATCGCCAAAAGTATAGACAGCAATGCGGAATGATCGTTGGCGTGTTTTTCCACTAGCGCTGAGACATACGCCTGTACTTTTGCCTGATCAGTTAACAACATATCGCTGCTTCCCCCATCTCTGTGCCGAAATTGATTGGGTTGCCGGCACTGGTGGCTGTGTTATATGTCCAGAATTACAGCCCGGTGGTTATTTGAGCCATTACATTGATCATAGCTAGTTTGGTTATGGCGAGTGGCCGGAGTTAAAAAATTAATATGTTAATTTTACATTGCTACCAAAATTGTCGTAACGACAGCTATTTTAGCTACTATGGGGGCACTCTATTCTTATATGGGCGATAAAAGCCAAAGCAGAAATTTTGGAAAAGGAGTTTGTTGACTCGAATCACCGTAGTGATGAACAAATGCACCTGCATCATCGCTGGGCACAAGCAATGACTGTGATGCTGGTCGCTATTTCTATGGCTGCGATCTCGTTACTTCCCCGAAAACGTTGGTTAGAATGGCTGATGTGGGGGTTATCCGGTGTCGGCATTATTTCCGGGATCTTCGCAATATTGCAAATCTAACTGGATGGATTCGATAAAGTCTTAGCTTAGTGATAAGGGCCGTTCGAAGGAAATAGCATTGGATAAACCGCAAAATACGATCTTTACCCTGCTCATGCTGCTAACACCGATCATGGCGTGTGCTGAGAATTCTTTTTCAAATGACACTGCATTTAGCTTCAACGAAAGCTGGCGAAATAATACGCAAGATATATTCCGGTCTTATCAGGAAAAAAACAGACTCGATAGTCCCTCTTTATTCGAAGGTATAATAAAGGATAAACCGCTCAATTTTGAAAATGCAGCAATACAAAGCGGGCAGTTCAATTTCGATTATCCGGACACGATTGATTCACCGTTAAATGACTATTTCTCTGAAAAGAATCAACCTCATTCTTTTCAGAATTCTCGGGTATATAAGCTGATACCTAAAGATTTAGTACCTTATTTGGGGCTGCGAATGAAATATAACATTACCGCCAAATTTGGTTTGGTTAACGATATAACACCAAAGAATATATTTTATGGTCTGACTTATAACTATTAAGTGATTCAAAACTGCATTGTCGCATCTATGGAAAAGAAAAAGAGGAGCTAATGCTCCTCTTTTTCGATGTTATCGAGTGATTATTTCATTTCAATAACAAATTGTTCTTTTGTCCGGCGAACTTTCTTTAGATTAACCAGCCAATCGCCTTCGGTAGCGCGGTATCCAAGAGGCAGCAGAATAACAGAACGTAATCCTAGTTTGCTCAAACCGAGTATTTCGTCGACTTTAGCAGGGTCAAAACCTTCCATTGGCGTACAATCAACTTTTACTTCAGCTGCAGCGATGAGTGCGGTTCCTAAACCAATATAAGCTTGGCGGGCGGCATGTTGATAGTTGGTTTCTGCATCACGTTGCGTGTAGTTAGCCAGCAACATATTGCGATAATTTTCCCAACCTTCGTTTTTGAAACCGCGTTCTTCATTTACCAGATCGAACATCATATTGATCCGTTCTGCGGTGTAATTATCCCACGCAGCAAAAACCAGTAAATGTGAACTATCGGTGATTTGGCTTTGTTCCCAGGCGTGAGGCTGAATTTGCGCTTTCAATTCCGGGTTGGTCACCACAATAACTTGGTAAGGCTGCAAGCCACTGGAGCTGGCGGTCAGACGAATAGCTTCCAGAATGAAATCGACTTTTTCATCTTCTACCGGCAAAGAAGAATCCATTTTTTTAGTTGCGTAACGCCACTCTAAATCTTTCAATAAATTAGTCATTTTATCCTTCCGTTCTTTTATAGTAAGGGGAGTCAACTCAACCAAATAATCTCTCCCTCTACATCAATAAGCAATCGCCAGCATCACAACAATCGTGTTGGGTCTCAGTAATTACTAGCTACGCGAGTTGATGTGTTTGACTCTTCAACGGCATGTTTGACTGCGTCACCCAGCTGCCAGACGGCCATGGAGTAGTGCACACTCTTGTTATAGCGTGTGATGGTGTAGAAATTAGACAGTCCGTACCAATATTCGTAATTGGTACCCACATCCAAACGTAATACGCTGGCTTCGGTATGCGTACCGAGGCTCTTGGTTGGTTTTAGACCTGCGGCCGTCAAAGCTTGCACCGGATAGCGATTTTCAAATCCGTATTTGAGACCTAGGGCCTGACCGTTACCACGAATGGCAATCGCATCACCCGGTGTCCAGCCGTTTGCCTGAAAATAATGAGCTACACTGCCAATTGCATCTTCCGGATCCCACAAATTGATATGTCCGTCGTGGTTGAAATCGACGGCAAACGATTTATAGGACGAAGGCATGAACTGGCAATACCCCATAGCGCCCGCGAAAGAGCCCCGCAGTTCATGGGCATCAACATGTTCATCACGCGCCATCAGCAAGAAGGTTTCCAGCTCACGGCTGAAATATTCTGAACGACGAGGATAGTCGAAGGAGAGGGTAGCGAGGGCATCAAGCAGCCGTGTTTTTCCGAGCACTCGGCCCCAGCGGGTTTCTACACCAATGATACCAACGATGATTTCGGGTGGTACGCCATATAACTGATAGGCTCGATCAAGCGCGGTTGCATGCTGTTGCCAGAACGCGACACCATTCTTGATATTATCCGGTGTAATGAATTGCTTGCGGTAACGCAGCCAGGCACCGGTTGGGCCAGATGGGCGCGAGCTGGGTGTTGGTGCCTGACGGTCCATTAAACTGATCACGGAATCCAAACGTTTGGCATGGCTAATCCAGTATTCGAGCTGGCTGCGATCATAATGGTGTTTGTCCACCATATAATCGATAAAACGAAGTGCATTTTCGTTGCGTGCAAAATCACCGCCAGTCAATGCTGCGCCATCAGACAGATTGCCTGAATGTGGGCTGGTCATTGTGACGTTGCTGTTGTTCTGAGAAGACGATTGGTTTGTATCGCCATCATGACTGCTGCAGGCAGAAAGCAGAGGGATCAGAGCTAATAAAGGAACTAAAGTGCGCATGGAATTTCCGTATCTCCGGTGTGAGAACTGAATAAGGCGCCCTGTCCTTACCGGTTGTAGCTAAAGCCACAAGACAGGGATCGAGACTTTACCGCCGAAAGCCAGTCAATGGAATGTTTATACGCACATTATGGTTAATGGTTGTTGCTTTGATATCGAAAAATCTCGGATGTGATATTGTTTGACCGCATTAATTGCACCATCACTGCTCTGATACGCCCAATACCATCCGGTATAAAATTGAACAGCATGATGGCAATCTTATTGTTATCAACTCAAAGGATGCAGCATGAAAATTGGAATCGTAGGTTCAGGTAATATTGTCAGAACATGCCTTGACGCCATTGCTCAGATCCCATCGATATCGTGTGAAGCGGTAGTGGTGCGGGAAAGTAGCCGGGCCAAGGGAGAATCCTTAGTCAAAGAGTTCGGCATCAATAAGCTTTATACCGACTATGCTGCATTTCTGTCTGATCCAACTATTGATATTGTTTACATCGGGATCACTAATAACCTGCATTATGAATATACGCTGGCGGCCTTGAATGCCAATAAACATGTGATCTGTGAAAAGCCATTTACATCGAATTATGCAGAGTTGTTAACTTTGTCAGCGCTGGCAAGAAAGAATAATTTATTCTTATTTGAGGCAATCACAACTTTATATTCACCTAATGTTCAATTTATACAAGAAAATATCAGCAAGCTTGGTGATATAAAATTAGTGCAATGTAATTACTCTCAATATTCCAGTCGTTATTCGCAATATTTGGCGGGTACGGTATTGCCGGCGTTCGACCCTGCCATGTCTGGGGGGGCGCTTTATGATATCAATATCTATAATTTACATTTCACCTGTGCGTTGTTTGGTGCGCCACTTTCTGTAGCGTATCATGCCAATATAGGGTTTAACGGCATTGATACTTCTGGTGTGCTGCTGTTAACGTACGCTGATTTTATTGCCGTTTGTTGTGGTGCTAAAGATTCGCAAAGCCCTAGTCATGCAACAGTGCAAGGAACAAAAGGTTATTTAAAGCTGACCAGTGCACCGAATACGGCTAATTCGGTGGAATGTTGCTTTGATAATGAATTATCGATAGTGGATAACAATAAGTATGAAAATCATATGGTCTATGAGTTTATGAATTTCGAAACTATGCTCATGCAAAATGATTATACGCGTTGTTACAAAAACCTGGATCATTCTTTAATTGTTTTAAATGTATTGAATGAAGCCAGAAAACAAGCGGGTATTCATTTCCTTTCTGACAATACATGCCACATAACATCGTGACTTTAGTTAAAACTGAGGGAATTTAAACAACCTTAGTGGTTGAGGTGATCGTTTTATAGCCGATCACCTCAAGTAAGATATCGCTATTTAGGCGCTAAATTCAGAGTTGATAGTGTCTGTTTTCTGACGTTGGCTAATAAATTGGCATCAGTAATTAATGAACGACCATATGATGGAATCATCGTCTTGAGTTTGTCTTGCCAGGCAGCAGATTGCATTTGTTGCGGGAAGCACCGTTCAAGCACATTTAACATGGTTTTAACGCTCACTGATGCACCAGGAGAGGCACCCAGCAGGGCTGCCAGGCTTCCATCTTCAGCTGCAACAATCTCAGTACCAAATTCCAATTTTCCCCATTTGTGATGGCAACGTTTGATAATTTGTACCCGCTTACCTGCGTGAGCTAAGGTCCAATCTTCAGTACGTGCGTTGGGAATAAACGCCTGCAATGATTGCATGCGCTGGCTTTGGTTTTGAAAAACCTCTTTCACCAGATATTTGGTTAAATCAAAATTGTTAGCACCAGCACCAATCAAACTTTTCAGATTATTGGGTCTTACTGATTTGACCAAATCCAAGCGCGAACCATGTTTTAAAAATTTAGTCGTAAACCCGGCATACGGCCCGAATAACAGACTCATTTTGCCATCAATAATCCGGGTATCTAAGTGCGGGACTGACATTGGTGGTGCGCCAACAGTGGCTAGGCTATAAACCTTGGCATGGTGTTGTTGAATGAGTTCTTGGTTTTGGCAAATTAACCACTGTCCGCTGACTGGAAACCCGCCATAACCCGCCGCTTCCTCAATGCCTGATTGCTGTAACAGATGCAGAGCTATGCCGCCGGCACCTAAGAATACAAATGGGCTTTCGATCGCTTGTTTAGCCGCTGTGTTTCGATTTTTGACGCTGATCGTCCAAGGTTTTTTGGCACCATGCCCACGATGTAAACCAATAACTTTAGTATTAGTTAATAATTCAAAATTGGCATTTTTCTGCAGATAACCCACTAAAGTTCGAGTTAATGCACCAAAATTCACATCGGCACCATGTTCAACTCGTGTAGCCGCTAAACGAGGCTCTGCCGAACGGCCATTCATCATTAACGGCATCCAATCAAGCAGAGTTTGGTTGTCTTCACTCCACTGCATTTCTGCAAACAGATGATGCGATTTCAGTAATGAGTATCTGGCTTTGAGGTAATCGATATTATTTTCTCCCCAGACTGCGCTGAGGTGAGGAACCCGATTAATGAACGATTTAGCTTGAATATTCTGACTGTCGGCATTGACTAAATGCGACCAAAATTGCAAAGAAACCTCAAACGCAGCATTAATCTCTAATGCACGTTGAATTTGTACATTGCCATTTTTGTCGTGAGGGGTGTAATTCAGTTCACAATAGCCAGCGTGGCCAGTACCGGCGTTGTTGAGTGCGCCAGAACTTTCAAGAGCAATTTCGGGGAGCTGTTCAACCATACAGATATGCAATGAAGGGTCCAGGCGGTGTATCAACATCGCCAGTGTTGCACTCATGATCCCACCGCCAACCAACGTAACATCTGCATGAATTGAAGCCATTAAACAACCCTGTTAAGCATTCCAATGATAAGGTGGATTATAAATACATTTTTACTAATATGATATGTGTTGGTTTTCAGCAATCGGTGACGATAGCTCATTTTTAGTAAAAGTACTTATTCGTCAATGTGATGAAGATCTGTTTACTGTTTGCAATACTATAGTCTACAGAAGATATTCGTATAGTGAATTTTGTTAGTTGGTGGGGCCGGAGTTAAAGTTCAATCACATTTAGAGGAACGTAAAAATTAAAAAAATAATTAAATCAATTGGTTAAATAGAGTCGATTTTTAACTTTAGACGGTTTCTTGGCATTTCAGAAAATGAGACAACGATAAGATCAAGATAAGTTATTAGAAAGGTAGAATTGCACCTGTCCCTGATTAATAATGAAATTAAACAAGGCACAGATGCATTTATATCTATGGAGGGAATTAGATTAGGGAAATAATTTTAAAAACTTTATGTGATACATTTAATTTGTTAATGATTGCTTTGATGATTAGTATCACCCAAATCGATCTGATTTAATCGCTGTTGTGCTACTGGGTCGTTAATACTTTTAATTTGATATTGCTCATTCATCATTTGTTTCATCAAACCACCATTATGATTGCCTGAGTTAGTTTGCTCTTTTGCTGAAAGAGAGAAGGCAGCAGAAAATGCTAAAGCCATTAAAGTTGTTTTAATAAATAAGTTACGCATGATAAATCTCCAAGAAAGACAGAAAGCGCATGTGACTTATTAATCACATGTATAAATGATGCAAAGAAGATGTGGGTCGGCATTTGGCCGACCAAGATTACAAAATCAATAAGCAGTTGGAGTAACAAAGTGCACAGATGGTTGATAAGCCGATTCAGCAGTGAATGTAGCATCTACTTTCTGGCCTGCTTTGATGCCAGCTAGAATATTGTCACCATCAACGTTGTAAGTGATAGTGCGAACTGGCCAGCCCAATTCAGTTACGGCATCTTGCGATAAAGTGATTTTGTGATTGTTGATATCAACCTGTTGTACTGTGCCATGAGCTCGGTAAGTGTTGATATCTGCTTGAGCTGCAGAAACAGCAACTAAAGAAAATGCGGCTACAGCAGCGATGCGAGTTAAAGATGCTTTCATTTTTCAATCTCCAGTGAATCAGTGTTTGATTGTTTATTGTGACATCCATCACTGCATGATTTTTGTAATCATGTGACCATTTCTCGTTGGTGTGTTTGCACTCTATGAGTTTCCCTATTCGAGATAAAGCCCAATAAAAGCAATTAACAATTTCAAAAATCGGAACAATCTTAAGAAAACCCTACTTTGTCTGGGTGTTTTACCTGCAAAAACTCACTTTGATTGATGATGGCTATACATGGTCCTCATTGGCTTTATATCTTGTTTTTCCGTTTGGTGATTTAAGCTTTCGCTAAGCTTTATTCGGTAATCTGCTATAGCACTTTGATTACCGAATGGAATAGCTGGTGGAACTTTTTAACCAAACTTTGTTTTTACTCATAAATGCCGATGTACAGCCTAATACGCTGATCGTTATGTTGGCTAAATTAATGGCTGATTTGCCGATCTGGCTGGTTCCATTACTGCTCATTATCGGCTGGTTAAGAGGTGATAATTCTATTCGTAAAGGATTCTTAGCGGCGGCTTTAACTGCTGTTATGGCATTATCAGTTAATCAAATAATTGGTTTTTTCTGGCAACATCCACGTCCATTTATGATGGGGTTAGGACATACATTGATCCCGCATGTTGCTGACTCTTCATTTCCTAGTGACCATATGACGTTGATTTGTGCTGTGGCTTTTTCATTGCTGTGGCATCCGGCATTACGCAAACTGGGCAGCATGTTGATATGTCTCTCTCTACCGGTTGCTTGGGCAAGAATATACCTAGGCGTACATTTCCCATTCGACATGCTAGGCGCTATGTTAGTGACAGCATCGTGTGCGTGGTCAATTCAGTATTTGCAAAAAATGCTTATTGAACCCGCGTTTAAAATTGTCTCATCACTGTATGAATGGGTGTTTTCTCCTGCTATTCAACGAGGTTGGTTGAAATAAAATTGCGCCATTCCCTCTATTTGTTTAGGCTAAATCAAGCGTTGATATGGGGAATGAAAAATGTCTTACGTATTAATAGAATGCGATATGGATGAAACACTCTTAAACGATCGGCATAAAATTTGTCAAAAAAATGATGCAACTCAAGATATAAAAGCCGTATGTGATTACACGACTAAAGCGGATAACAACGAGGGCGTCATTGCTGAGTTAATAGAGAAATTTATATTTAACCAATGAATAATATTGTTTTCATTTGTAGCCCTTTTAAGTCTGAGAAATCAGTTTTTTGCAACAAAAGGCATAAATAGGTTTAAAATCACCAAATTAGGCGCAAAACGAATGGATTGTCATGGCTGACATTTGGTTACATCGAAAACAAGAGTTAATTAGAGTCATTAATCAGGTAACTGATACGGACTATGATGATTTAGACATGTCAGTTGTGTTGAATGTTTTATGGACAGTTGATGATGAAGAACGTGATTATTTAAATTCAGCGCTAAAAAGTATGATCTCAGGTAGCTTTGATGATATTAGCTATTCAAGGTCTTTTCTCGAGCAGCTTGATCTGATCTGCGGCGTACCAATTGCAGTAGCAGATGACGATGAAGAAAGCGAGCATGAAGAAGAACAAGATACAGAAGAAATTGAATCTGAAGATGAGTTCATCGAGGAAAAGACAACTAATTTAGCGCATAGTTGGCTGATCTGTTTAATTTCGTTAAGTGTGGTTTTATTCTCTTTATATCTTAATAAAGATAGTTTTAATAAAGAAGCAATGTTGGAGATATTACCCAAATGGCCTTATTTTTGGGCGGAATTCGCACTCATTACCGCAGGGTTAATTTCTGTCTCCTATATTGTTAAATCAATAGTTAATAGCATTGCTGAGTATGTGGCTACTATTGGTTATTTATTATTATTTATGCCATTACTTTGTATATTGAAAGGGTTTACCTTTAGCTCATCGCTGTGGTTATATTTCTGTGTTATTTTCTCAATCGTATTTATGACTACCCTGAGTCGCATCTGTAGTCGAAAGACTGTCGGGCAAGAATAAAGCTATTATCATCAATAGGGGAACATTTAAGTGTTCCCAATATTGATGCATAAAGAAAGAGGTTCAGCGATTATTAAATAAGTTGTTCTACCAACAACAGTAACGCAATCAGTATCATTGCCAATCCGGATATTTGACTGACATATTGTGCGGCTTTTGGACGTGTACGTAACACCGTCTGTGCACTAAAGCCGACTAAAAAATAAACCGTACCGCAACTTAATATATGCATTACACCTAATGCGATAATTTGAACTGGAATAGACCATGAACCTGCTGGGTCGGTAAATTGCGGTAATAATGCAAGAAATAATAGGAACACTTTGGGATTTAACCCACTCACGCAAGCGCCTTTAATAGTCCAATGACGCCAGGAATTACTTTCCTGAACCTGGCCGGCGTTTGGCACTGATGGATGAGTGAACATATTGAAGCCAAGCCACAATAAATAGGTTGCTCCAATCACGGTTAAGACAGTAAGTGCAACAGGGTTGCTTGCTACCAATGCACCGATCCCCGCGGCGACAATCATGATTGCCACAAAATGCCCCAGCAATAATCCAGATACCGCAGGTATCACCACTCGTCCTTGCATTCCTGCTGAAATTGCATAAGCCCAATCCATGCCAGGAGTGATCACAAACAGAATGGAAACTGCCCAGAATGCAGCGAATAAGCCGATCGCCATATTTTTACCTCTTGCTACTCTTTATCTATGAAGAAGGAAATTCCAATCCTCAGCCAATATTGGAAATAATATTCCTAAGACATTAGAATGTGCTCTCAAATACTTGCTAAAAAATAGATTGGATAAGAAGGATTTTCTAAATGGATAACATTGATCGCAAGATCCTTGCTGAACTTCAATCTGATGGACGACTTTCAGTTACTGACTTGGCAGATCGTATCGGGCTCAGTTTGTCGCCCTGTCATCGGCGGGTGAGGGCTCTGGAACAATCAGGTGTTATTCGAGGATATAGAGCTCAGCTTGATCCAGCCAATCTTGGTTTTAGTTTTTCAGCGCTTGTTTTTGTCACGCTTCGAGAAGGAGATCGAAAGGCTGTTGAAGCGTTTGAAACTGCTGTTAGAGATGTGCCGCAAGTTATTCAGGCACAACGTCTGTTTGGTGATCCAGACTATCTGCTTCATGTTGTTTCCCGCGATCTGTCAGCCTTCCAACTGCTTTACGATGAGCAACTTTCTGCGTTGCCGAGTGTTCAGCGTCTCACGTCTACGTTAGTTATGAAAAACGTTGTACAGGATCGACCGCTGCCACTGTGAATAATTATTTAACTGTTGTTGCCATGTCACTTGATAATAAAATCGTTTCAATCTCTTCTGTAATATCCTCCTGTCGTTGGGTGTTATAAGCAAATTTGAGACGTAACTTATCTTCATCCAATCGCTGTAATGCGCGATCCATATGGATTTGACGTTGGCGATTTTCGGCCATCAGCGAACTGTAGAGTACTTCATTGAGCACGGCATAAAGATAATGATCTGTCAGGCTCAATAAGAGTTCTTCAGGCAAAATATTTAACTCTGCCGGATATGCCTTCATTTTTACTGGTTCCGGTAAATTGCTTAGCGGCAGCAGGTGACGTGAACGGATAATATTGGATGTATCGCAGTGATAGAGCACTGAAATCCCGCAACTTGGTATGTGTTCCTGAGCGAGCAATGAGTTTAATTGTTGAGTTAGCTGTAACAGGACATTGGGTATCTCATCGCTAACAATTGCGCCCGGTAGAAGAGTTATTGTTGGATCATGTTCGTCTATTCGATTAGCCAGTCGTCGTCCGACGATGAGCCAGCAGACGGGTTTGGTCTGTTGCAAAGAGATAGTTTTCATTTCGGCCAGCAATGTCTCATTAAAATCACCACAAAAACCTTGCTCTGAACCGATGACAATACAGATCATTCGCTCTGCGGTTGAGCTATTCACCAGTGCTGCGTGAGTTGCAAAAAATTCAGCCGCAGTTTGTTCGATACTGGTTACCATACGTTGCTGGCAGACAATAAAGTCCATCAGTATGCGTATTTCCATAAGGGCTAACCCTTTCATCGCGGACATGATCCCTGCGATGTCAGATAATGCCTCCAGTTTTTTATTAATTTCCCGTCGGCGGCTCATGATTTATATCCTGCATCCAGCCTTCAATGAGCTTTCGCCAACTATCACGGCTTGCCATCAATTCAGGGCTGCTTTCAGCGACTTTTTGTAAGAGTTGTGCGAATCCAGTGGTTATCTTGCTGGCATCAAATTGATCAAAAAAACCTTCGTTATAAGCGATAAGCCATGCCATGTGCTGTTCTGGCGATAGTGGTGACAAACGCTCTTGTTTCAGTAATTCTCTTAATAGCCGCCCGCGCCGGATTTTTACTTCAACTCCTGCTTCCAGGCGAGCTCCAAAACGTGTGAACACTTCGAGTTCCAGAAATTGCAGGTAATCTAATTTCATTCGGCCTGCTTCGACTTTAATGACGGGTAATTGGGCCTTACCGCCAATGCGTGAGACCGAGCGGGTAATGTCAATCGCGGGCAGAAAACCTCGTGCATACAATGAGGTGTCGAGATATATCTGACCATCCGTGATTGAAATTAAATTGGTCGGAATGTAAGCGGCGATTTCTCCCTGTTCGGTTTCCACAATAGGGAGCGCGGTCATGCTGCCACCACCAAAATGTGAGGCGAGGGCCGTTGAACGTTCCAATAGACGAGAGTGAAGATAAAAAATATCACCGGGATATGCTTCTCGGCCCGGAGGTCGTCGCAAGAGTAACGATAACTCCCGGTAAGCCCGAGCATGTGTGGTTAGGTCATCATAAACGATCAGGACATCCCGACCAGACCACATCCATTCCTCAGCTAGCGTACATCCCGCAAAAGGGGCAAGAAATTTAAGCCCTGGGGTTGTAGTGGCTTCAGCCACGACTACGCAAGTAATATCCAGAACTCCGGCCTGTCGTAATGTTTCTATGGTGGCGACAACGGATGAGCGTTTTTGGCTGATTAATACATACACGCAGAGTACATTGCGCCCTTTTTGCGCAATGATGGTATCGATTGCCAGTGAGCTTTTCCCTGTCCCGGCATCACCAATAATCAGTTGCCGTTGCCCCTTACCGATAGGGATCATGGTATCCACCATTTTGATACCGCTGAGTAATGGTCGTGCAACAAAATCTCTGGCTGGGATCGGTGGCGACGATACTTCTAATAAGCGGCGACGACTAAACATCGGTGAGGCTCTGCCATCTAAAGGACGCCCAAGCGGATCAACAACTCGGCCGAGAAAATCATCACCCACACCAATATCCAACCGATGTCCTGTCAAGTGAGCTGACGTTCCCGCAACTAAACTGTCGTTTTGGCTAAGTAATATGGCGCCGATACGTTTGCGGCCTAAATAGAAGACTTGTGCTTCACTTCCATTCCCAAAGCGCAGAATTTCATCCATGGCCGCTGAAGGTAGCCCTTCAACCCAGACAATACCATCACCAATTGCAGCAACTTTACCAATCTCACTGATCCGTAGTTGTGGACGGTAAGTATCAAGTTGTTGATGTTTATTGAGACCTGCATTCAGGTCTGACAATTCATTGTCCAAAGCCGGATGCCTCCGAATAAACACTCAATTCGCCAGCGAGACTTAAATCTAGCTGCCATGCGCTGAGTGAGATTCTCAAGCCTGCCAGCAGATTGGCATCTTGCATAAATTCGAGCTGACTATGGAGTTCTAGTTGATCATCAATGGCTGAGCTGATCTGTTTTTTTTGCTCAACAGATAGAGGGTAAGCACTTGTAACTAAACCATTTCCATGACCATCCAAGCCAATCTGAATCTGTCTGATCTGTTCTGCTGGTATTTTCCTGAGCTCTTCAATAAAAAGTTCAATAAGACGGGCCTCCAGTTCAGGGCCGGCGAGTTTAGCTAAGAGTTTGCTGGCGAATTGACGCGCTTGTAAATTGCACTCGGCAACTAACTCTTGTCGCAAAACTTCCTGCCGATGGGTTTCCTGCGCTGCATTTCGTTCCCGTTCTACAAGTAGTTCTTTATTGAGCGATTCCATTTGTCGTTGACGCTCTGCGGTCATTTCTGTAGCAAAGAGAGCCCGATCCGTTGTTTTTTCCTGTTCCCAGGCAGCAAGGCGGCTTTCATATTGCGTTTTCAATGCTGATGCGTTGTTCTCTTTTTCCTGGGCTTCACGCAATGTACGCTCCACTCCGGCGCGACGTTCGGCTAACGTGGCTAATACTGGCTGATAGAGAAATCGTTTTAATATCCATACCAATGCCAAGAAATTGATAATTTCAAGAACAAAGGTCGACCAGTCAAATGCCATGACGACCTCCTATTTCAACAGGTATTCAAGCAGCGGGTTACGGAACAGAATGATCAGCACAATAACCAACACATAAATTGCCAACGATTCAATCATGGCAAGGCCAATAAACAGCGTTCGGCTTATTGATTTTTCTGCTTCCGGCTGACGAGCTAACGCTTCCAACGCTTGTGTAATGGCCCGGCCCATGGCAATGGCGGGAAAGATGATGCCAATTGCGATGGCCAGTGCTGCAGCGACTGTCGAGATCAGCGCAAATAGATGCATGTCACTCATGTTTTATCTCCTTTATTGTTCGGTGATGGCGCGTCCTGAATAACGTCTGTTTCATGGGATTGCATGCCACCCGCGATATAAATCAACGCCAGTGTGCCGAAGATATAAGCCTGTACGAGTGCTTCAACGATATGCAGCATCAGGACGGGAACAGGCACCAGCAACCCTGCGACCATCAATACTAATAATGCCGCCATTTCTAAGCTCATCATGTTGCCGAAGAGACGCATCGCCAGCGCAATCGTGCGCGATAACTCGCCTAACAGGTGGAAGGGCAACAAGATCGGACTGGGGGTTAAGTAATGTTTTAGATAACGTTTTAGGCCCGAAGTACGAATGCCATACCAATGCACAGAAAGAAAAACTAAAATGGCCAGTGCAGCAGTCGTTGAGAGATCGCCGGTTGGCGAATGCAGTTCAGGAATGAGGCCTGTCAGGTTGGCTGCTGCAATGAATAACCAGAGAGTGCCAATAAATGGCAATAACAAAGTGGCTTTGCTTGGTAACACTTCGTCGATGGCAGTTTCAATGGCTTGAATAGCGCCTTCCAGTGCAGTTTGTATTAAACCAGGTTCATTGACTGACAGATGTCTCGTTGCCAGCCAACAACTCAGTGCGAAAAATAGTAAGAGGCCCCAAGTTGTCACCACGGTTGAGGTGATATGAAAGAGACCCAGACTGAAAATGATCATTTCTCCGTTCATTACCAATACTTCCTGATAAAGAAATAAACGTTGAATATGCCCAAAGCGATGCCAAGAATGATCAGGTTGACCGTCCATCTGACGGTGTAACCTTCACCTTGACTATCAATCCAGCTACCCAGATAGGCGCCGACTAATAACGGAACGAGAAACAGCACCGATAAACTGCCGAGAAATATCGTATGAACTAAAATAGAACGACGGCTCCGTTCAGCTTCTTTAAGCCGTTTACTGTCTCGATCTACATCTTGCTGCCATCGCTTATTGTTCATGACGACCACCGATCTAGCTGGCGCAAACGCCGGAACAACTCTTGCTCCAGCTGTTGCAGATTATGTTTGACATGACTAAGGGCTTTTTCTTCCTCGGCTAACTGCCCAGTGAGTAAGCCAGCTATACGTTCATGATCTTGGTGGTAAAGGTAATAACGGCTATTGATGGTGAGTTGGTTATCTGTAAAGTGCAGTACGGCGCCAGGGCAGGCCAGGTAATACCAAACGCCAGTCGTCGTCCGAAAACGCGAAAGACCATATTCGAGGACAGTGATCAACGCGGCTCTGCCGGGCTGTATGCCAAAACTGCCTGACGGATCTCGGCCTATAAAGCTGGCAACATCAGTGACGGTTTCGGTTCGGATCGCACTTTGTAAATATAAGGTGATCAGGTTCATATCACATCCCCCATACCACCGCGCATATAGCAATGTTCCTCAGGCAGATCATCATATTTGCCATTTATAAAATCTTCACAATCTGTCAACGTGGTTTCTAGCGGCACTGATATGCCAGCAATACCAGTATGTTCTGCAACGACAAAAAACGGTTGTGTCAGATACCGCTCAAGTAAGCGGGCCCGAAGTACAGTCTGGCGATCGGTTTCCGACAATGCCTCTAACCCCAGCATGGCTATAATGTCTTCCAGTTCCCGATAACGGGCCAAATGTTCACGGACTGTTTGTGCCACGCGGTAATGGCGTTCACCCACTGTGACGCGATCCATCATGCGACTGCCGGATGCGAGAGGGTCAACGGCAGGGTAAATACCTTTTGCGGCCTGATTGCGCGAGAGAATAACGGTAGTATCAAGATGCGCCAGAATGGCTCCCACTGCGGGATCAGTCATATCATCCGCTGGAACATACACGGCTTCCACGGCGGTAATGCTGCCGCTGCGGTTCGATGAGATCCGTTCTTGCAATTCGGCAACTTCAGACAGAAGCGTTGGTTGATAACCCACCGTGGCGGGCATGCGGCCAAGTAACCCGGAGAGTTCGCTGCCTGCCTGCACAAACCGAAATGCGTTATCCATCAGGAATAAGACTTCTTTCGCGACATGATCGCGCAGATATTCGGCATAGGTCAGGGCGGATAAACCAATACGGAAACGCACACCCGGCGATTCATCCATTTGACCAAAAACCATCAAGGTTCGAGGCATAACACCAGAGTCTTGCATGTCATGCCAAAGCTCATGGCCTTCCCGAATGCGTTCGCCGACGCCGGCAAATACCGAGACACCATGATGCAGACGAATAATGGCATTCATAAATTCCATGATCAGCACTGTTTTTCCCACACCGGCGCCACCAAACAAACCGGTTTTGCCGCCTCTGACAAAAGGGCATAACAGGTCGATCACTTTGATCCCGGTTCGCAGCACCTCGCCAGTATTTTCAGCCTCAGACAGTGGTGATGGTGTTGTGACGATTGGGCGATATTCTTGTGTATCAAGCGGTGGCCCACCATCGAGAGGATTACCAAAAGTATCTAACAAACGCCCCAGACAAGCGGGTGTAACCGGAATTTGTAATGGCCCTCCCGTATCAAACACCGGTATTAAGCGGCGTAAACCACTGGTGCGGTGTAATGCAATCGCTCGGACCCGGGATTCATCAAGATGACGGTGGACTTCAAAGATATAACGTTCGTTGTCCAGACAGACATACAACGCCTGATGCAGTGGTGGGAGGCGATTGCAGAGAATATCAATTACCGGGCCGTGTACTTCTTCGATGACACCTAATGCCGGATGCACAGGAATAGGGCATAATAGCGATATTGCGGAAGATCGGTCGGAAATGTCCATTTCATCACCCGTTAAACCACTTTGCCTGGCAGTTTTCTTACGACACAGAGTATCTAACTCGCTTTAAGCGGCTGATGCTGAACTCTGTTGTGTCAGGTGCTTAGGAAACAATGATATAGATTAATCAAACTATAGTTCATTACTGAAATGAGCGTAGGTAATTAGGTAAATATCAAGCTAAAAATAGTAACATCCGCTTATTGTCATAACCGAATTTCTGGCTATTTATGGCAGCTGATGACTTCCCAATTTATGGGAAAAAAGAGTGACATAGGCCAAATTCTTTGTGTTTTACCGTCGGGAGTCATTTTCTTGTCATTTTTTTGTCACAAAAACTTAATTTTGTATACTCCGTCACATGAATAAAGGCCCCGTCTAGTGCTTCTTAGCATAAGCTGAGCGTGTTTTTACAGCCTGCATAACGGGAGCTTGCAGCGGTTCTTCCCGTAGAGGTGTGGTCGCATGACGACCATGAATATCGTTCACATTCCATCCAGAAAATCAGATGAATTTTATAAGTTTAACGTTACGACAGGCTGTCTCATATTCCCGTGTGCAGGGTTTTTTGAGCTGGAATTCAGGAATTTTATTTCTGCTGGCCTTGCTGATTAATATCTCGCTTGGCTATGAATTGCGCGCGCTCGATGCGATAGGCTATTTTAGCTTTTTGTGTTTGCTGGAAAGGCTGTCTCGGCGAGCTTTCAAATATATGCTGATTGTCAGCTCTTTAGTGGCAGCATGCTATTTCCCGTTTGGTCGTACTTACGGTGCGCCGAACTTTAATAGCATTCTTTCGCTTTACTCTTCTAATCCCGAAGAAGCTGGTGAAATACTGCAAGTTTTTCCACTTTGGTACTATCTGGTTTCCTTAGGTATTCTGGGGTTTGCTGCGCTGGTGCTGCAGAGCCCAGCTCGGGTCTTCCCACGTTGGTCAGGTCATCACTCTGCGTTGCTGACAGTGTTTTTGTCTATTTCGCTGGTGGCTCCACTGAACGTTTTTTACACTGAAGGCACCTTTTCATTGTTGAATATCAGTTATCCGGTATTCCATTTCGTAAAAGATATCACCTTGATTAATATGACGGTGAATTCCGAACACCGACGAATGCAGGAGTTAGCCACGTTGCAGGATAACTGGCATATGGTTGCAGCAAAACCTATGCATCAGGTGTATGTCGTTGTGATCGGTGAAAGTGCTCGACGTGATGCATTAGGTGCATTTGGTGGCCATTGGAATAACACGCCATTCATGAGCCATGCAAATGGTGTACTGTTCCAGAATTATCTATCTGCGGCTTCATCAACCCAGCAATCTTTGGGGTTGACATTGACGCTGGTGGGCAAGGATCAACAACCACAGTATCAGAATAATATTGTCACGCTGGCGAAACGGGCTGGATTTCACACCTACTGGTTCTCTAATCAAGGACAACTGGGGCATTACGATACGGCTATTGCCAGCATCGCTAAGCGGGCAGATAACGTTCAGTTCCTGAAAAACGGTAATTTCATTTCTCAAGATACTCAGGACATGGATCTTTTGAAATTTACCAATGATGCGCTGAACGAAAACTCCGAAGCGCCGAAGCTGATTGTTTATCATCTGATGGGATCTCATCCGAAAGCCTGTGAACGTACGCACAATAAATATGAGACGTTTGTTGATAACGAAGAGGTCTCTTGTTACCTGTACAGCATTACACAGACGGATAATTTTCTAGCCTCGCTGCACCAACAGTTGCAAAACAGTGGCAAGAATTTTTCGATGATCTATTTTTCCGACCATGGTTTAGCTTTTAAAGAGCGTGGATCTAAGTCTGAATATTTGTCGCATAACGATCAGTTTCGACAAAACTATCAAGTACCGATGTTTATTACGTCCAGCGGAGATACTCGCCATCGGGTAGTTAAGGCGGTGCGTTCAGCGAACGATTTCATGTCATTGTTTGCTGAATGGAGCGGGATCCGCAGTCGGGAAGTGGTACCGAAATATCATTTTATTTCCGAACAACTAACTTCGCCGGCCTATGTTACCAACTTCACGCCGAGTCGGATTGATTACTACAAACTACCGCAGGATCCTTTTATTCCTCATTCAAAGATACTCTCTCAGACCGCTCTGCGTTAAACCTGTTGCCTGGCACCGGATCGGTGCCAGGTGTCTATATATCCTGTATTTTCAACTCATTGCTTTTTATAGCGCAATGAACGTATCTGTAGATTGGGTGAATCCATCATCTGCCTTATGTAAAAGACGGTGGAATTAATGTTAAATAAAACCAAAGAGCAGAGATAAAAAAGCGAGAATGAAATGGAAAGGCTGGAATGCGACCGGATGTTTGTGGCTGTCATGGAGATTGGGAGTTTTTCCGGTGCAGCTCAACGACTTGGCATGAGTGGTGGTCAAGCCTCAAAGTTAATATCAAAGTTAGAGCGCGATTTAGGTGTGCAGTTGTTTAAACGGAGCACCCGTTCACTGTCGCCGACGGATGTCGGTTTGGCCTATTTTGAAAAAGTGAAGGCCTTATTAGATGGTTATGATGCATTAAATGATTCGGTAAAAAATGTATCCGGCTCGCCATCAGGCCGGGTTCGACTTTCCGCACCAGTTACTTTTGGTTCAATGCGCCTTTCTTCGCACTTGATTCGTTTTGCACAACATTATCAGCAGATAGATTTAGATGTCAGTTTTTCTGACCGGCTGGTGAATGTGGTTGATGAAGGATTTGATCTCGCACTGCGGATTGGAAAACTAACGGACAGTAGCCTGATGGCGAGAAGACTTTGCGATATTCGCACCATCATCCTCGCATCGCCGCAATATCTTAAAGAAAGAGGTGTTCCTACTCACTGGGATGAATTGTCTCAGCACGATTGTATTGTGGATACCAACTTTCGTGATCCGTTTCACTGGTCATTTAAAGATGCCAAAGGGGTTATCCAGCAGTCACCCATCAGCGGTCGATTACGATTTTCGAATGCGGAAGTCTGTCTTCAGGCGGCTTGTGCCAACCTCGGCATCGCCAATCTACCGACCTTTGTTGCTGCCGATGCGCTCAGAGAGAAACGAGTCGTACCTATATTAACTGCCTATGAGCCTGACCCACTGGGGCTGTATGTGCTTTATCCAGCAGCAAAACATCTGGCCAGAAAATCCCGCACGGTGATCGATTTTCTGGCAACAGCATTTTCTGGGGATGTTGTTTGGGATACCGGCTGGTGATTGTTTCCAAAATGGAAATAAATATCCCTTTTTTAAGGGGGTAATCAGCGAGCAAATATTAAGATACCTTGTCTCTCATCAACAACAGAGAGGTAAACATCATGATCGACACTCGCACCGCACCTTATGCTGCATTTATCCTACGCCTTTCTTTAGGCGTTCTATTCCTGGCTCACTTTAGCCTTAAGTTTTTTGTGTTTACTCCAGCAGGAACCGCTCAATTCTTCCAATCGCTGGGTCTGCCCGGCGCTTTGGCTTATCTCACGATGACTGCTGAACTACTCGGTGCTATCGCGCTGATCCTTGGGGTTTATACACGATTGGTTGCTATCGCACTCATCCCGATCCTGTTGGGTGCCATTGTGACTGTGCATTGGTCCGCCGGCTTTTTCTTCACTAATGCCAATGGTGGCTGGGAATTCCCTGCTTTCTGGATCATTGGTTTGCTGGCTCTTGCCTTGGTGGGTGATGGTGCTTTCGCACTGAAACCGTCTATCGCTAAGAAATAACCGGACGCTGATTATGTTAGTTAATGGAAAATGGACTGCCAATTGGGATCCGGTTCAGGCGACTGATAATAAAGGTGGTTTTGTTCGTCAAATCTCCAGTTTTCGTCACTGGGTGACACCCGATGGAACTCCGGGTGTCACCGGGGAGGGTGGTTTCCAAGCTGAAGCTGATCGATATCATTTATATGTCGCATTGATTTGTCCTTGGGCATCCAGAACGTTGATCGCTCGAAAGCTGAAAGGGCTAGAAGACATTATCAGTGTATCGGTCGTAGAACCTTGGATACTCGATCAAGGCTGGCATTTCGGCGACTACCCGGGTGCAGATCGGGATGATCTAAATCAGGCGGAATGGTTACATCAAATTTACACCAAGGCAGCGCCTAATTTTACCGGCCGGGCTACGGTGCCGGTTTTATGGGATAAAAAGACGCAAACCATCGTCAATAATGAGTCTGCTGATATCATCTGTATGCTGAATAGTGGGTTTGGTTCGCTGGCATCATCTGCACTTGATTTGTATCCCGATCATCTAAAAGATGAAATTGATGAATTGAACGCTGATGTATATGTGAAATTGAATAACGGCGTGTACCGGGCTGGTTTTGCAACGACACAAGAGAGTTATCAAGAGGCTTTTCAAGATGTATTCAGCATGTTGAATACGCTGGAGCAAAGACTTAATGATGATCGTCGTTTTCTCTGTGGTGATGTATTAACAGAAGCGGATATTCGCTTATTTGTCACGCTGATCCGATTTGATGTTGCATACCACGGGTTATTTAAATGTAACCTGCGTCAGTTAAGGGAATATCCTTTGCTTTCGCGTTATGTAAAACAAATGTTAGACATACCGGGTATTCGCGAAACCGTGAATATTAATCATATCAAACAAGGTTATTATTCAATTAAGGCGCTTAATCCAAAAGGCATAGTGCCGGTAGGGCCTGATATGAGCGAATATGGCTTTTAAGGAAGCAAAGAGATGACAAAACAAGTCGTAATTTTACTGCATGGTGTCGGAAGTAATGGTGATGACCTGCAAGCGCTAGCTCGCTATTGGTCGCAGGAATTACCAGATACCCTCTTTCTTTCTCCCAATGCGCCCTTTCGTTTCGATCAAGGTTTTGGTTATCAGTGGTTTAGTGTGAATGGGATAACACCTGAAACGCGTGCGGCACGTATTGTCTCTGCCCGATCAGAGTTTAACGCGACCATTAATCGTCTTTTTAGTGAGCATGCCATTAACCCTGATCTTGATCGTGTGGTGTTTGTCGGTTTTTCCCAAGGAACCATTATGGCGTTAGATGCTCTGGTTAGTGCTCGATTCCCGTTGGCGGGTGTGGTGGCATATTCTGGTCGATTAGCATCACCAGAACCATTTATCAAATCAGAAAAGGCTACGCCCGTGATTCTGATTCATGGGAAAAATGACCCGGTGATCCCTTATACGGAAAGCGAAGCAGCGGCGAACAAGTTGATTGAACTCGGGTTTGAAGTTCAAACTCATTATGAGTCTGGTGCAGTACATACCATCACTAATGCTGGTGTTGCTCTGGCTTTGACGTTTATTAAGCGATGCTTTTCATAAAAGCAGCATTGATAATTTGCCCTGTAGTTTTAATCAGAAACAGTATCTGTTGTTTCTGATTTTTTTTTGCTAAAAATCATTTTAAGTACAAGTGATCATGGCTTTCCGGCTGGTAATCAAACCGTTCACTGACAGCCAGCAAGATAATATGTCTGTGCGTTGTTTTATCTCAGTTCAAAAGCGACTTGCGCTGTGCGAACTACCTTGGAATCGGAAGTTTTCGATATGAAGGTTATGTTGATATTTCCCAGCCGGAATATCATATATTTTCCATCAAACCGTATAAATAAGCCGCTTTTAAAGTTGAATATTTAAACATAAATAAAATGATGTTATGCATAATTTAATACAGTAAAAATGCATTTCTATTTGCATTAATTATTCATAATTATATAACTTTATGTCGCAAAATTGATTGTCATCTCTCTTTCATTGAAGCACATATTTGGTGCTAATTGTTGGTATTCATGATTCATTCGCAAGCAATGAACTCTCTATTTTATGAAGAAAACAGTGATTTTATTATTTTCTGCATCTTTATGGGTTGATTTTGCACCAAAATGATCTAATTAAACATTAAATCTGCTGGTGACAGTTAAAGGAAGGATTTAAGTGATAGTGAATAAAATATTACCTTAAAAAGCAATATTCGATTACTCATGCAAGTTCAGCTGTTAAATATACATAAATTTAAATCGTCACTGGTAAATAATGAGCCAAATAAAACTGGCACGTATCCTGCTATGCTATGGAAGTAATTAGTTATATCAGTGCATGTAATTACCCTTCAATTAATAGAGAGTCACTTATTATGAATAAACTGCTCAAAGTTGCCTGTATGCTGGCCGCATCGACTGTATTTGCGGCAAATGCTCAAGATTTACGCTTAGGCGTCGAACCGGGTTATGCGCCATTTGAAGTGAAAACGCCGGAAGGCAAATTGGCGGGGTTTGATATCGATTTGGGTAATGAGCTTTGCAAACGTATTGCTGCTAATTGCACTTGGGTGGAAGGCGAATTTGACGGTTTAATTCCTTCACTGAAAGCAAAGAAAATTGATGCCATTCTCTCTTCTATGTCGATTACTGAACAACGTCAGAAAGAGATCGATTTCACCGATAAGATGTATGGTACTCCAGCGCGATTAGTTGCTGCCTCAGGCTCAAAACTACTGCCAACAGTAGATGCATTACAGGGTAAACACGTTGGTGTATTCCAAGGCACAACCGCTGAAACTTACGCTAAAGAGCTGTGGGCTACTAAAGGTATTGATGTAGTTGCTTATCAATCACAGGATCAAGTATATGCAGATCTGGTTAACGGCCGTTTAGATGCAGCATTCCAGGATGCGGTGGCAGCAAACGAAGGGTTTATCAAACAGCCTCAGGGTAAAGGTTTCGCATTCGCTGGCCCGGAAGTGACTGATGTTAAATATTTTGGCGTGGGTGCCGGCATCGGTTTACGTAAAGCCGACACCGCATTAAAAGCTCAGCTGAATAAAGCGCTGGCCGACATGATTAAAGATGGTACTTATGCAACCATCGCGAAAAAATATTTCGATTTCGATATCTACGGTAAATAAGTGTTTTAAGGCAGGAGCTTCTCCTGCCTTATATCAGGAAAGTTATTATGCTGTATGGATATGGCAATATTATTCTTCAAGGCTCGTTAATTACCATCGAGCTGGCGCTTTTGTCAGTGATAGTGTCAATTGTTCTTGGATTGGCTGGTGCGAGCGCTAAAATATTTGGCAGTCGTTGGATGTCAGTAATCACTGATATTTACACAACCTTGATACGTGGTATTCCCGATTTGGTATTAATGCTGCTTATTTTTTATGGCTTGCAAATGTCGCTGAATGAAATAACGGAATATGTCGGTATTGGTCAAATTAATATCGATCCATTTGTTGCTGGTGTGTTGACCATTGGTTTTATTTACGGCGCCTATTTTACCGAAACATTCCGAGGTGCCTTTATTATTGTGCCGAAAGGGCAAATTGAAGCCGCTGTTGCGTATGGTTTTTCACCTTGGCAAATATTCCGGATTATTTTATTTCCGCAAATGATGCGCTTTGCCTTGCCTGGGATCGCGAATAATTGGCAAGTCACCTTAAAAGCAACGGCATTGGTTTCGATTATTGGTTTGGCTGATGTAGTCAAAGCGACCCAAAATGCAGGTAAAGGCACTTATCACTTCTTCTTATTTACCATTGTTGCCGCTGCGGTTTATTTGTTGTTTACCACGATATCGAATCTGGTGCTGTTGTGGCTGGAACGTCGTTATGAAGTCGGGCATCGGAAAGCATCATTATGATTGAGATATTAGAACGTTACGGCACCGCATTTCTTTGGTCTGACGGTTATCATTTCACTGGTGTTGCAGTGACGATGTGGCTCTTGGTGATATCCGTTGTGAGCGGATTTTTCATCTCGATCCCGCTGGCGATTGCACGTGTGTCAACCAAGAAATGGTTATGGATGCCAGTGTGGGTGTACTCCTATATTTTCCGTGGCACACCGCTTTATGTGCAGTTGCTGGTGCTTTATTCCGGTGTGTATACCTTAGATGCAGTACGTAATACCGATTTCCTGAATTGGTTTTTCCGTAGTGGCTATAACTGCACACTGCTCGCCCTGATATTGAATACCTGCGCTTACACCACTGAAATTTTTGCCGGTGCTATTCGCGCAATGAGTTATGGCGAAGTAGAAGCCGCCAGAGCGTATGGTTTCTCGGGCTGGAAATTGTATCAGTCGATCATTATTCCTTCGGCACTGCGTCGTGCTTTACCGACTTACAGCAATGAAGTGATCTTGATGTTGCATGCCACCTCATTGGCATTCACTGCCACCGTGCCTGACATCTTAAAAATAGCGCGTGATGTGAATGCGGCGACCTATAAATCGTTTCACGCATTCGGTTTAGCGGCGGTCATTTATTTGCTGATTTCATTTCTATTGGTCGCGTTGTTTAAGCGTGCTGAAAAACATTGGTTGCGTCACCTTAAACCAGTCTCATCTCACTGACAGGGAATATGAGTCATATGCAAAACTGTAAACTGGCAGTGAAAGAGCTGCATAAACAATATGGCGATCATCTGGTGATCAAAGGCGTTTCGTTACAGGCAAAAGCCGGTGATGTGATCAGTATTATTGGCTCGTCGGGTTCAGGTAAAAGCACATTTTTACGTTGCATGAACTTTTTGGAAAAACCAAGTGAAGGCTCAATTTACATCAATGGTAAAGAGATCCGCATGGTGCGCGATTTAGACGACCAATTAAAGGTGGTTGATCATAAACAGCTACAATTGTTACGCACTAAGTTGACGATGGTTTTCCAGCATTTCAATTTGTGGAATCACATGACGGTGCTGGAAAACGTCATGGCAGCCCCAGTTCAGGTGCTCGGTATCAGTAAAGAAGAAGCAGAAGCGCGTGCGGTGACTTATCTGGAAAAAGTGGGTATTGATGAATTAGCTCGCAAGAAATATCCATCCCATCTTTCCGGTGGTCAGCAACAACGCGTGTCGATTGCGCGTGCATTAGCGATGGAGCCAGAAGTGTTGCTATTTGACGAGCCGACCTCAGCGCTTGATCCTGAATTGGTGGGAGAAGTGCTTAAGATCATGCAAAAACTGGCGGAAGAGGGAAAAACCATGATCGTGGTAACGCATGAAATGGGTTTCGCCCGACATGTGTCTAACCATGTCATCTTTCTGCACCAAGGTAAGATCGAAGAAGAAGGGCACCCGGATGAATTATTTGGTAACCCGAAAAGTGAACGCTTAAAACAGTTTTTATCGGGTGCTTTGAAATAATTAATCAAAATTGTTAATTAACCATGCTGGTTAAAATGAAATTATGTTAAGTCAATTGCATATACAACCAAAATTTAAAATTGGTTTGTATATCATTCCGCCTTGCTCGCTGTTTACATTAGGCTCCATTCAGGAGCCTGTTATTCAGGTAAATAAATTGCTGGGTGAGGAAAGGTATCAGTTTATTTATATCTCCGATCAGACGGATAAGATAATTCATCTGAATGATAGAATGCATATAAATGCTGATTTTACAGTGGATGATTCACCTACACTCAATATGCTGATGGTAATAAGTGAATGCTATCCTGAAAATAAAATTGATATCCGCATTCGGAAATTTATGCAGCGAATATGCAACCAGTCCGATATTAGTTTAGTGGGTATCGATATGGGGGCATTTTGGATCGCCGACGCCGGTTTATTTCGAGAGCAACCTGCAACCGTGCATTGGCAAGCGTTAGACCCATTCACCGAAACCTATCAAGATGTGAATGTAACACATCATCTGTTTGAGACGGGTGAACAGCGGCTAAGTTGTGCAGGGAAAGCGGCCAACCTTGATTTTATGCTCTATCTGATTGAAAAAAATGAAGATAGCGAATTAGCAGCGCAAGTTGCCGAGGTGCTCTGTTTGGATCGTATCCGCTTGCCAGATGAACGGCAGCGTATTCCGCTACACAATCTGGGTGGCGAAACACAGCCGAAATTGACGCTCGCGATGGAGCTCATGGAGCAAAATACCGAAGAGCCGTTGGCAACCGATGAAATTGCTGAGCTGGTCAATTTATCGCGTAGGCAGTTAGAACGCTTATTTAAGCGCTACGTTGGCAATATGCCGGCTAAATATTATCTAGAGCTACGCCTTAAAAAAGCGAGACAGCTTTTATTAACATCGAGTAAATCAATTATCCAGATCGGTTTAAGTTGCGGCTTTTCAAGTGGGCCTCATTTTTCCAGTGCCTATAAAGCATTTTTTGAGATCACACCACGAGAAGAGAGAAATAACAAATTTAAGCTTAATGAAAAATAGTATGGGTTTTAAATATAAATCGCTGTCGTGTTTCTATAATTAAAATTTAAGCAATGTCGTTAAGCTAATTCCAATTCCATAGTGCAATCTATCGAGGCAGATATGACAGAAGGTCAGATTAATCGTCAGGATTTTGATGAATATATTATTCCAATGTTCGCTCCGGCACCGTTTATTCCGGTAAAAGGTGAAGGCTCAACGGTGTGGGATCAGACAGGAAAATCCTACATTGATTTTGCCGGCGGTATTGCAGTCAATGCCTTGGGTCATGCTCATCCTGCTGTGAAAGCGGCTCTTATCGAGCAGGCCGATAAACTTTGGCACATTGGTAATGGCTACACGAACGAACCTGTTTTAGCGTTAGCGAAGCAACTGGTTGACGCCACATTTGCCGATAAAGTGTTTTTTTGTAACTCCGGCGCAGAGGCTAACGAAGCCGCGCTGAAACTGGCTCGTAAATATGCGCACGATGCGTTTAGTGCGGAGAAAAATGAAATTGTGGCCTTCAACAACGCGTTCCACGGCCGCACCCTGTTCACTGTCTCCGCCGGTGGTCAGCCGAAATACTCCAAAGATTTTGCGCCATTACCCGGTGGTATTCACCATGTCGCGTATAACGATTTAGACGCGGCAAAAGCGGTTATTTCGGATAAAACCTGCGCTGTTATCGTTGAGCCTATTCAGGGCGAAGGTGGGGTGATTCCTGCCGATGCACAATTTCTGCAAGGCTTGCGTGATTTATGCGATCAATTCAATGCAGTGCTGATTTTTGACGAAGTGCAGACAGGCGTTGGTCGCACCGGTTCGCTCTATTCCTACATGCAATATGGTGTGGTGCCTGATGTGTTGTCTACCGCGAAAGCATTGGGTGGTGGTTTCCCCATTGGCGCAATTTTGACTACCAATAAGTTTGCTAAAGCGTTATCTGTTGGCAGCCATGGCACAACCTATGGCGGCAATCCGCTTGCGTCAGCAGTCGCGGGAAAGGTGCTTTCCATCATTAATACGCCAGAAGTCTTAGCGGGTGTTGCACAACGTCATCAGTGGTTTGTTGATGGTCTGACAGCAATCAATCAGCAATATGATCTGTTCAGTGATATTCGCGGTGCCGGTTTACTGATTGGTTGTCAATTAACGGCCGCTTATGCGGGGCAAGCGAAAGCCATCACCAATGCAGCGGCGGAAGAGGGTTTGCTGGCATTGATCGCGGGGCCAGATGTGGTGCGTTTCGCGCCGTCACTGATCATCTCAGAAGCAGATGTGCAGGAAGGCTTGGCTCGCTTTGCTCGCGCGTTGGCTCATGTGGTGAAGCGGTAATTCATTATGATCATCATGCGTCCGGCGGCAATGGCCGACTTAGCTCAGATCGAACGATTAGCCGAAGCCAGTGGCCCGATGGTGTGTACTCTGCCGGTACACCGTCGGAATCTGTTGGAAAAAGTAGAGCGTTCGCTGTCGGCTTTGCGGTCGGATGTCATGATGCCCGGTGAAGAGAGTTATTTCTTCGTATTGGAAGAAACCGCTACCGGACAGCTGTTAGGCACATCAGCCATTGTTGCCCAAGCCGGTTATCTTGAGCCGTTTTATGCCTACCGGAATGATGTGATTGTGCACTCGTCACGCGCGCTAAAGGTACATAACCGCATCCACGCGTTGACGTTAACCCATGCCCTGAGTGATCACTCGCAACTCTGCTCATTTTTTATCACTCAGGCATTACGGCATACGCACTTGCCGCAACTATTGTCTCTGGGGCGATTGCTATTTATCGCTCAACATCCAGAACGATTTTCGCAAGAGTTGTTAGCCGTATTACCGGGAATTGCCGATAAAACCGGGCGTTGCCCATTCTGGGAACATGTCGGACGGAAATTTTTCGGTATCGATTATAACCAAGTGGAGTATTACAACGGCACCCGCAATAAGACGTTTATCGCGGAACTCATGCCACATCATCCGTTGTATGTGCCTTTACTCGCTGAAGAAGCCCAGGCCGCAATGGGGCAGGTGCACCCTGATGCCGAGTTACAGTTTGAGATGCTGACCCATGATGGTTTTGAGGCCGATGATTTTGTCGAGATCTTTGATGCCGGCCCGATTGTTACGGCAAGACGCAACACGCTGACGAGCTGGCAACAAAGTAAGGTGGCTGTCGTTGATATCGGCATGCCGGCGATGTCTGATCAGCAAGTGCTGATAATCAATGATCGGCTGGCTGATTTTCGTGCCATCGTCGCAGCTATTCCCTCGGTAAATATTTCCACAGCAAATTCCACTTCACTTTGTCTTAAACCGGAACAAGCAGCCGCATTAAAAGTTGAAGCAGGAAGCCGCATTCGCTGGCTTCCGCTGCCGGAACATTAGTCTGCATCTCCATTTAGCTATTCCCATTTTTATCACTTTAAACAGCAAAAAAGGATTAACACTATGATGATCATTCGTCCGGTTCAGCTGGAAGATCTGGCGGCGATCTCAGCGTTAGCAGCAAAAACAGGGGTTGGAGTAACCTCATTGCCATCGAACGATGAGCGATTAGCTGCCCGCATTGAACGGGTATTAAAGACTTGGCGCGATGAAGCGACACAAGCAGAACAAGGTTATCTGTTTGTGCTGGAAGATACCGAGCAGAAAAAAGTGGTGGGCATCAGCGCCATTGAGGTAGCGGTTGGTCGCACAGAACCTTGGTACAACTACCGCGTTGGCACGTTGGTGCATGCCTCGAAAGAATTGAATGTTTATACCCAGATGCCAACGTTGTTTCTGAGTAATGATCACACGGGCTACAGTGAACTGTGTACGTTATTCCTCGACCCTGAATATCGTCATAGCAAAAATGGCCAACTGCTATCGAAAGCACGGTTCCTGTTTATGGCCGCATTTCAGGAGCGTTTTGCCGACAAATTGATTGCCGAAATGCGCGGGTTTTCTGATGAAGCGGGGCGGTCTCCATTCTGGGAAAGTCTGGGGCGACATTTCTTCTCAATCGATTTTTCTGAAGCGGATTATCTGACTGGTATTGGCCAAAAATCATTTATTGCGGAACTAATGCCTAAACACCCTTTATATGTCGATTTTTTATCACCAGAAGCGCGGGAATCCATCGGTCAGGTACATCCGCATACCGCGCCAGCGCGTGCGATTTTAGAAAGCGAAGGTATGAAATATGAAGGCTATGTCGACATTTTCGATGCCGGCCCAACACTGGAAGCCTATGTTTCGGAACTGCGAGCTGTAAAACAAAGCCGAGTCTGGCCAGTCGTGATTGACGATCAGGCAACCCCAACCAATAACACTACCTATTTGCTGGCGAATGACAAATTCCGCGATTACCGCGCACTGCTGGCACAGGTTTCATTTACCGATACCGCTATTTGTTTGCCGTCTGCCATTGCTGCCGCGTTAGGGGTTAGTGCTGGCGATACCATTCGGGCAGTCACGCTATTTTCTGAGGCCCAGTGCGCCGTTAAGGAGAAACGCTAATGTTACACCGTGCTTTATTAATCAACGGCCAGTGGTATTACGGCATTGGTCCTCGTTTCAGCAAAACCAACCCTGCCACCAATGAACTGTTGTGGGAATCTAACGAAGCACATGCCAGCGATGTCGGCCGCGCAGTAGCTGCGGCGCGCGATGCTTTTCCGGCATGGGCGAAAACCCCGCGCGATACCCGCATTGCGCTATTACAACGGTTTGCGCAGTTGCTGGAAGCACAAAAACCTGAGCTCGCCGCCGTGATCGCCAAAGAGACCGGCAAACCGCGCTGGGAAGCATTAACCGAAGTGCAGACTATGGTGAATAAAGTGGCCATTTCTGTGCAGTCATTTCATGAACGTACCGGCGAGAAAGCTACGGCCATGGCTGATGGTCAGGCGGTGCTGCGTCATCGTCCGCATGGCGTGTTGGCAGTGTTTGGCCCTTATAACTTTCCGGGGCACCTGCCAAACGGGCATATCGTGCCTGCATTGTTGGCGGGGAATACGGTGGTGTTCAAGCCGAGCGAATTAACCCCGTGGACAGCCGAAGAGACCATGAAGATCTGGTTGCAAGCGGGCCTGCCGGATGGCGTCATTAATCTGGTGCAAGGGGGGCGTGAAACCGGTGTGGCTTTGGCATCGCACAGTGGTATTGATGGGCTGTTGTTTACTGGCAGTGCCAACACCGGTTATCAATTGCATCGTCAGTTGGCGGGGCAGCCAGAGAAGATCCTTGCGCTGGAAATGGGGGGCAACAATGCGTTGATCGTCGACGATATCGCTGATTTAGATGCTGCCGTACACCTCACTATTCAGTCGGCTTTTATCTCAGCCGGCCAACGCTGCACCTGTGCCCGACGTCTGCTGGTGAAGGCG
Source organism: uncultured Tolumonas sp. (assembly GCF_963676665.1). Lineage (NCBI taxonomy): Bacteria > Pseudomonadati > Pseudomonadota > Gammaproteobacteria > Aeromonadales > Aeromonadaceae > Tolumonas > uncultured Tolumonas sp. Next base: position 1,362,835 of record NZ_OY781378.1, read on the forward strand.
GGTGAGGCTGGGGAACAGTTCCTGCAACGGTTAGTTGAAGTCACCAAAGCGATCAGTGTTGGTTTGTGGAACGCGGAGCCCGCGCCATTTATGGGCTCAGTGATTTCAACATCGGCAGCGAATCAGTTACTGACTGCACAGCAAATGTTGCTGGATCGTGGCGGTGAAGCTTTACTCGCCATGACTCAGTTGGAAGAAGGTACGGCTTTACTGTCCCCCGGCATTATTGATGTTACCCATGTTCTGCAACGCCCCGATGAGGAATATTTCGGTCCGCTACTGACCGTGGTTCGCTATGGTGATTTTAACGAAGCACTCGCTATTGCCAACGATACCCGTTTTGGTTTGGCGTTGGGTCTGATTTCCCCACATCGCGAGCATTATGATCGTCTTTTGACCGAAGCACGGGCTGGTATTGTGAACTGGAATAAACAGTTAACCGGAGCTTCCAGTGCAGCGCCATTTGGCGGCATTGGCGCTTCAGGCAATCATCGCCCGAGTGCCTATTACGCTGCCGATTATTGCGCGTGGCCGATGGCCTCACTAGAAAGTGAACAGATTGCGTTACCAGCAACGCTTTCACCGGGTTTGTCATTTCCTGACAGCCGTCGTTCAGCTTAAACCGGAGAATTATTATGAGCGCCTATGAAGTCAATTTTGATGGTCTGGTTGGGCTGACGCATCATTACGCCGGTTTATCATTTGGGAATGTTGCTTCCACCAGTAATAAAAATACCCCTGCTAACCCGAAATTAGCGGCCAAACAGGGATTACAGAAAATGAAAACGCTGAGTGATATGGGGTTTAAACAGGGCGTGTTACCACCTCAGGAACGCCCGCATATTCCTGTGTTACGTCAGTTGGGGTTTACGGGTTCTGATGCGCAGATCATCGCGGCAGTCGCGAAACAGTCACCGCAATTATTGTCGGCAGTGAGTTCAGCATCATCGATGTGGACAGCCAATGCGGCCACCGTGTCACCGTCTGCCGATACCGCCGATAAGCGCGTGCATTTCACTGTTGCTAATCTCAACAACAAATTTCATCGTGCCATTGAAGCTGACACCACCAGTGCCACATTGCGTTCTATTTTCAAAAACGATGCCTATTTTGCACATCATGCCGCTTTACCCCAACAAGCCTTGATGGGCGATGAAGGTGCTGCGAACCATAATCGTTTAGGTGGTGATTATGGTGCTGCGGGGGTTGAAGTGTTTGTGTATGGCAAACAAGCGTTTGGCGGAACGTTGGAACCACAACGATTCCCAGCCCGCCAAACCCGCGAAGCCAGTGAAGCGGTGATGCGTTTGCATGGTTTAGATGCCGCCCAAACCGTGTTTATTCAACAAAACCCAGATGTTATCGATCAAGGTGTATTCCATAACGATGTTATCGCGGTGAGCAATCGCAATGTGCTGTTCCACCATCAACAGGCATTTTTAAACCAAAAGCAGGCGCTGGATGAGATCAGTCAAAAGATGTCCGCGTTAGGTCATCATTTCGTTTCGGTGGAAGTACCAACTGCACAGGTATCGGTGGCCGATGCGGTCGGCACGTATCTGTTTAACAGCCAGTTACTCAGTAAACCTGACGGCAAAATGATGATCATCGTGCCGGAAGAGTCGCGCCAAAATCACCGAGTGTGGGATTATCTGAGTAGCCTCATCAACAGCAATGGCCCGATCAACGAAGTTAACGTTTTTGATTTGCGCGAAAGCATGCGTAACGGTGGTGGTCCTGCCTGCCTACGCTTGCGCGTCGTGTTAACCGATGCGGAATTACAAGCCATAGCGCCGGGTGTGCTGATGAACGAGTCACTGTTTTTTACCCTCAACAACTGGGTTGATCGCCATTATCGTGATCGGTTAACCGAAGCCGATTTAGCTGATCCACAACTCTTAATTGAGAATCGGCAGGCGTTGGATGAACTGACTCGGATCATGGGATTGGGCAGCATTTATCCGTTCCAGCAATAAGAGGTCAGCATGTTTGATTTTCTGCAAATGACGCTCTCGGGTCGTGAGCCGCAAGAGCATAGCGGCAGTAACTTCAACCTGCGTTGGCGATGGCTGGCGCAGGGCGTATTAGAGCTGGAGCCTTTGCACGGCTATTGGAAGAGTGTGGTGTTATCAGCCGGCATTCACGGCAATGAAACCGCACCGATTGAATTGCTGGCCGCATTAGTCAGCGATCTGCTGCATGGCAAGCGCCGTTTGCAAGTGCGTCTGCTGGTCATTTTCGGTAACCCCGCGGCGATGGTCAATGGCGAGCGTTATAACCAGATTGATTTAAACCGATTGTTTAGCGGTCGTTATGCTCAGTTTCCCGCATGCGCTGAAACCGCACGCGCAGAGCAGCTCGAACAGTTAGTTCGTGATTTTTATGATCAGAGTAATGAGAGCGAGCGTCTGCATTTTGATCTGCACACTGCGATCCGCGAATCACATCACCAGCGATTCGGCTTGTTGCCGTATATCGACAACGGTGTATATGGCAGACCTCTTTATAGCCGGAGAATGCTCGACTGGCTGCATCATTCCGGTATCGAGGCACTGGTGATCAACCAGGCACCAAGTGGCACATTCAGTTATTTCACCAGCCAGCATTGTCAGGCAGATAGCTGTACGCTGGAATTAGGGAAGGCACAGCCATTTGGGCAAAACGATCTCAATCAGTTTGCGCTGATCAACCAAGGACTTATTTCGCTGATCACGGGGATTAACATGCTCCCCCATGCTGCCGAGCCGATTAAAGTTTATCGGGTAACACAAGAGCTGAAAAAGATCAGCGAACAATTCCAGCTGAATTTTCCTGAGTCGGTGAAGAATTTCACCCGGTTTTCTGCCGGGGATTTGTTGGCTCGTGATGGCGAGATTTCCTACCAGGTGCAACAGTCAGAAGAGTGGGTGTTATTCCCCAATGCCAGCGTGCGTCCGGGATTGCGAGCTGGGTTGATGTTGGTGCAAGTACCTACCGATTCTCTTTTTGGATAACTATACCCTTCTTACTTGAAGTTGCAGCATCGTTGACGGCGTTCACTCACCCCAATCACATAGCCTATCTATGCTCTTGGGGATTCGCTCACTTGTCGCCTTGCTGCAACGCCAATTACTTTGGGTATATTTTCTCGATAATACGTTGATGGATAAACACAATGAATTTACATGAATATCAGGCCAAGCAATTATTTGCTGACTACGGCCTGCCTGTGCCTCCAGGTGTTCCTTGTTCTTCGGCGAATGAAGCCGTAGCTGCGACGAAAACGTTAGGCGGTGAAAAATGGGTTGTCAAATGTCAGGTTCATGCCGGTGGACGTGGTAAGGCTGGTGGAGTAAAAGTCGTTTCCTCTGAGCAAGAAGTCCGTGCCTTTGCCGAACATTGGTTAGGTAAACGTCTGGTGACTTACCAAACTGACGCGAATGGTCAGCCCGTGAATACCATTTTGGTGGAAGCCTGCGGCAACATTGCCAAAGAGTTGTATCTGGGCGCCGTAGTGGATCGCAGTACGCGTCGCGTGGTGTTTATGGCCTCGACCGAAGGCGGCATGGACATTGAAACCGTTGCTCACAACACCCCTGAGCTCATTCACAAAGCCACACTCGATCCGCTGACTGGCCCGCAAGCCTATCAAGCGCGCGAACTGGGTTTCAAACTCGGTTTAAATGCGGAACAGCTGAAACAGTTCACCAAGATCTTCTTAGGCTTAGGCAAAATGTTTGTTGCCTGCGATCTGGCGCTGTTGGAAATCAACCCCTTGGTGATCACTGGTGAAGGCAATTTGCTGTGTCTGGATGGCAAAATCAACATCGACAGCAATGCCCTCTATCGTCAGCCGAAACTAAAAGCGTGGAACGATGAAACGCAGGACGACCCTCGTGAAGTGGAAGCTGCCCACTGGGATCTGAACTACGTGGCTCTCGATGGCAGTATTGGCTGCATGGTCAACGGCGCAGGCTTGGCGATGGGCACCATGGACATCATCAAACACCACGGTGGATTCCCGGCCAACTTCCTCGATGTCGGTGGTGGTGCAACGAAAGAGCGCGTGACGGAAGCCTTTAAGCTCATTCTCTCTGACAGTAAAGTCAAAGCGGTGCTGGTTAATATCTTCGGCGGTATTGTGCGTTGTGATCTGATCGCGGAAGGCATCATCGGTGCGGTAGCCGAAGTGGGTGTGAAAGTGCCGGTCGTCGTGCGTCTGGAAGGTAACAATGCTGAGCTGGGTTCACAGAAACTGGCAGAAAGTGGATTAAATATTATTGCAGCAACCAGTCTGACCGATGCTGCGGTACAAGTCGTTAAAGCAGCGGAGACCATGGCATGAGCGTTCTGATCAATAAAGAGACTAAAGTCATCTGCCAGGGTTTTACCGGTTCACAAGGCACCTTCCATTCTGAACAAGCGATTGCCTACGGCACACAAATGGTCGGTGGTGTTTCACCGGGCAAGGGCGGCACCACGCATTTAGGTTTGCCAGTGTTTAACACCGTGCGTGATGCGGTAGAAGCAACCGGTGCGACGGCATCGGTGATTTATGTGCCTGCACCATTTTGCAAAGATGCGATTTTAGAAGCCATTGATGCCGGTATTGAGCTGATTGTGTGTATCACCGAAGGTATTCCAACGCTGGATATGCTGCAGGTGAAATGCCGTCTGGAAGAAACTGGCGTGCGCATGATTGGCCCGAACTGTCCGGGCGTCATTACGCCGGGTGAATGCAAGATCGGCATCATGCCGGGGCACATTCACCTGCCGGGTAAAGTCGGTATTGTATCCCGTTCTGGCACGCTGACCTATGAAGCGGTGAAACAGACCACCGATGCGGGCTTTGGTCAGTCCACTTGCGTGGGTATTGGTGGTGATCCGATCCCGGGTTCTAATTTTATCGACATCCTGGAACTGTTCCAGAATGACCCGCAAACTGAAGCGATCGTGATGATTGGTGAAATTGGTGGCACCGCGGAAGAAGAAGCGGCAGCCTATATTAAAGCTAACGTGACGAAACCAGTGGTTTCATACATCGCGGGTGTGACGGCTCCTGCCGGTAAGCGTATGGGCCATGCGGGTGCGATCATCGCCGGTGGTAAAGGCACTGCGGCGGAGAAGTTTGCTGCGTTAGAAGAAGCGGGTGTGAAAACTGTGCGTTCTCTGGCGGATATTGCTGCGGGCTTACGTGAAGTGACGGGCTGGAAATAATGGCGTAAGGCCTCATAACGTTTAAAGAAAGAGGCCTTAAATTTCAGTTGAAATCACATTTGAAGTTTTTAATTACATTGAAATTTTTCTTTTTCCTTTGGGGTGGTCAATAGTATTGATAGACTTTTAAGAAAGTACGTTGCAGTAAACATTGACGCTTAGATATGGGCCTCATTGAGAAATAATGAAAACAATAATTTTTTCCCCTCTAAGTTTGAAAGTTCGTCTCATAAGTATAGTCATTCTGACTTTTGTACTGAGTCTGTGGGCGTTGACGTTTGCTATAACTAATTCCCTCAGACAGGATATAAAAGAGCTGCTCACTGCACAGCAAAACTCGGCAGCGTCTTATATTGCCGCGGACATTGATGCCAAAATAATTCAACGTGTCGACCTTCTCAATCAAAATGCCAAACTTGTTTCCCAGTATTTCAATTCTCCAGTACAGATGCGCACCTTTCTTAAAGAACGAATTGGTCTTCAGGCCCTTTTTCAGGAAGGGCTCGTTGTCATTGACAGGCAGGGTATCGGTATTGCTGAATTTCCTTCTGGTCTTGGTCGGGAAACGGCTAGCTTTAACACACGTGAATATTTTCAAAAAGTAATGGCGACAGATAAAACAGCGATTGGGAAACCGCGAAAAAGTAATTTCACGGGTCGGCCACTCGTTGCTATTGCTGCCCCCATCAGAAACGCTTCTGGTGCATTAGTCGGTGTTCTTGCCGGTTTCTCCTCTCTCTCGGATAAAAGCCTGTTTGGTCAGGTTGCTCAAAACAGAATGGAAAAAGCCGGAACGATTATTGTTGGTGACCCGTACTACCACTTAATTGTTTCTTCGAGTAAATCTGCAGATATTCTCCAACCGATGCTAAATCAAGACGCTTCGGTGGATATTAATTTCCATGAAACAAAGATTTTAAGTACAGCAAAAATAATTCCATCGACGGGTTGGCTAGTACAAATTGCGTTGTCGGCAGAAGAAGCGTTTATGCCTATTCGGCATATGGAAACGGTTATTTACGTGATTGCACTGACCCTGACTTTGTTATCGTCAGGTGTTGTTTGGATTCTCGTAAAACATGCACTGAACCCTCTGGATAAGGTGACTCGTACCATACGAAAAATGGCGAATCATGAAGAGGGAGATATGCATGTGTTGCCACAGACGGGTGACAACGAGATCAGAAATTTGACTGATAGTTTTAATCTGTTGGTGGAACAACGTATTCGTTCGGAGGCGGCATTACGTCACAGCGAGGCTCGGCTTGCACGCGCTGAGTTAGCGTCGAAATCAGGGAATTGGGAATTTCACCTGAGAGATCAATCTATTATTGCTTCCTCCGGAGCAATAAAAATTTTCGGTTTACATAAAGAAAAGTACGAATTTACTGAAATCAAAAAAGCAGCCTTGTCAGAATATCGCGTTATGCTTGATTCGGCGATGAAAGCGCTTATTGAGGAGGATGCACCTTATAATGTCGAGTTCAGAATACGGACATTAGATAAAGGCGAATTGAAAGATATTCACTCAATCGCCTATTTTGACAGAGAAAAACAAATCGTTTTTGGCGTTGTTCAGGATGTGACTGAGCGGCTGAACATTCAGAGAACGCTTGAACAGGAAGAGTTGCGGCGGCGTATTTTTCTGGAGCAATCACAAGAAGGGATTGCGGTGCTACGTCAGGATGGTAGTTTATTCGAGTGGAACCCCGCTTTTGCTCAAATGTTGGGGTATTCCGAGCAGGAAATGAGGTATCTCAATGTCAAAGATTGGGATAGCAAGCTAGAGCATGAAAAGATTGATGATATAACCCATAACCTTGGCTTGGGCCACCTAACCATTGAGACACAGCATCAGCGTCAGGATGGGCGTTATTATGATGTTGAAGTTTATATCAGTGGTGTTGAATGGGCGAATCAATATTATTTGTTTTGTGTGCATCATGATATTACCGATAGAAAACAATCAGAGCTCGCATTGCGCGAGAGCGAGGCGCGTTTTCGGGCAATCATCGAGGCATCGCCTATCCCTTATGCCTTAAATGATGAACAGTTTAATATTACCTATCTCAATCCCGCCTTTGTCAGTACTTTTGGCTATTCGTTGCAAGACATTCCTACTGTAGCTGATTGGTGGCCTAAGGCTTATCCTGATCCCGCATATCAACAACAAATCACCGCAGCCTGGCAGGCGCATATGACAAAGGCTGAACGAGAAAAACAGGCGTTCGAGCCAATAGAAGCAGATATTCGGTGCAAGAATGGGGAAGTTCGTACCGCGTTAGTTGCGTCAGAACCCCTTAATGGCTCTTTCCACGATCTGCATGTCGTGTCTTTTTTCGATATAACCAGCATCAAAAAGGCTGAAGCCTCTCAACGTCTGGCCGCTACCGTATTTTCTCATGCACATGAAAGTATTCTTATCACCGGGGCTGATGGAACCATTCTTGATGTCAATGGCATGTTTAGCGAGATCACTGGTTACCGTCGCGAAGATGTGATTGGAAAAAACGCTCGTATGTTCAATTCAGATAAACATTCTAAAACATTTTATGCGCGCATGTGGCTCGAGCTTAAACGGAATGGATATTGGGCGGGGGAAATGTGGAGCTGCCGGAAAAATGGTGAGATTTTTCCAGAAATGCTGACCATTAGCGCCGTTTGCGATCAGCTCGGCAATGTATAGCAATATGTCGCGTTGTTCTCTGATATCTCCGAAGCCAAAGCGCATGAACAACGGTTAGAAACAATGGCGCATTATGACACATTGACAGGGTTGCCCAACCGTTCACTGTTGTCAGATCGTTTACAGTTGGCGATGGCACAAGCCATTCGTTACAAAAAATACATTGCGGTATGCTATCTCGATCTAGATGGTTTCAAGCAGATTAATGACAGTTATGGTCATGAGGTTGGCGATCGGTTATTGGTTGTACTGGCTGCTCAGATGAAACAAACACTTCGTAAATCAGATACGCTTGCAAGAATTGGTGGTGATGAATTTGTGGTTGTCTTGCAGGGTATGGCGGATAGTTCATCCTCTCTTGTGAGCGCTGAACGCTTGGTTCAGGCTGCAGCACAACCTGTCATGGTTGGTGAGTTGCAACTACAGGTGTCAGCCAGTGTGGGGATTACCTTCTTCCCTCAAGATATTACTATTGATGCTGATCAGCTATTACGTCAGGCAGATCATGCTATGTATCAGGCAAAACAGTCAGGAAAAAATCGTTATTGTCTGTTCCAAACGTATTATGCCGATGTTGCAGAGGGATAACTACATTGAAGACCCTAAAGCAGGACAATATGTTGTCTTTTATGACCATTGTTTCCTGGTGGCGTCCCGCTCCGCATTTTCCCTCCTCGGTGGAATAACCGCACTGGCGTGATATTACAAACCGGTTTTACCAGATAATAGGTCGGGCGGTAAGAAAAAAGCCCCTCTCAATAAGAATGCAGAGGGGAAAGTGGAGTATGAAAATTAGTGTAAAACGGCTCTATAAATACAAACCTAACAAGCAAAAAGAAAAACGAACTAATTTTCACCCCAGAATGCACAGAATAATAAAAACAAAAAGGGTTATGAAAATAACCCTTTTTTAAGCATCGTTAATCGAATATTACTGAGAAACTGGTGTCACAAAATGTGCATCTGCATTGAATGCATTAGATGTAGTGAACTGAACATCCACAGTCTGCCCAACAGAAATACCTTTTAATACGTTGCTACCATCAGCAGTGTAGGTGAATGTACGAGCTGGCCAGCCTAGTTCAGAAACTGCATTCTGTTTAACCGTAACTTTTTGGTTTGCCGCATCAACACTAACAACAGAACCATGCGCACTGTAGGTGTTTACATCTGCCTGAGCAGAAAGAGCGGCTAAGGATAATGCAGCAACAGCAGCAAAACGAACGAATGTATTTTTCATGATTTTAACTCCACAGATTTCATTTTATTTTTAACTGAAAACCACGTCCTATGGACGTGGTTATCTACTTTTTGGCTCTGCCTATAGATGCTACTCATGGAAAATCCAAATCTGTTGTCCCCACAACCGATAAGGAAAATCCATGAGTAGATTTGAAAAAGCATCCCATGTGATCTGGCATTGTCAATATCACATAATTTGGACCCCTAAGTGCCGTTTTCGTATATTGAAAGACAATGTAGGGAAAGAAGTTTATCGACAGATTCGGATATTGTGCGACCAATTGAAAATACAGATAGTTGAATTAAATGTCCAAATAGACCATGTGCATCTTTTGGTAAAAATTCCGCCTAGGTTATCAGTATCTGAAGTTATGGGTCATTTGAAAGGAAGAACAGCGATCCGATTGTTCAATAAATTTCCCTATTTGAGAAAGCATAAGTTATGGGGAAATCATTTTTGGGCAAAGGGTTATTGCGTTGACACCGTAGGTGTGAATGCAGAAATGATAAAGAAATATGTAAAGTACCGAGAGAAACACGAGCTGGATGATAAACAATTGTCATTGCAGAATATCTAAACTGAAAGGCGAAGGCCCTCAGGGTAAAAGCCAAGTACGCCCCTATGGGGCGCTAAAGCAATGCCGCCTTCTATGAAGGCGGATTTTTACTGATCGGCATAAGCCAGATTTGTTTTTTGTTTTGTGAAACGCATCACGTTTCAATGGGGTAAGAATACAATCTCGATTTAATATGATAAATGCCAGTTTTTCAGATTAACTGTCTCAAAAAATGGAACAATAGATCTGGGTAAAAGCTTGGTACTGAGTAGCAGTAAGCTCTTTAGCGCTTCTTCAACGCCACACAGCATCATTAGCTAGCTTTATAACAGATGAACGTTTTCTGGAGTTTGCTGTGGTCTTGCACAGTAATTTTCGTGATCGTGGCTGAAATATCGTTTTTTTAGCAATTTTGCATGAATGGATATATCACCGCAAAGTTATACAAATACTAAGCTAAGATTAAAAAATAACTTGAGAACGAATCATGGCGGTGAAGTATGCCTCTTTATGAAATGCGCAAATTCGTTGCTCCGGAGTTTATTTTTGGTGTCAACGCACGGCATCGTGTCGGGTTTTATGCCCGTAATATGATGGCGAGACGAGTTTTTGTCGTTAGCGATCCGGGGGTTATTGCTGCCGGCTGGGTGAAAGATGTTATTGCTGATTTAACGGAGGTCGGCATTGAGTCTGTTATATTTCAGGAACTCACATCAAACCCTAAAGATCATGAAGTCATGGCCGGTGCAGAAATATATGCTCGTGAGCGCTGTGATGTGATTGTTGCCGTCGGTGGTGGCAGTGTTATTGATTGTGCAAAGGCGATTGGCATTGTGCATACCAATGGTGGTCATATACTCGATTTTGAAGGGGCCGATCAGATTGATATTCCCGGCCCGCCATTAATTTGCATTCCAACCACAGCGGGAACTGCTGCTGATATCTCGCAATTCTGCATTATTGTTAACTCACCAGAGCGTTATAAGATGGCGATCATCAGTAAGTGCATGGTTCCTGATGTCGCGCTGGTTGACCCAGAAACCACATTAACAATGGATACCTATTTAACCGCTTGTACAGGGATAGATGCATTAACTCATGCCATTGAGGCCTATGTATCCACTGCCAGTTCACCCATTGTCGATGTTCATGCGTTAGCAGCAATTAAACTGATTTGGAATAACATTGAGCAGGCAGTATCGATGCCGCATCATTTGCCTTCCAGAGAAAATATGCTGCTTGGCAGCCTGCAAGCCGGTTTAGCCTTTTCCAATGCCAGCTTGGGTGCGGTACATGCGTTGGCTCATGCTCTAGGAGGTTTTCTCGATCTTCCCCATGGCGAATGTAATGCGTTACTACTGGAACATGTGGTGCGTTTCAACATCTCAAAAGCAACTGATCGTTATAAACAAATCGGTGAAGCCATTGGTCTGGAAATGGCGGGGATAACCGAGCGCCAACGGGCAAGGCGGATCACTGAAGCACTTAGTCATCTTCGTAGTCGTTTGGGTATTGTAAATAGCCTTACTCAACGCGGTGTTCGGAGTGCGGATATTCCTGAATTAGCTTTTCATGCACTCAATGACGCATGTCTGGTTACTAATCCTCGACATGCCAAAATTGATGATATAAAGGTTATTTATGGCGAAGCCATGTGACACCGATAAAGATTGGGAATCCCGCAAAGACCGCATCATTGGTTTAGGTGAACGTTCGTTTCATAAAAGTTATTACCCTCAATTAAAACAAAATTTAGACCGTCTTGAACGTTTTCATACCTTATTGGATAGCACGTCAGATTTTGTGCTGCTGGTTTCGTTACCGGAAGGCACAATTACCGATGCTAATGCGGCACTCGGGCGTCTTATTGATGTTCCTGTTGAACGCTTAATCGGTAGCACTTTTGAGTCATTGGGCCTTGGTGATGCGAGCCATGTGTTAGCTGTTCTCAGTCAGGATATGAATTCATTCCACGAAGGAGAGAGCGCAGCGACTCATTCTGTTGTGACAGAGTTTCGCCACAAAGATACCTTAATCTGGATTGAATTTTCATACTGCCTCGCTGTTCTTGATTTGAAAAGTTATGCTGTCATGGTGGGGCGCGATGTGACCGAGCGCAAGCATAACCATGAAATGCTGGCAGTCTTATTATCAGAGAAAGAAGCCATGCTCGACAATGCGTTAGTGGCCATCGCGATGGTTCGGGAACGCATTATCATCTCTTGTAATCGTCGTTTTGAAATCATGTTTGGTTATCAACCTGGTGGTGCACTGGGTCAGTCCACTGAGATCCTCTATACCTCGAAATTTTCTTTTGATTCATTTGGCGAAGAAGCTTATAGCGCGCTGATGAATAATGAACCATTTACCCGAATTCAGTTGCTTTCCCGTGCTGATGGCAGCGCGTTTTGGTGTGAAATGACGGGGAATGTGCTTGATCACTTACATCCGCAGAATGGCAGCGTCTGGATGATGACGGATATAACGGAAAGAAAAGAAGCCGAGGAGCGCGCCAAATATCTTTCTTACCACGATGCGATAACCGGTTTACCTAACCAGCTGCTGCTTCAAGATCGGTTGCAGCAAGCGATGATGTTTTCTGACCTAGGCAAAACTAAGGTCGCGTTACTGGTTGCTGATCTTGATCGGTTTAAAACAATTAATGACATCTTAGGTTTCAATATAGGCAATCGTTTATTAGTGTCAGTTGGCGAAAGATTAAATCAGTTATTGCCTAGCACAGACACAGTATGTCGGCAGGGTGGGGATGAATTCCTCATACTATTGACCAATCTTTCCAGTGTAGAGCTGATAAGTAATTCAGTTGCTGAATTAATCGCTAATTTTACAGAACCATTCAAACTCGATAATCAGGAGTTGACCACATCTATTTCTGTTGGTGTGGCTATTTACCCAGAAGATGGTGTGGACTTTGAAACGTTATTAAAAAAAGCAGATATGGCCATGTATCGAGCAAAAGCTGCTGGTCGTAATACTTACTGTTTTTTTAATGAAGACATGAATAATGAAGCAATAGACCAAATAACACTACATGCTGGGCTTCGAAGAGCTCTTGAAGCAAATCAATTTGTATTGCATTACCAACCGCAGATCGATTTGGGGAGTGGTGCGCTGATCGGTGCTGAAGCCTTGATCCGTTGGGAGCATCCCGAATTAGGTATGATCCCTCCCGGACGGTTTATTCCCATTGCGGAGGAAACCGGACTGATTGTTGAAATTGGTGATTGGGTACTACATGAAGCATGTCGAGAGGCTGCCAGATGGCGTGAGGCTGGGATGTTCGAACCGGTAGTGGCCGTGAATTTATCTGCATTACAATTTAAACGCGGGAATATCGAGACATCTGTTTTGCAGGCACTTCAGGAATCAGGTATTGAGCCAGGTATGCTTGAACTTGAATTAACAGAGTCGATCTTGCTCCAAGATACTGAAAATATATTAGCGACAGTACAACGGCTTAAACTGATGGGCGTTAAATTATCAATTGATGATTTCGGTACAGGTTATTCGAGTCTGTCTTATTTGAAACGTTTTAAGGTTGATAAACTTAAAATTGATCAATCATTTGTACGAGACCTAGCCAATAATGCTGACGATGCGGCGATTGTGCGGGCTATTATTCAGATGGCTCGTAGCTTGGGATTGCAGACGATTGCTGAGGGGGTCGAAAATGAAAGGGCATTAGAATTGTTGCGTCTTTATCATTGCGATGAAGCGCAAGGTTATTTAATTAGTCGACCTATCCCGGCAGGAGTCTTCATGTTTTATTTAAGCAACTATTTAGATAAAACAAATATAACTTAATCATTCATTATTGATCTACAAATATTAACTCCTGTGTATTAAACCCGGCATCTGAGGCTTTTTGTATTAACTGTTTTTTAATAGCTTCGGAAAGCGATGGTGTGCGAGATAAGATCCAGAGATAAGAATGATTGGGGCCAGAGATAACCGCATATTGATAGTTGGCATGGTCAAGTTCAAAAATAGCATAAGTGCCATAAAAAGGCCGAAAGAAGGAGACTTTCAGTAAACCATCGGTAGGTGAATCGATAAAATAAGCAATGCCTGTTGCAGTTTTCCACTGTTTATCTTGTGCGGAATATCCTTGGTTGAGGACGCGGACGCTACCGTTATCATTCAGCGAATATTCAGCTGTGACTTTACTTAAGCCACGTTCGAATGAGTGATCAAGCCGAGCGATTTCATACCATTTACCCAGATACCGATCTAGCTCGAAGTTATTGACTGGTTTCACTTTATCCGGGATTTGTGTACAGCCCACACAAAAAAGAAGCATCGAAATGATCATATTACGCATCGAGAGGGTTTCCTGATAAGACAATGATGAACAAAAGTAATAATAGATCACGGCTCAAAACATCGGTTTATTCTGTACCGAATTTAAAATAATCCAGAATAGACCAGCCAGATTGAACCCTACGGTAGCCCAATAAATTATTTGGAATGATGTTTTTTGTGTTTTGTGACGTAACGTTCTTTGCGCAATTAAAGCACCAGGCCAACCACCAACTAATGAAAGCATGTGTAACGTATTTTCTTGAATCCGCCTGCCGTTTTGTTTAGCTGCAGATTTATCGATGGAATAAATGATGTAGGTGACAACACTGATCATAAAGTAAAAAACGGCAATAAACATAAGATTCAACGTATCCAAAAGAAATTGCCGTTACGTTATCACAACTGCTCTTACGGGCGTTCCTCATATTGAGGAATATCATCATGGATTTCATCCCATGAGGCTTTGGAACTAACGAAGATATGTGCAAGCGGTTTGACATCAACAGGTGTATCTAGAGTACCGATACGGAGTCGTACGATATCTGGCTGAGAAGGGCGACGGCTTAGTAAAGGAGATCCGCATTGTTTACAAAAAGAGCGGAACACACCCGGTGACGATTCAAACTCAGAGACCAGTTCTTGGCCTTTTATAAAATGAAACTGATCGATTTTTACCGCCGCATTAATGGCATAGGCTGAGCCATTGGCTTTACGACACTTGGAACAATGACACATCATTGTCGGGCCTAATTCACCCTGAATTTCGTACTGAATGGCATTACACAAGCAACTACCTTTAAGCATCGTGATTCTCCCAAATAAACAAGCATAGTTTTTATGAATAGCAGGCTGAATGATAATAGCGTTACCTGCAATCCTAATATCGTCAGTAAATGAGCAAAGGTCAATTTGCTTGTATATAGCAAGGAGTTGGAAGTTAATAATCAGAATCAATGTATGCAGGTAGTGTTATACGCCAGCGCAAATGTTATGTTCAATAGCGCGTTATCTATCTTAAAGCTGCTCTTCGAACAGAGTAAGATGAAACTTTCTTGTTATATAAGGCAAGAGAGTCATCAATAGGCATCATCAGATACACCAATAGGTTAAATAAAATTGCTTACCATCGACTTTATTGATAATAATTATCATTAGAGATGTACAAAGAGAGGCAATCAACATGACAACCAAAAAGTTAGTTTTAATCCGGCATGGTGAAAGTATTTGGAATCAGGAAAATCGTTTCACCGGCTGGACCGATGTCGAGCTGTCACCAAAAGGAATAGAAGAAGCACATCAGGCAGGTAAATTACTGCTGAAAGAAGGTTATACCTTTGATTTTGCTTATACATCTGTACTGAAACGCGCTATTTCAACACTATGGTATATTCAGGAAGAGATGGATCTGCAGTGGATACCTGTTGAAAAAGACTGGCGATTAAATGAGCGTCACTACGGTGCACTGCAAGGCTTAAACAAAGCAGAAACGGCACAGAAATATGGTGATGAACAAGTGCTGTTATGGCGTCGGGGCTATGCTATTACGCCGCCACCATTAACTGAAGACGATGAACGCTTTCCAGGCCATGATCCGCGTTATGCCAAGCTGAACAAAGAACAGCTACCTGTCACCGAAAGCTTAGCGATTACCATTGATCGCGTCATACCGTATTGGAATGATGTCATAAAACCCAGAGTAGCATCGGGTGAAAGGGTGATTGTTGCGGCTCATGGAAATTCACTGCGTGCCTTGGTAAAACATCTCGACGGGATCAGTGAAAAAGACATCCTTGAGTTGAACATTCCAACGGGTGTACCGCTGGTCTATGAACTCGATGACGATATGAAGCCGGTGAAGCATTACTACTTAGGTGACCCTGAAGAGATCGCGGCGAAAGCACACGCGGTTGCTAATCAGGGGAAAGCTAAGTAGTCGGCATAGACCGTTAATTGTTTGTGCAAATCCGGTCTCGTCCTTGCTGTTTCGCCTGATACAGCAGTCGATCAGCTGCCTGAAGCATTTCATCCAGCTGATCAGCCAATTCATCAGTAACCCCGAAACTGGCAGTAACATAGACTGGGTGCCCAAGATTCATCGGTGTATCTTTTAAATCCTGTTGGAATTGCTCAATTCGTGTCAGTGCGACTTCAAAAGGAATATTCAGCATAATCAACCCGAACTCTTCGCCTCCTAAACGGAACGTAATGCAATCAGGGAAATGTTCGCTAAATAACGCAGAAATAGTGCGTAATACGGTGTCACCGGCATGATGGCCATGCGCGTCGTTGATCCGTTTAAAATGGTCAATATCCATAACCCCCATAGTGATAGGGTGACCGGCCGATTTAGCCGCGCGGAATTGTTTTTCCGCTTTTTCAAATAAATATCGGCGATTGAATAACTGGGTCAGGTAATCACGATAAGTAGTTTCACGCAGCTTGGCTAATAGCTCCAGTGTTTCCAGATTATGATTGATTCGACATTGCAGCTCTTCGGGTGCAAATGGTTTAGTCAAAAAGTCATTGGCGCCATATTTAATGAACCGGGCTGATAGCGATTTTTCATTGATGGCGGAAATACCAATAATAGCGAGTTCTTCTTTATCCTTTTTCTCGCGCAGAGCTTTGACCAACTCCATGCCATTCATAACCGGCATATGGTAATCGGCAAGGATCATTCTAATTTCTGGGTGTTTATTTAAAATAGCCAGCGCTTCTGCGCCGTCTGCAGCCTCATGCACGGTCAGTAACCAGCGCCGTAGTTGTTTGGTGACAAACTGCATACCCGTAAATGAATCTTCGACCACCAATACTGAAATAAATTGATTGAGATAGAGGCGGCGAAGCAAACTGACTACATAGTTAAACGATGTTTTTGAATCTTTGATGATGTAATCAACAAGGCCGCGTTCCAGTAATTCATCGCGTTTTTCTTCACTAAAACTGGCGGTCATGACGATGGCGGGAATATGCCATTGCAGCACTTCATCTAGTGCTTCTCCGTCAGGGGCGTCAGGCAGTGTTAGATCAACCAGTGCAGCGAAATAATCATGATTTGATGCCAACCGCGCTTTAGCATCGGCCAACGTATAAGCTGAATCGACCTCAACATTTAACTCTTTGCGAATATTCGCGCTGAGTGCTCGAGAGATCATCATGCTGTCTTCAATCAAAAGAATCTTATTCATAGCGTGTACGTACAGCCATCAGAGAAACATCGTTAAGTTTCAGTATAAACATAACAGAGTCAGCTGTTTACTATGGGATTTTGATTCTGTGGCGAACACCAATTTGTTTGGCGTAATTAGCTGTGCCAGGAAGGAAAAAACGAAGAATGAAAGATATTGGACGAAGATTACGGAACAGAAAAATTCGATAATTTCTGTTCCGCAGTTACATTATTTATGACGCTCTTTCAGGCAGTTAACCACATCGGCCAGTTTCAGACCTTCGTTTTGCAGCAAGACAGTCAGGTGATACAGCAGATCGGCTGATTCGTTGATCAGTTCATTGCGATCTTTTGCCATTGCCGCCAGTGCAACTTCAACACCTTCTTCGCCCACTTTCTGCGCAATACGTTTGGTGCCTTTGGCATACAAACTTGCAGTATAACTGGATGAAGGATCGGCATCCTTACGACCTGCCAGGATCTGCTCCAACTCAGCTAAAAAGCCCAGTGGCAACGCAGGGTGCTCATCAAAACAGGATGGGCAACCACGGTGACAAGTTGGGCCAATCGGGTCAGCAGCAACTAACAGACTGTCATTATCGCAGTCGGTGGTAATAGCACGCAGTTGCAGCACGTGACCAGAGGTTTCGCCTTTAGTCCACAGACGGTTTTTACTGCGACTAAAGAACGTCACATGACCTGTTTCCAGCGTTTTATCCAGTGCTTCGCGGGTCATATAACCTTGCATCAATACCTGACCAGTATGCACATGCTGTACAATCGCTGGGATCATACCGCCAGTTTTTTCCCAATCCAGACGAGTTGGGTCAACAGTAATTAAATCAGTCACGGATCTGCACTCCTTCGTTACGCAGATAAGCCTTTAATTCAGGGATCGGAATAATTCCCTTATGAAATACGGAAGCAGCCAGTGCACCATCAACGTCAGCGATCTGGAAAGCATCACGGAAGTGTACCATTTCTCCGGCACCACCAGAGGCGATCAACGGCACTTTGCAAAGATCACGGATCAGTTTCAGCTGCGTTAAATCGTAACCTTGACGCACGCCGTCCTGGTTCATCATATTCAGCACGATCTCACCGGCACCGCGTTTCTGCACTTCCACAACCCAATCTGGGGTTGTCCATTTCGTGATTCGGGTGCGAGTTTCATCACCGGTGTATTGTTTCACCTGATATTGGCCTGTGGCGGCATCAAAATAGGAATCGATACCAACCACAATACATTGCACACCAAAACGATCGGCCAGTTCGGTGATCAGTTCTGGGTTAGCCAAAGCAGGGGAATTGATCGAAACTTTGTCCGCGCCAAATTCCAAAATGCGTTTTGCGTCTTCCACCGATTTAATGCCGCCAGCGACACAAAAGGGAATATCGATCACTTCAGCAACACGGCTCACCCAGCTTTTATCCACCACCCGGGCGTCAGAAGAAGCAGTGATATCATAAAACACCAGCTCATCGGCACCTTCATCGGCATAACGTTTTGCCAGTGGCACGATATCGCCCATCACTTCGTGATTACGGAACTGAATGCCTTTAACGACCACACCGTCTTTAACATCTAAACAGGGAATTATGCGTCTTGCCAGCATGCAATTGCCTCCTTCACGGTGAACTTGCCTTCCAGCAGCGAACGACCGAGGATCACGCCACCGACACCAGAGCCTTTCAGTGCATCGATATCAGCAATACCGCCGATACCGCCTGAGGCTTGCCAGTTGATTTGCGGGAATTGTGCTGCCAAATCACGATACAGCGCGACATTACTGCCTTGCAGCGTGCCATCGCGAGAAATATCGGTGCACAGCACATGTTTTAGGCCAACCGGCAGATAATGCGCCAGCAATGCTTCGATGGTCACGCCACTGTCTTCCTGCCAGCCAGCAACCGCAATTTTGCGTTGACCTTGTGCGTCAATGTTCACATCCAGCGCCAATACGATTTTATCCGCGCCGTATTTTTCAACCCAACCAGCCACAGTGGCCGGATCTTTAACTGCAGTAGAACCAATCACCACACGGTCAGCACCTGCGTCTAACAAGTCGATCACGTCTTGCTCGGTACGCACGCCACCACCGATTTGCACCGGTGCTTTAGTGTTTGCCAGCAGTTTACGGATCACCGTTAGCTGGCGTTTGGTGCTGTCTTTAGCACCATCGAGATCAACTAAGTGCAGTTGTGTTGCACCCTGTGCCACGTAGTCATTAAAACGCCCTTGTGGATCAGCGGAATATTCAGTTTTCTGACCGTAGTCTCCCTGATAGAGGCGAACTACTTTACCGTCGATTAAATCAATAGCCGGAATAATCATTACATCTCCAGGAAATTACGGATCAGTTGCGCACCCAGTTTGCCTGAGCGTTCCGGGTGGAATTGCGCACCGAAAAAGTTATCTTTACCCACAACCGCACTGAACGGCGAACCATAATCACAGCGCGCCAGCGTGGCCTCGGTGACTTCCAGCGCGTAAGAGTGCACAAAGTAGAAATAGCTGCCGGAAGGAATGCCGTTAAACAGCGGATGTGTGCCATCGTGCTCAATCTGGTTCCAGCCCATATGTGGTAAGCGTAAATCACCAACGTGCATCAGTTTCACTTTACCTGGAATGATGCCAAGACATTGAATATCTGCTTCGCCATCCATGCTTTCTTCAGACGCTTGCGCCAGCATCTGCATACCGAGGCAGAAACCGAGCAGGGGCTGTTTGGCTTCGCGGATCAAATCAACCAGCTTACGTTCCTGCAGATTACGCATCGCGGCTTTTGCAGTGCCTACACCGGGCAGGATCAGCTTATCGGCTGATTTAATGTCAGCCGCATCGCAGCTGACAATTGGCTCAACGCCTAAACGTTGGATCGCCATTTTGACCGAAGACAGGTTGGCACAACCGGTGTCAATAATAGTCAGTTTCATGCTGAACCCCTTACAGAACACCTTTGGAAGAGGGCAGTTCAGTGCCTTCTACTTTGATCGCCTGACGCAATGCACGACCAAAACCTTTGAACAGCGCTTCGACCTGATGATGCGTATTGCCTTCCGTCACAGACAGATTCAGCGTGATCGCCATAGCATCGGTCAGTGAGCGGAAGAAGTGTTGCACCATCTCAGTATTGAATTCGCCAACCTGTTCACGGCCAAAATTCGCGTCAAACACCAGGAATGGACGGCCGGATAAGTCAATTGCCACTTGCGCCAGACATTCATCCATTGGCAGCAGGAAACCAAAACGACCGATGCCACGCTTATTGCCCAGCGCTTTTTTCAGTGCTTCGCCCAACGCCAGAGCCGTATCTTCGACGGTGTGATGATCGTCGATATGCAAATCGCCTTTTACGCTTAATTGCAGGCTGAAGCCAGCATGCGTGGCGATCTGATCCAACATGTGATCAAAGAAGCCAATACCGGTAGCAATTTGATTACCGCCGGATTTATCCAGATCCACATCCACGCTGATCTGGGTTTCTTTGGTATTTCTGATCACGTGCGCTTTGCGGCCTTTGTTCAGCAGCATGTCACGGATGTGATTCCAGTTGCAGGTCTCTGGATTATAACGAATTCCATGAATGCCCATGTTTTCTGCCAGCTGCACATCGGTAATGCGATCGCCGATCACATACGAGTTCGCATGATCAATGCGACCTGAGTGCATATAATCTTTTACGATGCCGAGTTTCGGTTTGCGGCAAGTACAGTCTTCATGCGGGAAGTGTGGGCAAATCAGCACCGCTTCCCAAGTCACGCCCTGCGATTCGAAGATATGCATCATCAGATCTTGTGGCGGTTGGAAATTTTCCAGTGGCAGGCTGTCAGTACCGAGACCGTCCTGATTGGTCACCATCACTAAAACATAACCCGCCGCCTGCAGTTCACGCAGAGCCGGGATCACCATCGGTTCAAAACGCAGCTTATCCAGACTATCAACCTGCTTATCAATCACAGGTTCTTCAATCAAAGTACCGTCGCGGTCAATGAAGAGAAATTTTTGCTTTTGGCTCACGGCGTTCTCCCTGTCAGGCCAGTGATTGCAGCACGGTTAATACCGCCTGCATTTCCGTTTCGTCACCAATAGTGACACGCACAGAATTATCCAGCATCGGCTTATTCGCGAAATCACGCAAAATAATGCCTTGCTCAACCATCGCAGCAAACACTTTCGCGCTTTCGGTAAACCGGATCAGTACGAAGTTTCCGTTGTCATCATAGATGTCTTTCACACATGGCAAACCAGCAATATCGGCTTTGAATTTTTGCTTCAATTCATTCAACCATTGGATACGCTTACGCATAGTTTCCAATCCAGCCGGGCTTAATGCCTGAGCGGCGATTTGAGCAACAGGCTCAGCAATCGGGTAAGGTGCGATGACTTTCAGCAGTAAGCCAATGACTTCTGGGTTGGCAATGGTGAAACCACAACGCAGACCAGCCAGCGCAAAACCTTTAGATAAAGTGCGAGTGATCACCAAATTAGGATAATCGTTGATCATATCGATCATGCTGAACTGTGGGCAAAATTCAATATAGGCTTCATCGACCACAACAATCGCTTTGTCCTGCGTCGCATTCAGCACAGTGATCAGTTTTTCACGATCCAGGACCGTACCGGTCGGGTTATTCGGTGAACAGAAGAAAATAACCTTTACACCATCCAGTTGTTCCAGAATAGCCGGAACATTCGGTTGGAAATCTTCTAGCGGAGGAACAGTTCGGATGCCAACACCACAGGTTTCCGCACTGATGGAATACATGCCATAAGTGGGTGGGCAGATCAGAATTTCTTCTTTTCCCGGCTCACAGAAGGTGCGTACCAGTAATTCGATAGCTTCATCTGAACCACGGCTAACCAACACTTGTTCCGGCTGCACACCGGCATAGGCGGCATACGACTCAATAACCTGTGGCGGCTGACATTCCGGATAACGGTTCAGACGGCTGCTATCCAGCGTGTATTGTTCGCTTTTCGGTGCTTCATTCGCGTTCAGAAATACATGACCTTTGCCGCCGATACGACGTGCAGAAAGGTAAGGGGTCAGATCTTGTACGCGCTGACAGGCCAGTTTAGTCAGACTCATGATTTTGCCTCCTGGCTGTTGATGCTGTCCATACGAATAGTAACGGCTCGTTTGTGCGCAGTCAGACCTTCTGCGTCTGCCATCGTCGTTACAGTGGTAGCCAAACCTTTCAGACCATCGGCGCTCAGTTCCTGTACGGTATAACGGCGCTGATAATCAGCCAAACCAAGGCTGGATGCAGTTTTCGCATAACCATAAGTTGGCAGCGTGTGGTTGGTCCCGCTGGCGTAATCACCGACAGATTCTGGCGTCCAGTTGCCTAAGAAGATTGAGCCGGCATTTTCCAACTGACCAAGTAAAGCACGGGGCTCAACAGTCTGTACGATCAAATGCTCAGGAGCGTATTCATTGGAGATCGCACAGGCTTCTTCCAGATCGGCACAAATGATAGAACGACTGCTTTCTAATGCTTTACGAGCAATATCAGCACGGCTCAATTCTGCCAGTTGTTTTTCCAACTCTGAGTCAACCTGATTTGCTAATTCAACCGATGGTGTGACTAAGACAACCTGAGAGTCTGGGCCATGTTCAGCCTGAGACAGCAAATCAGAAGCCACAAAAGCAGCATTCGCGGTGTCGTCCGCAATAACCAGTACTTCAGATGGGCCAGCAGGCATATCAATCGCCGCGCCGCGGAAATCCATACTGACTTGGCGTTTGGCTTCGGTTACCCAAGAGTTCCCTGGGCCAAAGATTTTATCAACTTTTGAGACTGACTCAGTGCCATACGCCATGGCAGCAATCGCTTGTGCGCCGCCCATGGTGTAGATTTCACTTACACCACACAGCGTTGCTGCGTAGATGATTTCATCCGCAATCGGTGGCGGTGAACACAGAATAACCTTGCGGCATTCGGCAATTTTCGCCGGAATAGCTAGCATCAAAACTGTCGAAACGAGTGGTGCACTACCACCGGGAACATACAAACCAACCCGGTTAATTGGTTGATAGTGAAGTTCACAACGCACGCCAGCTTGAGTATCTAAAGAAAGCGGAGTGGGTTTTTGTGCCTGATGGAAAGTGGCTACATTACGATAAGCATGCTGAATAGCGGCTTTCAGTTCCGGGCTGGTACGTTCACAAGCTGCTTGAATAACAGCGTCACTTAAACGTAAATCCCCATCGCTGACTTTATCGAATTTGGCCGTGAATTCGCGCAGCGCGCTATCACCTTCGGTACGAATGCGGTTCACGATGTTGCTGACAATGCTCGTAATTTCCGCTGAATTACTCATGGCCGGACGGGTCAGCGTCTCGCGACGCTGTTCCATATCCAGATTTGCCCACTGAACGATCTGCATATTCTGCTCCCGTTACATCATCATTTTTTCGATTGGCAGCACCAGAATAGAGCTGGCACCCAGCGCTTTCAGTTTTTCCATGGTTTCCCAGAACAGGGTTTCTGTGGCAACAACATGCATTGCTACATGAGTGCTGTCACTGGCCAGTGGCATAACAGTCGGGTTTTCAGCGCCTGGCAACAGAGCAGTAATTTCGGCCAATTTGTCTTTTGGTGCGTGCAGCATGATGTATTTGCTTTCACGGGCTTGCAACATGCCTTCCAGACGTGGCATCAGGCGATCAACCAGTTTTTGTTTTTCTGGATACAGTTCAGTGTCAGCCTGAATTAACGCCGCTTTAGAACGGTAGATAACCTGAACTTCTTTCAGACCATTCGCTTCTAATGTGGCGCCGGAAGAAACCAAATCACAGATAGCTTCAGCCAGACCCGCGCGCGGAGCTACTTCTACTGAGCCAGTTAATAAAACGGGTTTGAAAGAAACACCTTGCTCGGCCAGAAAGCGTTTCAGCAGGTGAGGGTAGGTGGTCGCAATCTTTTTGCCTTGCAGTGCAGCAACGCCAGTCCACTCTTCTTCACGTGGAATAGCGAGTGACAGACGGCATCCGCCGTAGTCCAGATCTTTTAGCTTTTTGAACGCAGTTGGCAAACCGAGAGACTGACGCTCCAGCATGGTCTCTTCCAGCACGTTTTCACCTACAATTCCCAGGTCGACAACCTTGTCCATTACCAGGCCAGGAATATCGTCATCACGAACGCGCAGAATATCAATTGGCATGTTTTCTACGTGGGCGATCAAACGATCTTCACGCAGATTAATTTTAAAACCACAGCTCTTCAGCAGTTCTTGAGAATCCTGACTCAGGCGACCTGATTTCTGCATTGCGATGCGCAGACGTTTGCTATCCATAGTTATATCCTTGTAAATGAAAAAACCCTCGGAAGTAGTGGCTTCCGAGGGTTAAGTGATTGGCTTGGGAACCACTGGGAAGTCACTTTGTGTCTTCCAGCAGCAATCCTCCTGAAAGACTATTCTGGATGATGGCGATGATGATGGTGCACAGTCTTCAGTGAGGTCATAATGGTTTATGTTGCTTCTTTATTGTCCCAATGGCATACAAAATACCGTGCCTGACAAAAAATGCAAGCACAGATTATCGCAAATGAGGTTTTGAATTAAATATCACCAATAGTGCAATATTATTCATTTATAGAGATGGGGGAATATGATTTTTATTTTCGGCTTATTTTTTGTACTACTTGGCCGATAATATAGCTAGATACTCTGATATCGAGTAAGGCGCTTACTATGCCCAACCAAGATATGCTTTTTCCAATATTACCGCGGCCTACACCGCCGGTTAATCTGAATGATATTGTGCATCACGATGTCCCTCGTGTGGAAAAGCAGACGGAAGCACACAAAATCGATACTGAGCAACATCACCCTCAGCAGCAACCGCATGGGCATCATACTGAGCCACATTCATCAGAGGATACCGCTGAGAAAGAAGATGATGCCGAGAAAAACTCGATCACTCCTGATGATGATAAACATCCGGAACATATAGATATTTTTATCTGATTTTTCTGTTTTTCAATCACAAGTTCGCGGTTAACCACTGAAATGATACAATCCAGATACTATTCACTGCTGAATTGGATTTGGTTCTGTGTCATTGCAAACTATCTGGCATAAACAGCGTTGGCAGCGTCAGATATGGCTGACGGCACTGCTCGCCTGTTTATTGGCAGCAATCCTTATCAGTCTCTCATCGGGCAGCTATCATATTGGATTGAGCGATTGGTGGCATGGCTTATCAGAAACACAACAACAGGTGATTTGGCAACTTCGCTTACCGCGTACCTTATTAGCTATTGCCGTGGGCGGCGGGCTGGCACTTTGTGGCGCGGTTCTGCAGATATTACTGCATAATCCTGTTGCGGAACCCGGGCTGATCGGCATCTCCAGTGGTGCGAGTTTACTCGCGGTCATCGTTATTTTTGCTGGTCATCAGTGGGGGATCATGATCCCTGCCTGGGGGATCAGCGTGTCGGCATTTATTGGAGCATTGCTGGTCACATTATTGTTACTGCGATTATCACAGCGTGGGCAAATAGGCGGAAGTCGGTTATTGCTGCTTGGCGTTGCGATTGGCATTGCCAGTAATGCCTTAACCACCTGGTTACTCTATTTTTCAGATGATCAGGCTTTGCGAGAAATTATGTTCTGGATGATGGGCAGTCTCGCGTATGGGCAGATCCACCCAGCATATTGGTGGATACCTTTTATTCTGGTGTGCGGATGGTTGTTATGTCAGCACCGCCAATTGGCCCTTCTGCAATTAGGTGCCTATCAGGCCCAATTGATGGGTTTAGATTTACGTAAGACCCATCGTAAACTGGTTTGGGCTATTTGTTTTATCAGTGGAATGTGTGTCGCACTGGCTGGTGTTATTGGTTTTATCGGTTTAGTTGTTCCTCATTTATTGCGATTAGCCGGCAAAGATGGGCCTGCTTTTACTATTCCTGCATCGATATTGGCGGGCAGTTTGCTTCTTTTAGTTGCCGATATATTATCGCGCTCGTTAGTCAGTGCCGGCGAGCTTCCCGTTGGTGTGGTCACTGCCACAATCGGTGCGCCGATCTTCATTTATCTTTTGGTACGTCGTCATGCTCTCGCTGGTTGATTTCTCGGTTAAGCAGCGGGTGGGGCCTCTTTCAGTTTCTGCAGCTGCAGGACAACACATTGCGCTGTTAGGGCCGAATGGAAGTGGCAAGTCCAGCTTATTACTTGCTATCGCCGGGCTGATCTCGTCACAGGGTCAAATTGCGCTGGAACAACAAGACATTCGTCAGTGGACAATGCAATATGCCGCTATTAAACGGGCGATGCTGCCACAACGTACCGCACAGTTATTACCAATTGCGTGTTATCAGGTTATCGCATTGGGTGCTTCACCGCTAAACTGTAGTGCGAGTGCGATTCAGTCAGCCATAGAGCAAGTTTGTTCACGGCTGGAACTGCTCGGTTATCTGGAACGTGATTTCAGCCAGCTATCTGGTGGCGAGCAACAACGGATCTTATTAGCCAAAACATTGCTGCAGGTCTGGCCCACATTAAACCCGCAAGCACGTTTTCTGCTGTTGGATGAACCGCTGGCTGGTCTTGATTGGCATCATCAGATCACGGTGTTGACTGTGCTCAGAGAGCTTACGCAGCAGGGAATGACTGTCCTGACATCGATCCATGACTTTAATCTGGCGGTAGCGCATTGCGATATCATCTGGTGTTTGCAGCAAGGTAAGCTGGTTTTTTCTGATTCAGCGAATCAGTTCGATGAACATTTAATAGAACAAGTTTTTCGTCTTAAAACAATTCGTAGTCAGGCTGAAGGTCAGACTGTATTTATTCCATGGCGTGTCAGTTAATGATCCCAGCCTGTCAAAAGAGGATGTCAATGTGAAACCAGGAAACACCGGTCTATATCGGGTATATAAAGCAGGCATTTATAGCATGCAGGGCATTAAAGCCGCATGGCAACATGAAGCTGCTTTCCGTCAGGAAGTGATCCTGATGTTATTGCTAACACCAGCCGCGTTCATTGTCGGTGATGGATTAACACAAAAGCTATTATTACTCGTTCTGGCTTGGTTAGTTGTGATTGTCGAGATATTGAATTCGGCGGTTGAAGCCGTTGTTGACCGCTTTGGCGGTGAAATGCATACCTTATCTGGCCGGGCAAAAGATATGGGCTCTGCCGCGGTGTTTATCACGCTGGTTCTGAACGGCATAGTCTGGTTGGCGGTAATTGGTCAAAACTGGTTAGGATGGTGGTAACGGTTTTTACTTGTTGCGCCTAGTAATGAGTGATAGTATCCGCGCCGCTATTAAAGCGGTATTGGACGGTCGCATCTGGTACCAATCATTCATAAATTAAAGAAGTGAGAAGACTATGTCTATTGTATTCCAAGCTGAAGTTCGTGCAGACCTGGGGAAAGGTGCGAGCCGCCGCCTGCGTCGCGCTGAACAAATTCCAGCAATCCTGTATGGTGCAGGTCAAGAAGCTGTATCTCTGGTTCTGGATCACAACAAAGTGATCGTTGCTCAGGCAACTGACGCGTTCTACGCTGAGCCAGTAACTCTGGTTATTGATGGTAAAGAAGTTCAGGCTAAAGTTGTAGCAGTACAACGTCACCCTGTTAAACCGAAAGTAGTTCACCTGGACTTCATTCGCGCGTAATCCTCTGATTGCGTAAATAAAGGCAGCTTCGGCTGCCTTTATTTTTTGCAGTCAAAAGTACATCTCTGTTTGCACCCATCATCGCATTTCATTAGACTTTCGCCCGACATGTTCGAATGTAGCGGACATTGCCTTTCACTTAACTTCAATATCAACAAGTGACACTTGGTGTGTGTCACCACTGTAAGGATAAATCATGCCTGTTATTACACTTCCCGATGGTAGCCAACGTCCGTTTGATAATGCCGTCACTGTATTAGACGTCGCTGCAAGCATCGGTGCTGGTTTAGCTAAAGCCTGTATCGCTGGTCGCGTTAATGGTGAATTAGTTGATGCGTGTGAACTCATCGAAACTGACGCCACGCTTTCTATTATTACCGCCAAAGATCAGGAAGGCTTAGAAATTCTGCGTCACTCCTGTGCGCATTTGTTAGGGCACGCCATTAAACAGCTGTGGCCACAGACCAAAATGGCCATCGGACCGGTTATTGATAACGGTTTTTACTATGACGTCGATTTAGATCATATGCTGACAGAAGAAGATGTTCAGGCGCTGGAAGCCCGAATGTTAGAGCTGGCACAAAAAGACTATGACGTTGTGAAAAAGACAGTGAGCTGGCAAGAAGCTCGCGATGCCTTCGAAGCACGTGGCGAAACCTATAAAATTGCCATTCTGGATGAGAATATCTCCCATGATGACAAACCTGGTTTGTATCATCATGAAGAATATATTGATATGTGCCGTGGTCCGCACGTACCAAATATGCGTTTTTGTCACCATTTCAAATTGCAGAAAACATCTGGCGCCTACTGGCGTGGCGATGCAAAAAACAAAATGCTGCAGCGTATTTACGGCACCGCATGGGCTGACAAAAAACAACTGAATGCCTATCTGCAACGTTTGGAAGAAGCAGCTAAACGCGATCACCGTAAAATCGGTAAACAACTCGACCTGTATCATATGCAGGAAGAAGCGCCAGGTATGGTGTTCTGGCACAATGATGGCTGGATTATTTTCCGTGAACTGGAAACCTTTATCCGCCAGAAATTGCGCGAATACGATTACGAAGAAGTAAAAGGTCCATTCATGATGGATCGCGTGTTGTGGGAGCGCTCAGGCCATTGGGATAAATATGCCGATGCGATGTTCACCACCTCATCTGAAAACCGTGAATATGCGATCAAGCCGATGAACTGTCCGGGTCACGTTCAGATCTTCAATCAGGGTCTGAAATCGTATCGTGACCTGCCATTGCGTATGGCTGAATTTGGTAGCTGTCATCGTAACGAACCATCCGGTTCTCTGCATGGTTTGATGCGTGTGCGTGGTTTTACACAAGATGACGCACATATTTTCTGTGCTGAAAATCAGATCCAGGATGAAGTTTCATCTTGTATCCGTATGGTGTATGACACTTACAGCACCTTTGGCTTTGAAAATATCGCCGTAAAATTGTCAACCCGTCCGGAAAAACGTATTGGTAGTGACGAAATGTGGGATCGTGCAGAAGAAGCACTGAGCGAAGCATTGAAGCACAACAATATCGAATTTGACCTGCAACCGGGTGAAGGTGCCTTCTACGGTCCTAAGATCGAATTTACTTTGCATGATTGTCTGGATCGCGCGTGGCAATGTGGTACTGTGCAGCTCGACTTTGCATTACCAGGTCGATTAGGCGCAACTTATGTCGGTGAAGATAACGACCGTCATGTGCCAGTCATGATCCACCGGGCAATTCTTGGCTCCATGGAACGCTTCATCGGTATTCTGACTGAAGAAACTGCCGGATATTTCCCACTGTGGTTAGCTCCATTGCAGGCAGTAGTGATGAATATCACTGATAATCAGGCCGATTATGTGAAGCAAGTAGTTAATACTTTGAATGAATCAGGCATCCGAGCAAAAGCGGACTTGAGAAATGAGAAGATTGGCTTTAAAA
The DNA here is from genome assembly GCF_963676665.1 of uncultured Tolumonas sp. Classification (NCBI taxonomy): domain Bacteria; kingdom Pseudomonadati; phylum Pseudomonadota; class Gammaproteobacteria; order Aeromonadales; family Aeromonadaceae; genus Tolumonas; species uncultured Tolumonas sp. The sequence goes on from NZ_OY781378.1 coordinate 1,392,585, forward strand.
TCCGTGAGCATACTTTGAAACGCGTTCCTTACATGCTTGTCTGTGGCGATAAAGAAATGGAAGCAGGCGAAATAGCAGTAAGAACCCGTAAAGGTGTTGATTTAGGTAAATTCAAAGTAACTGACTTAGTAGAGAAGTTACGCAAAGAAATCAGCACTCGTGTATTAAATATTGTGGAGGAATAAACTATAAACGGCGCAAAGAAAACTGGAAAACAAGCACCACGTACTCGCATCAACGGTGAGATTCGTCTAAAAGAAGTTCGACTTGTCGGCCTTGAAGGTGAAGCACTTGGAATTGTCTCTATCGAAGAGGCATTAGATGCAGCAATTAAAGCTGGTGTAGACTTGGTTGAAATCAGCCCAACGGCTGAACCACCAGTTTGTCGTATTATGGATTTTGGCAAATTCCTCTATGAAAAGAGCAAATCTGTCAAAGAACAAAAGAAGAAAACCAAACAGATCCAGATCAAGGAAATTAAATTCCGTCCTGGAACTGATGAAGGCGACTATCAGGTAAAACTACGCAACCTGATTCGTTTTCTAGAGGAAGGGGATAAAGCCAAAGTAACACTGCGTTTCCGCGGTCGTGAAATGGCACATCAAGACCTCGGCATGAACGTCCTGGAACGCGTAAAAGCTGACCTGGAAGAACTTGCTGTAGTGGAGTCTTTCCCACGTGTGGAAGGTCGCCAAGCAGTCATGATGTTAGCCCCGAAAAAACGGTAATTAGGCTTTCAAGTAAAATGACCATCAGATCTCGGTCTGATGGTTTTTTTCGCCTGATTACATTACTGGCAAATACAATGCGGAGTTCGTATGCCAAAAATGAAAACTGACCGTGGTGCTGCGAAGCGCTTCAAAAAAACCGGTTCCGGTGGTTTTAAGTGCAAGCACGCTAACAAGCGTCACATCCTGACCAAGAAAACCACCAAGCGTAAGCGTCACCTGCGTGCGCCAGGCATGGTTGCCAAACCAGATTTGGCTCGAGTTGCAGCAATGCTGCCATACGCATAAGGGAAGGATTGACAAATGCCAAGAGTTAAACGTGGTGTGACTGCTCGCGCGCGTCACAAAAAAGTTCTGAATGCAGCCAAAGGTTATTATGGTGCTCGTTCCCGTATCTACCGTGTAGCTGTTCAAGCAGTTACTAAAGCTGGTCAGTATGCTTACCGTGACCGCCGTCAGAAAAAACGTCAATTCCGTCAATTGTGGATTGTGCGTATCAACGCTGCAGCTCGTTTAAACGGTCTGTCTTACAGCCGTTTCATCAACGGTCTGAAGAAAGCTTCTATCGAAATCGATCGTAAGATCCTTTCCGATATCGCAGTTCATGATAAAGCGACCTTTACCGCACTGGTAGAGAAAGCGAAAGCCGCACTGGCTTAATCAAGTACGTTGCGAATAGGGAGGCGAAAGCCTCCCTTTTTTTATCTGCATTTTCCATCATTCTGTTTTATTTCCTCGATTTAGCCCTTTCTTGCTCATGATCTGTCAGTTAATTGTATTCATAACAACTGAAACTGTTATTCAGCCTTTTGATTGCCTTATTACCGATTTATACTAGGCGGTTATGATCAAAGCGTAATTGGTTATCGCTCGACAGAGCAGCAATCTGCAGAACAAAACCTTGTACAGACAAGGGTAATGAGGGAAACATGCAGCAACTAGAAGAAGTCGTCGTCAGTGCACTGACGAAAATTACCGAAGCTAATGACAATAACGCGCTGGAAGCGTTACGTGTTGAGTATTTTGGTAAAAAGGGTGTTTTTACTGAACAGATGAAATCACTGGCTGGTTTATCAGCGGAAGAGCGTCCGGCAGCAGGTCAGCTGATCAATCAGGCTAAAGAAAAAGTTCAAAACGCATTAAATGATCGTCGTGAAGCATTAACCGCTGCTGAGTTAGCTATCAAGTTAGCCGCAGAGACTATTGACGTGTCATTGCCTGGTCGTCGTTTTGAAAATGGTGGCATTCATCCTGTTACCCGCACTATTGAGCGCATGGAGCGTATTTTTGGTGAGCTGGGCTTTACAACCGCATATGGCCCAGAGATCGAAGATGACTTTCATAATTTTGATGCGTTGAATATTCCCGGGCACCATCCTGCACGCACTGATCATGACACCTTCTATTTTAACCCAACATTGATGCTGCGTACTCACACCTCTGGTGTGCAGATCCGTACCATGGAAAAACAGCAGCCACCAATTCGTATTATTGCTCCGGGTCGTGTTTATCGTAACGATTACGATCAGACGCATACGCCTATGTTCCATCAGGTTGAAGGTTTGCTGATTGATGAAAATATCAGTTTTACTAACCTGAAAGGGATCTTGCACGATTTCCTGCGTAATTTCTTTGAAGAAGATTTACAGATCCGCTTCCGTCCTTCTTATTTCCCATTTACAGAGCCAAGTGCGGAAGTGGATGTGATGGGTAAGAATGGCCGTTGGTTGGAAGTATTAGGCTGCGGCATGGTGCATCCGAATGTACTGCGTTCAGTTGGGATTGATCCTGAGAAATATTCTGGTTTTGCCTTCGGAATGGGGGTCGAACGTCTGACAATGTTGCGCTATGGCGTTAACGATTTGCGTGCGTTCTTCGAAAATGACCTTCGTTTCCTCAAGCAGTTCAAATAAGGATCAATCAACATGAAATTTAATAAAGCCTGGATTGATGAGCTGGTTCCAACCTCCTTGTCTGCAGAAGAACTAGCCGCACAGATCACCATGGCTGGTCTGGAAGTCGATGGTATTGAACCGGTTGCTGGTAATTTCAACGGTGTCGTTATTGGTGAAGTTGTTGAGTGTGCACAACACCCTGATGCCGATAAATTGCGTGTTACCAAAGTAAATGTTGGTGAAGCAGAGCTGCTGGATATCGTTTGTGGTGCGCCAAACTGCCGTCAGGGTCTGCGTGTTGCTGTCGCAACGGTAGGTGCGGTATTACCAGGTGATTTTGTTATCAAAAAAGCAAAACTGCGTGGTTTACCATCTCACGGTATGTTGTGTTCATTCTCTGAATTGGGGATCGGTTCTGACCACAGTGGTATCATTGAACTGCCTTCCGATGCACCAATTGGTACAGATGTACGTGAATATTTGTCGCTGAACGATTCTTGTATCGAAGTCGACCTGACGGCTAACCGGGCTGATTGCTTGGGAATGCTGGGTCTGGCTCGTGAAATTGCCGTGTTAAATCGTTGCGCATTGAACGAACCAGAAATCAAAGCAGTCACAGCTACCTTGTCTGACACTTACCCAATTAATGTGCAGGCAACGGCGGATTGTCCGCGTTATTTAGGCCGTGTATTGCGTGGTCTGAACGTTAAAGCAGAAACACCACTGTGGATGCAGGAACGCCTGCGTCGCTGTGGTCTGCGCTCTATCGACCCGATTGTTGACGTGACTAACTATGTTCTGTTGGAACTGGGTCAGCCGATGCATGCGTTTGATCTGGCGAAATTACAGGGTACGATTCAGGTTCGCCGTGCAACTGCAGGTGAAAAACTGACACTGTTAGATCAGACGGAAGTTTCTCTGCGTGATGACACGCTGATCATTGCTGATGATCGTGGTGCTATTGCGATGGCCGGTATTTTCGGCGGTGCAGATACCGGTGTCGATGCTGAAACCACGACCGACATCATGTTGGAATGTGCTTTCTTCCAACCACTGTCTATCACGGGTCGTGCGCGTGTATACGGCCTGCGTACAGACTCTTCTCATCGTTTTGAGCGTGGTGTTGACCCTCAGGTCCAGTACAAAGCTCTGGAGCGCGCTACAGCCTTGCTGCTGGAGATTTGTGGTGGTGCTTGTGGTCCGGTAATTGATCAGTCTGCTCTTGATGCGTTGCCAGCGGCTAAAACGGTGACATTGCGTCGTGAAAAGCTGACTAAACTGGTCGGTATTGCATTTGATGATGCCGAAGTGGTCGACATTCTGACCCGCCTTGGTTTGCAGGTTACGGCTACAGAAAGCGGCTGGGTGGCTAATGTACCAAGCTGGCGCTTTGATATTGCGATCGAAGAAGATTTGGTTGAGGAAATTGCCCGTATTTATGGATACGACAATATTCCTAATATCGCACCAGAAGCACGTTTGACTATGTCTGAGCACAAAGAAGCGGAACAACCACTGAAACGTTTGCGTGATGTGTTAGTGGATCGTGGTTTCCAGGAAGCCATTACCTATAGTTTTATCGATCCAAAAGTGTTGTCATTGCTGGAACCATCTGCAGATCCAATTGTGCTGCCAAATCCAATCGCTTCTGACATGGCGGCAATGCGTGTTTCTCTGCTGCCTGGTCTGCTGGGTGCAGTAGTGTATAACCAAAATCGTCAACAAACTCGTGTTCGTCTGTTTGAGTCTGGTTTGCGTTTTATTCGTGATGCCAGCGCTGAAAATGGAATTCGCCAGGAAGCAATGTTGGCCGGTGTTATTACTGGTAACGCGGCGGAAGAAAATTGGACGATCCCAAATCGTGCTGTCGATTTCTTCGATCTGAAAGGTGATGTTGAGGCATTACTGGAACTGACCGCTAATACTGATGCGTACCGTTTTATTCGTTGTGAGCATCCTGCTTTGCATCCAGGTCAGTCTGCTGCGATAGAATTTAATGGTAAATCAGTAGGTTACATCGGTGTTGTTCATCCATCACTGGAGAAGAAACTGGGATTAAAGAGCAAAACTATTGTATTTGAAGTGGAATTAGCCGCAATTCTGCAACGAAATATTCCAGCGTTTGCTGAGGTTTCTAAATTCCCAGGTAACCGTCGTGACTTAGCAATTGTGGTCGACCAAACAATTTCTGCAGATGATATCTTACGATTAGCAAGAAAAGTTGGCGGAAATCAGGTAGTTGGCATAAACTTATTTGACACATACCAGGGTACTGGTGTGCCAGATGGCAAAAAGAGTCTGGCATTCAGTATTGTTCTGCAAAACACAGAACGAACTCTGGAAGATAAGGAGATTGCTGAAACAATGGAACGCGTTGTCGATGCACTCCGAGTAGAGTTCAATGCTACTTTGAGGGACTAGCTATGGCCTTGACCAAAGCCGATATTGCAGAACATCTTTTTACTGAGTTGGGTATAAGCAAACGTGACTCCAAAGAACTGGTAGAAACGTTTTTTGAGGATATCCGACTGGCCCTTGAAACTGGCGAGCAAGTGAAAATATCTGGCTTTGGTAATTTCGAACTCCGGACGAAAAACCAACGTCCGGGGCGGAATCCGAAAACAGGCGAAGATATTCCAATCACTGCAAGACGAGTAGTAACCTTCCGTCCTGGACAGAAGCTGAAATCCCGGGTTGAGCATGCAAGACCTGTGGACGATGATGATGACCGCGAAGGTGGTGATGAATAAATAAAAAGGCCAGTCTGAGACTGGCCCTTTTATTTTATAAGGTTTGACAGTAATGATTATTAATTAGCAGATAAATTTATCAAATTTATCTGTTGGTGATTTTGGCGTTGGTTTGGGTTTAACTATAGATATATGAGCTAATCGACGAAGTAATTTTCTGCCATTCCACTCTTTTGTTACCACACTAAAGCAAGCCATCTGTAATTCATCCAGCTCAGCTTTCACCTGAGTATAAAAAGGTAATTGTTCAAGGCAAGTGAAGGGTTGAGCACAACGTTGTGATGCCCAGACTAATAATGCCTGATAAGCTAAAAGCGGATCGTTTGTCAGGCAGCAACGTTTGAGAGTTTTCCATAATTGATAGCGTTCATAACGCATACGAAGCGCTTTTCTGTAATACCAGAGAATTGCCAGAATGGGCGTCAGTAGTGCAATTATGCCTCCTGCAATAAATAGTATCTTTGGCAATAAACTGCGCCACATCTCTACATTTGATGATGTTTTTATTGTCGCCGCAGAACTTGCTACAGGCTTCGTATTAGTTGCAATGATAGATGCCATAAATTTACGTTCATCCAGCGATGCAATTTGTGGTCGATCACTAATCGTATTCCACCAATTCAAACGTATTTCCGGTATCACGAAAGTAATATTTTTTTCTGGAACAAAAACCTGCTTAATGGTTTTTTTACTGATCAACATGCCATTTTGATACTGCTGTTCATTTTTCTCGCTATCACGGTACACCTTTACATCAGCAATAGCTGGAGTCGGTATATCCGGGAGTTGCTCTGAAACGTTATTAATCCCTGTCAGCGTAATAGTTCGGGTTAATGGTTGACCGGTTTTGGTATAGCTCGTTTGTGGCTCCCATCGATCTTCAATGGTAATACCTGCGCTTGGTAACCACTCTTTTTCTGTACCATGAAAAGAAGAGGGCACCGATTTAATTTCGATAATATGTTCATCAGATATCTGTTTATTATCGGAAGCCAGCGTGGCACCAGGCAGTGTTAATGCACCTGTTTTTTCTGGAATCACGATGTAGTTATATGCCAGAGTTTCCTGATAGTGATCAGCAAATATTTCTTTATCTTCAACGGGATCTCCCACCGGAATAATCTTTAAACCTTCTGTCTGCGGAATGACAGGCGGTCTATTTTCTGGATCAGCTCTTTTAGCCATGGTTACTGTGTAGGTGAGAAGTTCATCTTTGTATGCACTTTCAGCGCTGATCTGGCTTTCTAATAAATGAACTGGTTGTAGTGCTTCTGTTTGTTCTTGTGATGATTGATCCGTAGTTGCAATCTGATTTGAGTTGGCATCATTGACTGTAATTTCGATGGGTTGAGATTCATTATCAGCAATTTTTAGCGCTGGAATAGTAATTTCACCTGCAGATACTGGTTGTAGAGGAATAGCCCAGCTGGTGTTTGTTGTGGATGGGTGTGTGATTTGCAAATTTCCAATAATGAAATCTTTAAATAGAGGTCGGATATCAAGGGCATCATCGTTGAGATTTGCATCAGCAGTTAGTGTGTAGGTAAGACTATTGCCCAGATCTAAACTCTGTACATCGACATTGCCCGTAACTTGAACAGCTAAGGCCGATGAACAACAGAGAGCAGCTAAGCTATATAAACAGTAATGATATAATTTCACAGTCATAACCTAGTCAGATTTATTCTTTTGTTGTAGTTGTAATCTTTTTTGCATCAGATCGCCAGGCTCTTCCGGTAAGGCTTTCAAAAAACTAAGCGCTTTCTCAATATTTTCAGATTTGTTCTGTAATGCTGTAATTGCTTCATCTTCTTTATTTTCTGGTGTTTGCATTTTAAGCCAAGCTTCGAGAATATTTTTATTGTCTTTAGCTTCTTTCAGGTTGGGGTTAAGTTGTAATGCTTGTCGATAGGCTAAAATTGCTTCTTTTATCTTACCTATGTGGGCTAAAGCATTACCTCGATTATAATTTGATATATCAGTGTTAATTTTTTCATAAAAGAGAATGGCAGTATCGAATTTTCCCATACGATACATGGCATTTCCTTTCCAAATGAAATCATGGAAGGTATCGGCTGCTTGTTGGTATTTGCCTTTTTCATACAATTCCAAGGCAGTATCTTTCGCAAAAGAATAATGAGGCGTTGAAATTAAAAACAATATACAGAGGATGTATCCTCGTCGAAATAATAGGCACATAAATAACAATGGAATAACTACGAAATACCCTAATTCATTATAAATGATGATTTCATTTTGTGATTTTTGAGAATTTTTAGCAGTACTAATGATGGCGTATTGATCGAAATTATTTATATCTACTATATTCCCATGCAGTTTTCCAGCTGCTTGTTTTAATACCGTGATAGGTGTTTTCGCGACAATTAATTGTCCTGCCGGTGTACGTAATAATCCGCCTTCAGGCAATGGAACAACAGAACCTGTTGGTGTGCCAATGTAAATAATATCTATTGGCCAATTAAAGTTTTTCATATTGGCGACAATTTTTTCGGATTGTAATACCGTAAGCTGATCTGTCACCAGCAAAATTCTGACTTGGCTGTTTGGTTTTAATTGGGTTATGAGAGAGTTAGCAAGCTTTACCGCATCTGGCACATTAGAACCCGCTTTTGGCATAACTTCAGGGTTAAGTGCGTTAATGAAATGAATCAATGTTGTATGGTCGTCGGTAAATGGTGAAATGATATGTGTAGTGCCCGCAAAGGCTATCAATGCCGTATTAGTAGTTTTGTCTTTTTCCAGAAAAGCGATCAGTTTTTGTTTGGTTAGAGCTAAGCGTGATGGTTTTAGGTCATCAGCATGCATGGTTTTATCCATACCAAGCAAAATGACAGTATTCATATTTGATTTCGTTAACGCAGTTTTTTGCGGAATTGCCGGGCCTGCGAGTGCAATAACAATTAAACAAGCAAATAAAAACAGTACTAAAGGAATATTGATCTTAGATTTATGTGGTTCACTTTTCATCATTACAGTAAGTAAATGGGCTGAAATATAGCTTTGTTGTTTTATTTTTCGAGTGGATGAGAAATAAAACATAACAAACAATGGGAGAAAAAGGATAAAAAAATAAGGTCTCAGGAAGATAATATCAGTCATTTCTTAATACCCAGAGTAACATCGCGATGACTAGTAAAAGGCAGGAGAGAGGCCACATCAGTAATTCTATGTATGGTTGATAAGTGACTGTTTTTATGGATAACGGCTCAATAAGATTAATTTGTTGATATATTTCAGACAGATCTTGTTCACTGCGGGCTCTGAAATACTGCCCACCTGTTATTTGTGCAATTTGTTCCAGTGTTGTTTCATCTAAGTCACTTTGGCTTTCTGTTTCTGTTGGATCGGCGCCGATACCTACGGTATAAATCTTTAATCCACTGGCTTTAGCTAAACCAGCAGCATCAATCGGCGATATAGTATTTACAGTATCACGTCCATCACTAAGTAATATCAACGTCTTATTTTTGAATGGTTCATGTAATGTTCTTTTCACTGCAAGAGTAATGGCTTCTCCTATGGCAGTGAATTTGCCCGCAAGACCCACATTTACCTCATCAAGCAATTGTCCGGTCGCTTGCAGATCTTGAGTAAATGGGATCATCAGGTAGGCATGGTCCGCAAATAAGATTACACCAACACGATCCCCCTGACGTTGTTTTACAAATGATTGTAAATACGATTTCACCATATCCAACCGCTCAACCAATTGGCCATTTAAGGTCATATCTTTAATTTGCATGCTGAATGACACATCAACCGCCAGCAATAAATCTCGAGATGGTGATGTTTGCACAATGGGTGTACCCAGCCATTGTGGGCGCGTCAGCGTCAATATTAATAAACACCAACCTATAATTAATAATGTTTTTGAAAAGCGATGGCGTGTTGTATTTCCCACAATATGGTTTGCAAGAAAAGGTAATGTTGGTGCGTTAATAATAATGTGCTGATTTTTCTTGGCTTTAACAAACCAGAAAACCAGCAAGGGTAGGGGCAATATACAGGCAAACCATGGCCAGGCAAAACTAATCATAACGGCCTCCGGTTGCGCACATGTCTAAACCAACGTTTGCATTCGCGAATAATGGCTTTTTTCTCTTGATTTGAAAGTGAAGAATTAGAATAGGACCAGTTTTCCCACTCTTCAGAGAAACGTGAAAATTGACAAGATGAGTTTTTATCAAGGAATTTGAGCCATTCAGTCGTATGTAAACCGGCAAATTGCTCACGAGGCCAAAAATAGCAGGCAACTTTTTTTAGTAATAAATTGATGGCTGGAACACAGTTATTCGGATTTTTTTTGATAATTACACGCAGTTCTCGTTTTAGTCGCCAATAAAACTTATAACGAGGCCACGATTTATAAAAGAGAATAAGAAACAATATTGCGCACAGTGTGGCTGAAATTAGAACAATGGTTTGGTTGTCGAGCACATCTAATTTAGGCCCGGGCAGAATGTCATGCAGTTGTTCAAGTGGTGCTGTCATTTATAATTGTTCTGCTAATGGTTTTGATGCGTCAAAAGTTAACAATTGCTTAGAATAGCTACATAATTTTCTTTCTAATTCAAATTGGCGAAACCCGGCAATTTTGGCGTAGTGATGCTTAAAATCATCGTCAGCTAATAAAAAGCCTGAATTGTCATCATTTTCTACACCTAAAACACCTTCCCCTTCAATCTGTCGTTCTAATGCATCATAAACTTGGATTAAGTTCACTTCGTGTCGTTTGCGTAAAAAACGGATCATTAAAAATGATTTATGGGATAAACGGTAGAAGTCACTGATCACCACGAGTCTGGCCCCTGGTCTAAGCATATTACCTAAGGTAGTCAGGCTGCTGGTCATTTCCACAGAGATAGAGGGCTGGTGCAGGCCGGTGTTGTAGCTATCAACAATTTGTTTTAACCAAAGAAGAACACCTTTGCGATGGCTAATAGGCGCCTGAACGAATGTTTGTTCTCCACACAAAATCAACCCACCAATTTTGTCGCCACTTTTCAGTGCATGCCAGGCAACGGAAGCAGCGACCAATGATGCTAAACGTGATTTGAGTTGGCCGCGTGAACCAAAATACATCTCTTTCGAGAGATCCAGTAGTATATACACGGAACGATCTCGTTCTTCGCGGTATAACTTGGTGTGAGGTTTTCCGGTTCTGGCGGTAATTTTCCAGTCCATATTGCGTACATCGTCACCGATCATATACGGACGGACTTCGGCAAACTCCATGCCGCGTCCTTTTTTACGGGAAAGATGTACGCCGGTTCGCCAGCCATCGGAAAGCTGTGCTGCAATACGGCTTCCACTTACTGATGCTGCTAATAAGTCATCCAGTGTAAGTGTTACGCCGTCATTTAATTTCATGCAACGACAACCTTCTGTAATAACAGTGAAATGACATCTTTTGGCGTAATACCATCGGCTTCTGCTTCTACAGTCAACATGAGACGATGTCGCATTACTGGGTAGATGCAATATTGTATGTCTTCCGGCGTGACATAATTACGCCCAGCCAACCATGCTCTAACTCGCGAGCAACGCAATAAAGCAATGCTGGAGCGGGGGCTGACACCATATGCAAGCCAACGAGCTAAATCGGGGTCATACGCTTGCGGATGTCGGGTGGCGGTAGCTAAATTCACGATATAATTTTCAATCGGTGTTGCAGCAATCACCTGCAAGGCATATTGGCGCGCAGCAAAAATCTGCAGCTGAGTTAATTGTGGTGCAGTCGGATTGCTTTCAACTCTGCTCTCAGCATGGTTTAGGCGCAGAATACTTAATTCATCAATAGCCGATGGATAATCAAGCTCAAGATGCAGCATAAAACGATCTAATTGTGCTTCCGGGAGCGGATAAGTACCTTCCTGCTCGAGCGGGTTTTGTGTCGCCATGACCAGAAACAAGGGGGGCAGATGATAACTTTTGCGCCCAATAGTGACTTGTCGTTCTTCCATGGCTTCCAGCAAAGCGCTTTGTACTTTAGCCGCTGCACGGTTAATTTCGTCAGCTAATACTATTTCATTGAACAATGGCCCTGGCTGGAAAACGAAAGTGCCATTTTGTGGGCGGTAGATCTCTGTACCTGTCAGATCTGCGGGCAAAAGATCAGGGGTAAACTGTATCCGGTGAAAATGGCTTTCGACACAACTGGCCAGCATTTTGATTGAGCGAGTTTTAGCTAAACCAGGCGGGCCTTCAACAAGAATATGACCATCAGCCAATAGTGCCATCAGCAAGCCGTCGATCAGGTGTTGTTGCCCGATGATCTGTTCATTCAGAAATTGTTTAACGTTGGCAATAGCAGCCAAACAAGCATCTTCTGTTATGGTTTGCTGTTGTTCGTTATAAATATTATCCACAGCATCGTCCTTTGATTAAATTTCCTGCGATGATGATAAAGCTACACACAGTATAAATTCCAAATGCAACTATGAGCCATTGCGGCATAGTCCACGAAAGGAATTGCCATTGAATATCAGAACATTCGCCTGTTGCATTAAAAAACCATGGTACCCATTTATTGAGCGGTAACCATTGTGGGAAGCTAACAAACAAATCGCAAGTATTAAATGGAGACGGATGAATCTGAATGTCGGTATGGCGTAAAGCTAAACGCAGGCCTTCAACAGAGGAATAGGCCCAGAGCAGTAAGCCGCTCCAACGTAGAAAAAGGTTTTTAGGATTAATAAAACCGATAGCGGCACCTGCCATAATACCCAGAATGGCTACCCGCTGATAAATACACATGACACAGGGCGGTAACCCCATAACATGCTGAAAAAACATACCGCATAATTCAAGAAACAGCGTGGAGCCCAGTAAAACAGCCCATGCAATGCGGTTTTGTGTCAGAATTCGAATGAATGCAATCATTTCAATATCCAAAGATGAAAACTGTAGAAATTAGAATACAGAACTCTTGAAAATGGAAGAGCGAAAAATACGATAACGTGTTGATTTTTTAGTGTGACATAGTGTCAACGTTGCGTCATTGCTTGAAATGCAAAAGCGAGGGGTGAGTCATATAACATGGATTTATTCTATGGGAGCCTGACACTAAGGTATGAATTGCAAGATATCTTAAGGCTTATTTTGGCTTTTTAAGACTTAAGATATGATTACCCTAACGGACATGAAGGTTATATCGTGCCACATAAAAATATATAAAACCATAATGTTGTTTTTATATATTTCCTATGAATATAAAAAACAGAAACAATATTTAATCTGCCATTCAATGCATAGATAAAGTCCTGGATTAAATTCAGGACTTTAATCTAACCGATAAAGATAATAGCGAACTGAATTATGAAATTAATGCCGGAATACGGGATAGTTTGTAAGCGGTTAATGACATCGTAATAACTAAGGTAATAATTAGCGTCGTTGCTACACCCCGCCATTCACCATATCGCCAGAATAAACCAGACATTGAACCAACAACACTCGAACCTAAGTAGTAACTACTCAGATAAAGCGACGCACCCAAGGCTTTGGTTTTACCTGCGCGTTGGCCGACCCAGCTACTGGCAATGGTATGGCCACCAAAAAAGGCAAATGTTTGCATAGTAATGCCCAAAACAACCAATGGTAACCAAGGCGAAAATGTGAGTAATAATGCGACTAGCATCATCAGCATGGAGCCTATTAATGCTTTATAACGGCCGACTTTTTGTGCGATACGGTGGGCCTTTGCGGATGCAACCGCACCAACCAAAAACAATGTAAAGATGCCACCAATGATGCTGGGACGTAAGTTAAAGGGCGCTGCTTCCAAATGAAAACCAATGTAGTTATATAAACTGACAAAACATCCCATCAAAATAAAACCACTGGCGTATAACCATGGTAACCCTTCATCTTTTAACAAAGTAATGAAAGCTTGTTTTAATTCACGACGGCCTTGCTGCGAAAATGGCAGAGGTCGGGGATGAAAATGCTGAGATGCAGGTAACTTTTGCCAGAACACCACTGCGGAGATCAGGCCGATACTACCGACTATTAATGCAGCGATATGCCATGAAAAATAGTCGGCAGCCAATGCTGTTACCAAACGGCCACTCATTCCGCCAATCGCCGAGCCGGAAATATAAACGCCCATGGATTTACCCAGCGAAATTACTTCAATTTCTTCGGCCAGATAAGCCATCGCAACCGCCGGGAGGCCCGCGAGAACAATGCCAGCGAACAGACGCAGGACAAGCAATGATGAGTAATCGGGTACAAAGGTTGTCAGTAATGTCATTATGGCCGCTAGCAGCATGGCGCAACTCATTACAGGCTTCCGGCCGAAGCGGTCAGAGATAAAACTGGATGGTAGCTGCGACAAGGCCAACGCGGCGGTTGAAATAGATAAGATTGTGCTGCTTGCGGCAGGTGATAAAGAGAAGGTGCGGGCAAATAACGGGAGTATTGGCTGGACCCAATACAGTAGCCAAAAAGTAGAAAAACCACCGAGGAAAATAGCCAGATTAGTATGTTTGAAAGCGACTGAGCCGGCTTGAATTTGCGTTGCTGGCGGATACAAAGAAGAGTTATCAGGGGGATCGGTCAGTATTTGATCTTGTGACATAAATTGAAATGTCCTTATTCGTTACCAGAATGCCAATAAAAATTATCGTTATCTATTTTATTAATAATTAAATGAATTTTAGTTATATAGACTGCAATTCAATTTTCATGTTAGCAGAGCTTAATATATTCACAATCATTATCCAGGATATCAGTACCTATAATTCACCATGTAATTAAATTGTTAATTATTTTTGAAATTAATTAGTGAAAAGTTAATATATTAATATTGGTGATTTTATAGGCTAATTGATGTTCACATTTTTCATGGTGCTTAAATCTCCATCCCCAAGCAGATTGATTCGGGGCCGATGGTTCTTATTTTAGGGGGAGGTAAGGGTTAATTGTGAGTTAGTCATGAACTTAGATTGTAGTGGCCACAATCTTACATTTTATCAGTAAACATCTGACGTTTTACTTGTTAGTCTTCACTATCGATAAATTATGAGAGCTGTAAATGTCTGATATTAAACCTCCACGTGTTTTGGGATTGCTGCTGGCGTTGTTGGGTGCGACAACGGTTATTGGCGGTGTTAACCTTATCCTGATGAATGACTCACCTTATTTTTTAGTTATTGGTGCGGGTATCCTTGTTTCAGGTTTACTGCTTGCGCGAGGTAAAAAAATGGGTGCTTTCGCGTATGCTGGTACGTTGGCGGTGATCATTTTGTGGTCATTATTTGAGGTTGGGTTGGATATGAGTCAATTGTTGCCTCGCATTGTTGTCCCGAGTTTGATTGGCGCATATATATTCTCCAGTAAGGTGAAATCCCGACTAGCATAAAGGCAGAGAACAAGTTTTGTGCTTGTTTTTGTTACTTTCGCACCAAACCAGCTGAAACATTCAATCTGATTTTTGGCTGGTTTTCAGATCGGGAAATCTATAAATGCATTTCGATTTTTTCTGGATCCTTAAATCTTTACCGGCAATTATCATTGGATTGACGATACACGAATTAGCGCATGCCTATATGGCATACAAACTGGGCGATATGACGGCAAAGAATGATGGCCGTTTGACGTTCAACCCGCTAAAGCATATTGATCCACTTGGTTTTATGTTGATCTTGATTGCTGGGTTCGGTTGGGCGAAACCAGTAAGTTTCAATCCTGATAATTTGAAGCATAAGCATCGTGACGAAATTTTGATTTCCCTTGCAGGACCAGTTTCCAATTTTTTACTGGCAGTTCTTTTTTTGATTACGGCTCGAGTTTTCTTCTTTTTCCCATATTTCAGTGCTACAGCGTTCGGTCTTGCTACGGTTAATCTACTCATCCTGTGGGGCGTTATAAATTTCGGATTATTTTTCTTTAACTTGTTGCCTATTCCGCCACTGGATGGTTCCCATCTTTATATGACTTTTTTGAAAGACATTAGCCCTAAGTTACTGAGAAATGTGTATATGTTTGGAACCTATGGCTTGCTACTGATAATACTCATTCAGAACAGCACTAAGGTCGAAATATTACCGCTGGCATCTTTAATTAAAGGTGCTACTAATTTGGGTATCGTTCTGCTGCAATTTCGATAAGTCATAAATTAAGAAACATGTTTTCATTTACAAACAGGTAGAAAATCTGCAGATTGCCTGCTGAATCAGCCCATCTGTGGTTCTGACGGGTTAACTTAAGTATGTGTAGGAGATGTTTATGAGTGATACAACACAAGATGAATCGTTCTGGGATCGTGCTGATGAAATTATCAATCTGGCGAATAAACAAGCAGAAGATGCTGAAAGTGATGATGTAAGCTCTTCTTTGCTGTACGCAACAGCTCGTTTTAATGCATTTCTTGTTGCTTCTTCTGCTGAAAAAGCCGATGACATAAAAGCTGGAAAAGATGCCGCGGTGGAGTATTTTACAGAACAATATCGTCAGTTGCTCATCGATAACATTGATGAATACATAGAAAATTTCGACGAATATAATGCATAGTTATTTTTAGTAAATAGACTTACTTGAATACTAAAATCCGGATCTTTTAAATAATCCGGATTTTTCTTTTTAAGATAACAGCGCATGTTCTCGCATAATAAGAACGGTTAAATACACTATCGAGTAAGAACAGTATGAAAATACTAATACAAGTAAAATATTGGTTATTAAATCAACTCTCTGAGATCTTGGAATTTCAGCAACGTATTTGGGTTGTCAGTATTTGTAACAGTTCTGCCACGGATACATTCATTGTCAACGAAGACAGTTTTCATGAACCGATGCAATGGATGATGCGAAAAGGCTACACCGAAGATATGTTACAAAAAATAAATCAGCTAAAGCGTTCACAAGCTGTGCAGCTAGACCTTAATGGTATTAGCCACCAAATTTTGCGTGTTAAATGATCTTTATTAGATCACTCCGCCTGCAATGAGCTTTTTCATATACCGCATTGGGTAGTGAGTTTGTAAAACAGAATGATGAATGGTAGTAAAAATAGCATCGGGGTCATGTTGCTGAGGGTCGCATAATAGCCCAACGACGGTGCCGCTGTGCGCCACAATCATGCCGGGTAAATCGAATTTTTCAATCAAAGTTTGGAACTGCTCAAAACCCGGTTTTGCCAAAATATACTGACTGGCAATCGCGCTTTGCGTACACGCCTTGCCAAATAACGTGACATCTTTCGTCTGTATTGCTTGTTCAAATAAGCGGATAGCACTGGCTAATCGGTTTTCATTTTGTTTTAGCCGTTGCTGGCGTGGTATCCGATGGTAATCAGCGGTATTCAGCTGCGTTGGGCTTTCAAAAATCAGAACATTTAAATCGGGCACCCATTCAAACTGTCGGTGGATCTCCCCTCGATGATGATCGAATAAGCTAAGTTGATGCAGGAAAGTGCTGTCACTCGGTTCCAGCGACGTACAGATCTGAGCCAGCGCCTGATTACTCAATTCCTGCTCAAAATGACGAGCGGTGGCGACCGCTGTTGCTGCGATATCGGCGGTGCTACTGGCCATGCCTTTGGCAACCGGAATGGTTGAGTTAAAGCGGATGGATAATTTCTGATGCCACGATTCGTCGATCTGCAGGTGTTTGAGTGCTGCCTTCACGGCTCGACGCATTAACGGTCGTTCATCAAATTGATGAGCTGTGCCTTGTTTCACCTCAACGGTGCTGTACCAATCGATAGGGCAGGAGATGAGTTTTTCCGAACCGTTGATCAGGCCTTGAATCAGCTCTCCACAAGATGCCGGGCAGCAGGCTTCAGCCATGTGGCAGCACCTGTTTTAAGGCGGCAATCAGCGCTTGGTTGTCAGCATGGCTTTTTATTGCGACCCGATAATAATGCGCGTTTAACCCCGGATAATTGGCACAATGACGGATCAAAATCCGATGCGTCAGCAGGGCATCTTGCAGATTCAATGTCTCATCGAGACAGCGGATAAAAATGTAATTGGCTGCGGGGCGCCATATCTTTAATGTAGAAAATGTCGATAGTGATTCAAAAAGATAGTGTTGTTCTTCACTCAGCCATTGATATGTTTTTTGGATATAACCCTGATCATCCAGCACAGTTTCACCCGCTAACGCGGCAAATGCGTTGATGGTCCAAGGTTCCTGCAAATTGCGCATGCTGCCGATCGCTTGTTCATCGGCACTGATGAGATAACCCAGGCGCAGGCCCGGAATTGCAAAAAATTTGGTCAGTGAACGCAGCAAATAAAGCTTGGGGTTTTCGGCTAATATCGCAGTTAAACCTTGCTGCTTGGGTAAAAAATCAATGAACGACTCATCGATGATCAAGGCAATATCGTGCTGCTGACAGTGTGCAACAATCGCTGATAACAATGCCTGATCGGGATATTGTCCGGTTGGGTTATTCGGCGTGCAGAGAAACAGACAATCAATATCTGCAGTGAGCGCGGAAAGAATGTGGGCGGTGGGCTGAAAGTCATCTTCTTCCAACAGCGGGTAATGAATGATCTCACAGCCTTCTCGCTGCAAAGCTCGACGATATTCGGCAAACCCCGGCACGGGGAGCAGCGCTTTCTTCGGTTTCAGGTAACGAACAATCGAAAAAATCAGTTCGGTCGCGCCATTTCCAGCCAGAATCCATTCCGGCGGGCAATTGGTGTGACGTGATAAGGATGCATGCAGCGCCTGATAATCAATATCCGGGTAGCGTTCGGCCAGATGAAGTTGAGTCATGATGGCGTTTTTCAATGAATCGGGCATACCCAACGGATTGATATTGGCGCTGAAATCCAGCATCAAGTTGGGGTCGAGCCCACATTTTTCCGCCATTTGCAGCACGTTGCCGCCATGCTGACCGCTTTTCACCATGATTTGTTCCTACCTGACCGCTCAAGCGCTTATGCTAACTCAAATATCTCAGTAAATTCATCTAACTGCATGATAGTGGCTGGAAAAGTGCTAATGAATTGAAAAACAGCCATTTTTAATATAACAACAGGTATAGTAACCGTACATAAACGAGGTTTAAGTCATGACACTTGTTCTTTACAGTACGGCATTTTTACTTGATTTGATCTTGGGCGACCCGCATCACTGGCCGCACCCGATCCGCTGGATTGGGAATAGTATTAGCTGGGTGCAAAAACAGCTCAGAGCGATTTGTCATTCAGAACCTGCGTTATATATCGGTGGTGCTGTGTTATGGGTAGTGATTGTTGGTAGTACTTGGTTGATCACATGGGTGGTGATTTCAGGACTGAGCGCAGTCAATATCTGGCTGGGACGATTGGTTGAACTTTGGCTGGCTTATACCATTCTGGCGGGACGTTGTCTGAGTGATGCGGCAATGGATGTTTATCGCGCACTGAATTCCGGCTCGCTGGAGAATAGTCGCCGGCAGCTGTCATACATTGTCGGGCGCGACACTTCACAGCTTCATGAAACTCAGATCACTCGTGGTGTAGTTGAAACTGTGGCTGAAAACACGGTTGATGGTGTTATTGCACCGCTGTTTTATCTTTTTCTCGGTGGTGTGCCGCTGGCGATGGCCTACAAAGCGATCAACACTCTGGACTCGATGGTCGGCTACAAAAATGAGAAGTATAAAGCAATTGGTTGTGTTTCCGCCCGCATCGATGATCTGGCGAATTTAATTCCTGCACGGATCAGTTGGTTGTTGCTAGCTATGGCGGCCTGGTGTTTAAAGCTTGATGCTCGTCAGGCATTCAAGATCGGTTGGCGCGACCGCTATCAGCATAAAAGCCCTAATTGTGGTTGGCCAGAAGCCACGGTTGCTGGTGCGTTAGGCGTGCGCCTCGGTGGGCCAAACAGCTATTTCGGTGAATTGGTTGAAAAACCGTGGATTGGTGATCCGCTGCGAGAAATTAATCAGCAGGATATCAAACTTACTATCCGCTTGATGTTTATTGCCTCAGCGATGGCATTGGTTCTATTTTCTATCATGTATTGGATATTTCATTAAAAGGGTTGTAACGCATGAATCGGATTACGCGGGTACAAAAACCAATTAGGACTGCACTATGATTTTGATCACGGGTGGTGCACGTAGCGGTAAAAGTCGATTGGCAGAACAATTTGCCGTGCAGCAAGGCGATCATGTTTTATACATTGCTACATCCATTATCACGGATGATGAAATGGCTGAACGCATCGTCATTCATCAACAAACCAGACCTGCGCAATGGCTTACGCATGAGGGGTATCGTGAACTCGGTAGGGTGATCCGCCAGCGAAGTGCTGATTGTGATGCCATCATGCTGGAGTGTATTACCACTATGATCACCAATCTGATGTTCGATAAAACGGGTGATATTCCTGCAGAAATGATGGATTTTACGGCCATTGAACAGCGGATCATGGCTGAGATTGAAGATTTGATCGCCGCGTGTCTCGCAAGCCCATGCCCAGTCTATATAGTCACGAACGAAGTGGGTTTTGGCATTGTTCCCGATAATCTGTTAGCCAGACGATTTCGTGATATTGCCGGGCGAGTTAACCAGCGGTTAGCCGCCAAAGCAAAAGAGATGTATTTGGTCGTGTCTGGTATAGAACTAAAGATGAAAGGGTAAAGCGGGTCATCTAATTCATTCGCCATTTGCATGCGTAGTCATGCTGGCTTAGAGCGTTTTCCTAATTTACGGCGCTTCCAGCAACCGCAGTGAAATAGTTGCCGCGGCAGTGCGGTTATCAACGTTGAGCTTTTTGTAGATCTGCTCAAGATGTTTGTTCACTGTTCTGGGGCTCATTTCAAGAATGGTGGCAATTTCCCAATTGGTTTTGCCAAAAGAGAGCCAGTAGAGCACTTGAGATTCGCGTTTGGTGAGGTTGAGTTCGCGTTGCAGATCTTCTTCGGTACCGCGTTTTTTCGGCGTCACCAAGCGGATCAGCGCATGTAACTGATCATATTCACCGGCATATTCTGCCTGAATCGGCGGGGTAAATTGATTCAGTTGCAGAGGCTCTTTCCTATGCTCTGATGTGATCCAGCGGGCGATGTCGGGTTGAATGCTTTTCCACGTTTCCAGAATATCGCCATTGATCTTGCCGATCAGCTCTTGTGCGTAGGGCGTTGCCCACTCTAAATGGCCCTGTTTTGACACGCAGAAGACATATTGCCCTGCGTAATCGAGGGCAAATTGTGCTGACTTTGCCAGTTTCGCGTTATGGCTGTGCACCTTGATTCGTGCCAGCACTTCGTTTGGCACAACCGGTTTGGTGATGTAATCGACGCCGCCCACTTCAAAACCATGAATAACATGCTCTGAGTCGTTCAGCCCGGTCATAAATATAATGGGGGTGGAAGGCAGCTTTTCTTTGAGTTTCTGGCAGGTATCAAAGCCGTCCATTTCCGGCATGATCGCATCCAGCAACACCACATCGGGCTGCACTTTTTCCACAATCGCTAATGCTTGTGCACCGCTTAGCGCCACCAGCACGGTCAGCCCCGCTTTATTGAGCGTTGCGTTGAGCATGCCGAGCGACTCTGGCGAGTCGTCGACCACTAAGACAATGATGTTACTGAATTCAATAATGCTCATTTATCAACTCGTTCAGGTTATGTACGACTTTTTCAAATTTACATTGCGATGCATCGCTGCGTATCGAACCGAAAAAAGCCTCAGTGCTGGCACCAGAATGGATAATTTCATCCAGCTTCTTTAGGAACGCGGACATAAAACCAATTTCCGCATAATTAATTAACTGGGTTAGCTCTTCACGTGACGGGATCGCTGAGGGTTCAGCGTTTGCATCTGTATTGGCCACGACAGGTTTGTCTTCCGGTTCGTCTGCAAAAAGCCAGTCTACCGGCAATAAACTGCTGAGTTTGGTCAGCAGTTGTTCCCGCGAGATGGGTTTACTTAGGTAATCATTGTGATATTTGGCGAGCACGTTACTTTTTTCCAGCTCATGAATGTTGGCTGACAGCATCATAATCGGGCTGCGAATGCCTTTTTGTCGTAGCTGGATCGCCAGTTGCCAGCCGCTGACTTCAGGCATGGTGATATCAAGAATATAGAGGTGAATGGTGTGATTTTCGGCCATCTTCAGCGCTTCAGCCGCGCCATTCGCCTGCAAGATGTTGAAACCCAGTGGCGTGAGAATGTTGCTCACCAGATTGCGTTGGTCAGCAATATCGTCAACGACCAGAATGGTCTGTCGTGCGCCGGTGTAGCCGGTAATATTTTGGTTGATCAGCACCGGAACCGAAACGGGGCTTTCGACTGCTGACATCATCATGGTTAGTGTGAAATTGCTGCCCACGTTCGGCTGGCTTTGGCAGGATATATCGCCGCCCATCAGGCTGGCCAGCGCATGGGAAATGGTCAGCCCAAGCCCCGTACCTTGAATGGCGCGCGTGCTTTGCGTTTGAATGCGCTCAAACGGCTTAAAGATCTGCTGGATGTCGTGCTCGGAGAGCCCAATCCCCGTGTCTTGTACGGAAAAACGTGCCACCTGATTGCGATAGGTCACGCGGAAAGTCACCTTTCCTTCGCGAGTATATTTAACCGCATTATTCAGTAAGTTGATGAGGATCTGCCGTAAGCGTTGTTTGTCGGTGGCGATGTAGACGGGCAGATTCACGCAGGGGATGTATTCAAACTCAAGCCCTTTCTGGGAAGCTTCCATCGCAAACATCTCAGCCAGCTCATCGAGCATGGAGGCCAGATTAAATTCAACGCGTTGCAGCTCAAGGCGACCCGCTTCAATTTTGGAAATCTCCAGTAACCCTTCCAACAGGTCTGAGAGGTGTTTCCCATTCCGCCGGAGAATATGAGCATATTCGCGGGTTTGGTGATCCAGTTTGCGGTCGTCACTTAATAGTTGCGCGTAACCCAGCAAGACGTTCAGCGGTGTACGTAATTCATGACTCAGCCCTGCCAGATAACGACTTTTGGCGTTATTAGCCGTTTCTGCAGACTTTTTCGCTTGTTCCAATTGTCGGGAAGTTTTTTCGTGTGCGCTGATCTCATGCGTCAACAGTTGGGTGTGGGCTTTCAGCTCGGTGATGGCATTGCGACTGGTGTTCCGCGCCAGCACAAACAGGCCACTGATAATGCCAACCGGAATGAGCAGCATCACAAATGCTTTGAACATGCCACCGGTGATCGCGTGCATGTTGTCGGGTGACAGCGAAGGGATTTGGCTGTAGGCGATCATGAAAATGGCCGCCATAAAACCGCTGACGATGGTTAACACAATCACAAACTGACTGATGGGGCTGGACAATTTACGCAGCAATTCATCGGGAAGAAACGGATGCAGGAATGTGTGTATCTGCTGATGAATGGTGGCTTTAGGGCGGCATTTATCTTCACAGCGCACATCAAGCGAGCAACATAACGAGCAAATATGACCGCCATAAACCGGGCAATGGACCATATCTTCCGACTCGTAAGCATTTTCACACACCGAGCAGGTAAGTTCGTGATCGTGATGAACATGAATCGGTGTATTGGCGTTGACCAGATAAAATTTGCCCTTGGTGAACCATGCAATCAGTGGTGCGGTGATAAATGGCAAAGCAAAGGCGATATAAGAAGCAAACGCTTTGATCGCTTCATTAAACACATCGAGGTGAGCAGCTATTCCAACCGATGAGGCAATGATCATTGAGCCGAGACCGACCGGATTAATGTCATACAGTTTCGAGCGTTTAAACTCGATACCTGGTGGGCTTAAGCCCAGCGGTTTATTGATAATAAGGTCGGCAACGAGGCTGCCGATCCACGCTAAAACCAAGACGGAATAAACTTGCAGGGTTTTTTCCAACAGCTGGTAAATGCCGAGCTCCATCAATAACAGCGCAATCACGACATTAAACACCATCCAGACCACGCGGCCTGGGTGGTTGTGCGTTAAGCGAGAGAAGAAGTTCGACCAAGCTAACGAGCCAGCATAGGCATTCGCAACGTTGATTTTAAGCTGCGACATAATGACAAATACTCCGGCTGCCAACAGCGCCAGCTTGGTGTTGTCGGTCATGTAGCCAAAGGCATTGAGATACATATGTGCTGGGTCGCTGGCTTCGGTGGAGTAGAAGCCATGCTGGATTGCCAGCCACGCCAGATAGCTGCCAAGCGCGAGTTTGGCAGCACCAAATAGCATCCAACCCGGCCCGCCGAATAGCATCGCTAACCACCATTTGAAACGACCGGTTTTCTTTTGTTCTGGCAGAAAACGCAAAAAGTCGACTTGCTCACCTAACTGCGCAATCACCGCCAGTAATACGGCCGATGCGCTGCCAAACAGTAACCAGTTAAAACCATTCCCATTTTGATTGATACCGGTGTAAGCCAGCCAGCTGTCGAGTTGTGAATCGGGGTGGCTGAAGACATAAAACAAGGGAGCAATTTGCATGGTCAGCCACAGTGGCTGCGACAACATCTGAAAACGGCTGATATTGGTGATGCCAAAAATCACCAGCGGGATCACCGCCACCGCACTGATGATATAACCCCAAAACAGCGGGATGCCCAACAGCAGTTCCAACGCCATCGACATGATCGCGGCTTCCAGCGCGAAAAAGATAAAGGTAAACGAAGCGTAAATCAGCGAAACGATGGTGGAACCAATATAACCAAACCCAGCGCCACGGCTAAGTAAGTCAATGTCTACCCCATATTTGGATGCGTAGTAGCAGATCGGGATGCCGCTGAAAATCACGACGGCGGAAACGGCGGCGATAGCCCACAGCGCATTGATGGAACCATAAGAGAGTGTAATTGAACCGCCCAACGCTTCTAAAACCAGAAACGAGACAATGCCCAGTGCGCTATTGGCGATCCAAGTCGCTGACCATTTGCGGGCGCGTTTCGAGGTAAAGCGCAGCGCGAAGTCTTCCAACATCTCATTGGCGACTAACTTATTGTATTTACGCCGATTAGTAGGAATATTTTGCATAATAGGCAGTGCTTCCATTCATGATAAGTAGCCCTTGATTGCACTCCTTGCGATCAAGTGAGGAAAGACATCCTCCCACATCAGTGTATCGAATTATCAACCATTCACCTATGCGTCATTTGACGTAGTTCTATGCACGATATGCGCATATTCAGCCCGCTGTTTTTTCTCAATACTGAACCTGCTTGTTCAAAGGGTAATTGTCTTGAAACTTCAAGTGAACAGATACCGAGACAGGGTTTGTTTATAGCTGAAACTAATTTAAGGAAGAATACGCATGAAAAGGAAACTACTCGCAAGTTCTATTCTGGTTGCCTCTTTGTTTGGTGGTCACGCGTTTGCCGCAGATGGCACCATCAAAGTGGGTGTACTGCACTCGCTGTCAGGCACCATGGCGATCAGTGAAACCACACTGAAAGACACCATGCTGATGCTGATTGATGAGCAGAACAAGAAAGGTGGCTTGCTAGGCAAGAAAATTGAGCCTGTGGTAGTTGACCCTGCGTCAAACTGGCCGTTGTTCGCGGAAAAAGCGCGTGAGTTAATTCAAAAAGACAAAGTTTCAGCGATTTTTGGTTGCTGGACTTCCGTTTCCCGTAAATCAGTGCTGCCGGTAGTGGAAGAGCTGAACAGCGTGCTGTTCTACCCAGTGCAGTATGAAGGGGAAGAGTCATCCAAAAACGTATTCTACACCGGTGCTGCACCAAACCAGCAGGCGATCCCAGCCGTTGATTATCTGATGGATCAAGGTGTGCAGCGTTGGGCATTGTTGGGTACTGACTATGTGTATCCTCGCACTACCAACAAAATCCTCGAAGCCTACCTGAAAGCCAAAGGCGTGAAAGCGTCTGACATCATGGTGAATTACACCCCATTTGGTCACTCAGATTGGCAATCAATCGTGGCGGATGTGAAGAAATTCGGCTCTGCAGGCAAGAAAACCGCCGTGGTTTCTACCATCAACGGCGATGCGAACGTACCGTTCTACAAAGAACTGGGTAACCAAGGCATCTCTGCACAAGACATCCCAGTTGTAGCCTTCTCTGTCGGTGAAGAAGAGTTGTCAGGCATCGACACCAAACCGTTGGTCGGCCATCTGGCGGCATGGAACTACTTTGAAAGCGTAGACACCCCAGCCAACAAAGATTTCATCGAAAAATGGCACAAATTCACCGGTAAAAAAGAGCGCGTGACCAACGACCCTATGGAAGCGACTTACATCGGTTTCAACATGTGGGTGAAAGCGGTTGAGAAAGCAGGCACCACTGACCCAGCGAAAGTACAAGATGCGCTGATTGGTGTTTCTGTGCCTAACCTGACTGGCGGTTATGCGGCGATGATGCCAAACCACCACATCACCAAGCCTGTGCTGATCGGCGAAATTCAAGACGACGGCCAGTTCGAAGTGGTGTCTGAAACCAAAGGCACTGTCGTTGGTGACGAATGGTCTGACTTCTTACCAGGCTCAAAAGACCTGATCTCTGATTGGCGTAAACCGCTGTCATGCGGCAACTTCAACGTGAAAACAGGTAAATGCGGCGGTTAATTCCGTGACTGACAGGGCGGAGATTTCCGCCCTGATTTCAGCGTTCGCGCAGAATTCATAGATTCAAAACATAAGAGAAGACGTTTTATTTTCTCTGGGACAAGGAAAGCATGATGCGATTAATACAGGCAGGATGCAGTCGAATCATCGTAGTGGGTTTAACCCTGATGATAGGTCTCTGGAGTGTCATGGCGCAGGCGATGACCACCGATGAGGCATTAAAAGCACTGAGTGGTCGTGATTTCACGGTGAAACAAGAAGCCATCACGACCATTGCTGCCAGCGGCGAGCCTTATGCAGCTGATCTTTTTACGGCGCTGGATAAAGGGGGACTGTTTTTCCGTAAAAGTGACGAACTGATGGTCATTCGTCAGGGTGACACCTTTGTAAATTTAACCGACAAACAAGCGGTTGCCGGTGACAGTGCTGATTTCAAACGCGTGGCGATGAACAATGCGCTGCGCCGCCAAATTGCTGAATTATCAGCTCAACTGGCCTTAACTGATCCGAAAGCAGAGAAACGCCTGAACGCAGTGAAATCGATGCTGGGAAAGGTGGCGGGTTCCGATCGTGCTGCGCTGATGGCCCATCAACAAAAAGAGACCGATGCCAAGGTGTTAGCGGCCTATGACATGGTGATCTCATTCAGCAAATTATTAGATAGTGATGCTGCAGTGCGCCTGAACGCCGTCGACGCACTCAGTGGAGTGCATAACCCGGAAGTCGTAGGGCAGTTGAAATCTGTCGCGCAGAACGATGCCGATGCCAAAGTGAAAGCGGCCGCAGCTGCAGCGGTGAAAAAACTCGAACGCAGTCAATCATTTTACAGTGGCATTGAAACCCTCTATTTCGGTATCAGCCTCGGTTCTATTTTAGTGCTTGCAGGCATTGGTCTGGCGATCACCTTTGGTGTGATGGGCGTCATTAACATGGCGCATGGCGAGATGATGATGCTGGGTGCCTACACCACCTTCGTGATGCAAAAACTGTTACCGAATGAACCTGGCATTGCGTTGCTGCTCTCAATTCCTGCGGCATTTTGTGTCTCCGGCCTGATCGGCATTGTCATTGAACGCAGTGTTATCCGTTTCTTATATGGCCGCCCACTGGAAACCCTGCTGGCAACCTTTGGGATCAGCCTGCTGTTACAACAAGCGGTACGCTCGATTTTCTCGCCACTGAATCAAAGCGTGATCATGCCTTCGTGGATGAGCGGCACTTGGGTGTGGAACGACTTCCTGTCGCTGACCCTGAACCGCATGTTCATCATTCTGTTTAGCTTGTTGGTTTTCGCTGGCCTGATGTGGTTGCTGAAACGCAGTCGTCTGGGCTTGGAAGTGCGCGCTGTTTCGCAAAACCGCGCTATGGCCCGCAACATGGGGGTTCGCTCGGATTGGGTAAATGCCAGAACTTTCGGTCTGGGGTCAGGCATCGCTGGCATTGCCGGCGTGGCGTTGTCTCAGCTGACCAATGTGGGCCCGAACTTAGGTCAGGGTTACATCATCGATTCCTTCATGGTGGTGGTGTTTGGTGGTGTCGGCAATTTATGGGGCACGCTGGTAGCAGGTTTATCACTGGGGGTGGCGAACAAACTGCTCGAACCGTATGCCGGTGCCGTGCTGGCAAAAATCCTGATTCTGGTTGCGATCATTCTGTTTATTCAGAAACGCCCGCGCGGACTGTTCCCGCAACGTGGCCGTGCGGTTGAGGGCTAAGAACATGCTATTCAATTCTGTACTCAAAGATAAAGCGGGCCTGAGTTTGCTCAGTGCCATTCTGATTGGCTCGGTGCTGGTGGTGTTATCAAACCTGCTGTTACCGCAAGACAGCATACTGTATGTCGGTTCCAACACGGTCACGTTGTTAGGGAAATATCTTTGCTATGCCCTGCTTGCCGTGGCACTTGATTTGGTCTGGGGTTATCTCGGCATTTTAAGTCTCGGTCACGGCGCTTTTTTTGCGCTCGGCGGTTACGCGATGGGCATGTATCTGATGCGTCAGATCGGCACGCGCGGTGTGTATGGTGATCCGGTCTTGCCTGATTTCATGGTGTTCCTGAACTGGCACGAACTGCCATGGTTCTGGTATGGCATGAACCATTTCTGGTTCGCCATGCTGATGGTGCTGCTGGTGCCGGGGCTACTGGCGTTTGTGTTTGGCTGGCTGGCATTTCGCTCACGCGTGACCGGCGTTTATCTGTCGATCATGACGCAGGCGATGACCTACGCACTGCTGCTGGCGTTCTTCCGCAATGAGATGGGTTTTGGCGGTAATAACGGCTTAACTGACTTTAAAGACATCATCGGTTTTAGTCTGACCGACGATGCTACGCGCGCGGCGTTATTCCTCATTACAGCCGTTGTGCTCTGTTTGGCTTATCTGGTCTGTCGCGTGATTGTTGGATCTAAGCTGGGGCGTGTGGCGGTTGCGATCCGTGATGCCGAGATGCGCACCCGTTTTATGGGCTATCGGGTGGAATATTTCAAACTGGCGATCTTCGTGTTCTCCGCCATGTTGGCTGGGATCGCAGGTGCTTTGTATGTGCCGCAAGTTGGCATTATCAATCCGGGGGAATTCTCGCCGCTGAACTCCATTGAGCTGGTGATCTGGGTAGCCGTCGGTGGTCGCGCGACGCTCTATGGCGCAGTGGTCGGTGCGATTTTGGTCAACTACGCCAAGTCAGTGTTTACCGGCATTCTGCCCGATGAATGGCTCTATGCACTGGGCGCTCTGTTCGTGCTGGTGACGCTGTTCCTGCCAAAAGGCGTGACGGGTCTACTCAATCGCAAGGAGGCGGTGTGATGAACATGTTTGCACAAACCAAAACGATCTTAACACCGACTTACTGGCGTGAGCGCATGGCACCCCCTGCGCCAGCGAAGCTCGATTTACGTCATGGCGTGATCCTTTATCTGGAAGATATCAACGTCAGTTTTGATGGCTTTAAAGCACTGAATAACCTCAATCTTTACATCAATAAAGGGGAATTACGCTGCATCATCGGTCCGAATGGGGCAGGTAAAAGCACGATGATGGATGTGATCACGGGTAAAACTCGCCCTGATACCGGTTCGGCGTGGTTTGGTCAGAACATCAACTTGTTGGCACTCGATGAACCCGCAATTGCCGAGGCGGGCATTGGCCGTAAATTTCAAAAACCAACTGTGTTTGAACCGCTGACGGTGGAAGAAAACCTTGAACTGGCCATGGCGGGGAATAAAGGCGTCTGGCAAACCTTCGTCAGCAAGCTCTCTGGTGAAGATCGTGATCATCTTGAAGCAACGCTGCTGTTGATTGGTCTCGTTTCTGAGCGTCATCGTCAAGCCGGTGTGTTGTCACACGGGCAAAAGCAGTGGCTGGAAATTGGCATGCTGCTGATGCAACGCCCCGAATTGCTGTTGGTCGATGAACCGGTAGCGGGAATGACGCATCAGGAGATGGAACGCACCGCTGAACTGCTGAAACAGCTCGCTGGAAAACATTCGGTCGTGGTGGTGGAGCACGATATGGATTTCGTGCGCTCGATTGCCAATAAAGTCACGGTATTACATCAAGGCTCGGTGCTGGCAGAAGGCACTATGAGTCAGGTGCAGGCTGATCCGAAAGTGATCGAGGTTTATCTGGGGGAATCAGCATGCTGAAGTTATCTGGCATTAATCAGTTTTACGGCCAATCGCACACGCTGTGGGATCTGGATATCGAAATTGCGCAAGGCGAATGCCTCTGTCTGATGGGCCGTAATGGCGTGGGTAAAACCACGCTGTTGAATGTGTTGATGGGGCAGTTGCCAGTTAAAAGCGGTCAGATTGAATTTGATGGTCAAGACATCAGCAAATTTTCGGTCGAGCGCCGTGCGGAAATTGGTATCGGTTACGTGCCGCAAGGGCGGCAGATTTTTCCGCTGTTGACGGTGGAAGAGAATCTCAAGATCGGGCTGCCGGCGCGTCGCGATGGCAAGCGCCAGATCCCCGAGCAGGTGTATGAACTGTTCCCTGTGCTGAAAGAGATGAAACAGCGCCGTGGTGGTGATTTATCGGGCGGCCAGCAGCAACAGCTCGCGATTGGTCGTGCGCTGGTGCTTGATCCGAAACTGCTGATTTTAGATGAACCGACCGAAGGCATTCAGCCGAACATCGTCAGTGAAATTGGCGACATCATTCGCAAACTCAACCGAGATATCGGCCTGACCGTGCTGCTGGTCGAACAGAAACTGCCGTTTGCGCGCAAAGTGGGCGATCGCTTCTGCCTGCTCGACCGCGGTCGTCGAGTGGCCGATGGTCTGATGGCAGATTTGAACGAAGGTTTGATCAAGGAATATCTGACGGTATGACGATGCAGCCTCTGTTAACACCTGCGAATCAAACCGGATGGCAAGCGCACTTGTCGCTGCGATTTTCCCGTCGTGGTCATCAAACCGTATTGGCCGAGCGTCGCCAATATGGTCCGTTAACAGTACAGCGCCCGTTTTATCCCGAAGGCATGCCTTGTCATCTCTACCTGCTGCATCCACCGGGGGGCGTGGTCGGCGGCGATGAACTTGATGTGCAAATTAAGGTGGAACCAGAGGCGCATGCACTGCTGACCACCCCCGGTGCGACCAAGTTTTATCGCAGCGCGGGGCCACAATCGAAGGTGACGCAAACCTTCCACCTGTCAGCAGGTGCTGCTCTGGAGTGGCTACCGCAAGATAACATTCTGTTTCCCGGTGCCAATTTACAACTGCAGAGCACCTTCCATCTGGAAAGTAGTTCGCGGTTGATCGCTTGGGAGTGCATCTCATTAGGGCGGCCCGTCAATGAGGAGCGATTTTTGGAAGGGCAGCTCCGCAGCCGTTGGCGCGTCTATCGCAACCAGCGCTTATGCCTGAACGAATCGTTACGCGTGCTTGATGCCGCCGATCTCGATCGTCGGGCAGGTTTAGCAGGCTATCCGTTGGTAGCAACGTTGATTGCATCACCCTGTTCGGAAACTGAACGCGAATTGGTGCGCGAATTACTGCAAGGCTACGTGGCACCGGCTGGTGTGACCTTACTCAACGACTTACTGATTGTGCGTTTGCTCGGCGCACACAACGAGCCGTTACAACAATTAATGCAGACGATTTGGCAAGCATTGCGCCCGACGGTGATTGGGTGCCCGGCATGTCGTCCGCGGATCTGGAATACCTGATTACGGTTTACAAGGAGAACAAGATGGATCTGACCCCTCGCGAAAAGGACAAGTTACTGCTGTTTACTGCCGCACTGGTGGCCGAGCGACGTAAAGCGCGTGGTTTAAAACTTAATCATCCGGAAGCGATTGCGCTGATCAGTGCGGCGATTTTGGAAGGGGCCCGCGATGGCCTGACGGTCGCGGAGCTGATGAATTACGGTCGCACTATTTTGACTCGCGATGAGGTGATGGATGGCATACCCGAGATGATCCCTGATGTACAGGTCGAGGCGACATTCCCTGACGGCACCAAGCTGGTCACTGTTCATCAACCCATCATTTAAGGAGCGCCTATGATCCCCGGAGAAATTCAGGTTGCTGAAGGCGATCTAGTACTGAACGAAGGCCGTGCAACGTTACAGGTGGCCGTTGCCAACACAGGTGATCGTCCGATCCAGATCGGCTCGCATTACCACTTCTTTGAAACTAACCCTGCCTTGCAGTTTGATCGTGCTGCGACACGCGGTTTTCGTCTCGATATTCCTGCTGGCACGGCGGTGCGTTTTGAACCGGGCCAGACCCGCACGGTCACGCTGGTGGCATACGCCGGTCGCCGCTATGTGTATGGCTTTCGCGGCGATGTGATGGGCCCGTTAGATGAGATTGCGCAAAGTGAACAGAACGAACAGGGAGTTCAGGCATGAGTATTATTTCCAGACAAGCCTATGCCGATATGTTCGGCCCAACCACGGGTGATCGCGTGCGGTTGGCTGACACCGAATTATGGCTGGAGGTGGAAAAAGATTTCACCATTTACGGCGACGAAGTGAAATTTGGTGGCGGGAAAGTCATTCGCGATGGGCAGGGGCAAGGGCAGGCTCTGAGCCGTGATTGCCTTGATTTGGTGATCACCAATGCGCTGATTATCGACCACTGGGGCATCGTCAAAGCGGATATAGGGGTTAAAAATGGTCGTATCGCGGCCATCGGCAAAGCTGGTAACCCGGATGTACAACCGGGTGTGACGTTAGTGATTGGCCCCGGCACCGAAGTGATTGCGGGGGAAGGCTCGATTGTCACAGCGGGTGGCATCGACAGCCATATTCATTTTATCTGCCCGCAACAGATCGACGAAGCGCTCTGCTCTGGCGTGACCACCATGTTGGGTGGTGGCACTGGTCCGGCAACGGGCACCAATGCCACAACGTGCACACCGGGCCCTTGGTATATGGCGCGCATGTTGGAAGCGGCAGAAAGCCTGCCGATGAATTTGGGTTTCCTTGGTAAAGGCAACGCCAGCTTACCCGATGCGCTGCATGAGCAAGTCGCCGCAGGCGCCATTGGTTTGAAACTACATGAAGATTGGGGTTCTACTCCCGCGTCGATTGATAACTGCCTGAATGTGGCGGAAGAGACCGACACGCAAGTGGCTATTCATACCGATACACTGAACGAAAGTGGTTTTGTCGAAGATACACTGGCAGCAATTGGTGATCGCACTATTCATACCTATCACACCGAAGGTGCGGGTGGTGGTCATGCGCCGGATATTATCAGAGCGTGCGGGTTGGCGAACGTGCTGCCGTCGTCCACGAATCCAACACGCCCTTACACCGTGAATACGGTCGATGAGCATCTCGATATGTTGATGGTTTGCCACCATCTCGACCCCGCCATTCCTGAAGATGTCGCGTTTGCGGAATCCCGTATTCGCCGTGAAACCATCGCGGCGGAAGATATTCTGCATGACCTCGGCGCATTCTCGATGATTTCGTCAGATTCACAGGCGATGGGACGTGTCGGCGAGGTGATCACCCGCACATGGCAGACTGCGCACAAAATGAAAGTGCAACGCGGCAGCCTCGGCAACGACCCGGCACGACATGACAATACGCGTATTAAGCGCTATATCGCCAAATACACTATTAACCCGGCATTAGCGCACGGCATCAGCCATGAAGTCGGTTCGATTGAACCGGGCAAATTGGCCGATTTGGTGCTGTGGCGTCCGGCTTTTTTTGGTGTCAAACCTTCCATGATTTTGAAAGGCGGCATGATTGCCGCGGCACCGATGGGTGATGCCAATGCATCGATTCCAACGCCACAACCGGTACATTTCCGTCCGATGTTTGGTGCGCTCGGTCGTGCGATGCATTCGACCCGCATGACGTTCCTGTCTGGCTTGGCTATTCGCTCTGGTTTGCCTGCGCAATTGGGGTTAAACAGCCTGATTGGGGAAGTGAAACACTGCCGTTCGGTGAAGAAAGCACACATGATCCATAACGATTGGCAGCCGTTGATTGAAGTCGACAGCCAGACCTATCAGGTGCGCGCCAATGGCGAATTGCTGACGTGCGAACCGGCTGCGGTGTTGCCAATGGCGCAGCGCTACTTTTTATTCTAGAGGCGTTTGTTTTAAGAGACGTTTATTTTGAAAACGCGATTTCTGAGAGAAGAACATGATTCGATTAACACAACGTTTAACGACAGAAGAAGCAGCAGGGAAAGTAGTTTTCAGTACGCTGACATTGCCGATCGATCTGCGCATCAAAAGCCGCCTGAAAGTCACTTTAGATAATGGCGATGCCGCTGGTCTATTCCTTACTCGCGGTCAGCTATTACGCGGCGGGGAGTGTTTGACCGACGATGCGGGCACGGTTGTCGTGATGGTAAAAGCCGCCGAAGAGCAGGTCTCTACCGTGCGCTGTGACGACCCATTACTGTTGAGTCGTATTTGCTATCACCTCGGTAATCGCCATGTACCGCTGCAAATCGAAGCCGGTTTCGTTCGTTATCAGCACGATTATGTGCTCGATGAAATGGTGGTGGGTTTAGGTGGCCCGGTTGTGGTTGAGGTTGCCCCATTTGAACCAGAGGCGGGCGCGTACCAATCGCAAGCGGGCGCAGGGCATCACCACCATCATGATGATCACGAACATGGTCACAGTCATGATCATGCGCATACACATGCTCATGCAGCCAGTGCCGCGCCTGTCGTGCCGATGCATGGTTTTTTAAAAACGTCATAAGTAACTCACTGATAAATAATTAAAAGGAATTAACGATGAACAAATCACGCATGACCACCGCACTCGTTCTGATGTTACTGGCTACGCCTGCCTTTGCTCACCCTGGGCACATGGAGCACGGTTTTTCTTCAGGTGTTTTACACCCACTGACCGGTCTTGATCATTTGATGATGTTACTGAGCAGCGGCTTTTTGGCGGCATTAACAGGGCGTCGCTTATCGCTGCCTTTACTGACACTGCTGGCCATGGTGGTTGGCACTGGTGCTGGTGTGCTGTTGGGTGGTAATAATCTGGTCGAACCGCTGGTGCTGGCTTCTCTTTGGTTTGCGGGTGCTTTGATGTTTGCGCCAAATCGTTTGTCAGTATTGAGCTGGATGATGCCTTGTTTTGCGCTGTTCCATGGTTGGGCTCATGGCGTTGAGGCACCTGTCGGGCAAGTCGCGTTGTTCACTCTGGGTGCTGTGGTTTCATCGCTGGTGTTGCTGGCGGTGGGTTATGCGGTTGGCAGCAAAGCGAACCACATCGCATGGTTGAAAAAGGGCTGGGCGGCAGCGGTGTTTGCCTCTGCGTCAGCACTGTTGGTGGGTTAATTTATGACATTTTCAGCGCTTAATCAGACCTCGCCAGTCAGTTGGTTACAACTGTTCCAATTGATGAGCCCTAATCTGCCAGTAGGTGGGTTTACCTATTCGCAAGGGTTGGAATGGGCAGTGGAAACGGGCTGGGTTAAAAATGCCGCTGAATTTGAACAATGGCTGACTGATCAGATGGACGAAGGGCTGGTCTATCTCGACTGGCCGCTTCTCAACCGCCTTTATGCTGCCGCTCAGCAAGACGATCTCGCGGCTTTTGTAGAGGCTATCGATTTGCTGGTAGCAAGTCGCGAAAGTGAAGAGTTCCGCTTGGAAGAGGGGCAGCGCGGTGATGCGTTTTACCGTGTGATCAAAGATTGGGTCATTTCGGGCAGTGCTGAAATGGCCGTTCATCTGAAATGTTCACAACTGGCTGGCATGGCTTGGTTTGGTGCTAAGCACGATATCAGCGTTGAACAATTGGCGCTGGGTTGGGGGTTCGCATTGCTCGAAGGTGCCGTCATGGCCGCCATTAAATTAGTGCCTATCGGCCAGCAGGTGGGTCAGACATTGTTACGAAAGTTATCCGCGCAACTGCCTGAAAAATACCAACGGGCTTGCGCCGTGCAAGACGATGAGATCGGCGGCAGCTTAACCTGCCTCGCCATCGCCAGCGCATGCCACGAAATACAATACACGCGGTTATTCCGCTCATAACCAGATTGGAAAGGACACCCTTATGACACAAGCATCATCTCCATTACGCGTTGGCGTTGGCGGGCCGGTTGGCTCCGGCAAGACTGCGTTATTAGAAGTATTATGTAAAAAGATGCGCGATCATTTTGAGATTGCCGTCGTCACCAACGATATTTACACCAAAGAAGATCAACGCATCTTAACCGAAGCCGGTGCGTTAGCTGCCGAGCGTATTGTCGGCGTGGAAACCGGCGGCTGTCCGCACACCGCGATCCGCGAAGATGCATCAATGAATCTGGCTGCAGTTGAAGCGTTAAGTGAAAAATTTGGCAATCTCGACGTGGTTTTTGTTGAGAGCGGTGGCGACAACCTGAGTGCCACCTTCAGCCCAGAATTGGCTGATATGACCATCTATGTCATTGATGTGGCGGAAGGGGAAAAAATTCCACGCAAAGGCGGGCCGGGCATTACCAAATCTGATTTATTAGTGATCAATAAAATCGATTTGGCCCCGTATGTCGGTGCACGTTTAGATGTGATGGAATCAGACACCAACCGCATGCGGCCAGAAAAACCGTGGACTTTCGCCAACCTGAAAACAGGCCATGGCGTTGATACGATTATCGATTTTATCGTGACGCATGGTATGTTAACGCCAAAAGCATAAGTGCGACAAAGGCCCTGAATTTGTCTAAACGATTCAGGGCGTTACGCGATTTGATCTAAGTTCATACGAGCAGATCTGGAATTCGCACCGGCATGAATTCTGGATTTTGGAAGTGTTCAACCAGCGCATCAAACACAATACGCACTCGTGGCGGAACGGGCCCACTTTGCGGGCGATAAATATAGACATCCCACTCATCTATGAGTTCATAGTCAGTTAGCACTGGAACTAATAACCCTTTTTTAATGTAAGGCGCGGCAACTGACACCGAAACCTGACCAAAACCAATGCCATGCAAAATAGCCTCAAATTCAGCATCGGCATCATCGGTTATTAGTACGGGGTTTTCGGGAGTAATGTGGATATTGTCTTTGAAGAACCACTCCCAAACCTGATTCCGCGTGTTATCAAACAGTGTGGTCATTGGCACTCGGTTAAGGTCTTCCAACGTGGTTGGTTTGCCATATTTAACAATGGTGTCTGGCGTGGCGACCACCACATGGTTAACTTTACTGACCGCTCTGGCGATAAAACGATGATCGGTGATTGGGCGACCGACTCGGATGCCGATGTCAATTTTCTCTTCCACCACATCGGTTATTTGATTCGACAAGCGTAAATCAAAGCGAATTTCTGGATGTTCGTCGGTTATTTTTTTTAATACCGGTAACAAAAAAGGCTTGGCATACGACGGCGGAGCGGTAATCTTCACCGACAAATTATTGTGTGTGGAATGACCGAAAACATCATCCATGACAGCCAGTGCTGCTTGTGCTTTTTCATAAAACTGCTCGCCAAAAGTCGTTATCTTGATATTACGCGTGCTACGCACAAATAAGATTTCACCTAATTCCGCTTCTAACTCTTTAATGCAACGCGTTATCACCTGTGGGGAAACATTCAACTTCGTTGCTGCATCTCTAAAGGTGCGGTGTTGGGCTGCAACACAATAAATTTTCAAATAATCGAGACGATTAAACATAGTTTTTAGGCCGGCACGCATAAAAATTTATCATAACGTAGAGTGAATCATGAGCGGAAATGCTGAATGAAAAAAGCCCATCTCACGATGGGCCAAAAGACACTATAAACTGAATCTCAAATTACAAGGCAAGTTCCAGAATTGCAGTGACATCGTCAGGTGTAATGTCAGCTTTTTCGCCCAATTGCACATGGCCATGTTCTTTCAGTTTTGCTACCACGGAAGGGATCACCGAACGGTCTAAACCATAGTCACTTAACCGGGTTTTCACGCCCATTTGTTCAAAGAACTGACGAGTCTTTTCGATAACTGCAACAACACGGGCATCTTCATCGCCATCTGTCATTCCCCATACGCGCTCGGCGTATTGCAGTAGTTTTTCCTTCTTCGCAGACTGTTTGTAAGTCCAGACTGCCGGAATAACAATCGCCAGTGTTTGCGCGTGGTCTAAACCATATAAACCGGTGATCTCTTGGCCAATCAAATGAGTCGCCCAATCAGCGGGTACACCAGTCGACAACAGGCCATTCAGTGCCATGGTGGCAGTCCACATCAAGTTAGCGCGAATATCGTAGTCAGTTGGGTTTTCCAGTGCTTTCGGGCCATCTTCCACAATGTTCAGCAGTAAACCTTCCGCCAGACGATCTTGCACTTTTGCATTAACCGGATAAGTCACATATTGCTCAACAATGTGCACGAAGCTATCGACAACACCGTTGGCAATCTGACGCGGCGGTAAACTATAAGTAGTGGTTGGGTCAAGCACTGAAAATTTCGGATAAACATGTTCAGAGAAGAAAAACAGCTTATCTTGCGTCGCTGCTTTAGTGATCACCGCACCATTGTTCATTTCAGACCCGGTGGCTGCGAGTGTTAATACACAACCCAGTGGCACGGCTTGTGTCACTTTTGAGCCATAAGTTTGAATGATTTCCCACGGGTCATTCGGGTATAACGCCGCCGCTGCGATGAATTTAGAGCCATCAATCACCGAACCACCGCCTACAGCCAGAATGAAGTTGATGTTCTCTTGTTTGATCACATCAACGGCTTTCATCAGTGTTTCAAAATGCGGGTTTGGTTCGATGCCGCCAAATTCAAAGTAGGTCACACCTTCCAGCGCGGCGTGAACCTGTTCCATTACGCCATTTTTCTTAATGCTACCGCCGCCGTAAGTGATGAGAACACGCGCATTGGCTGGCATTTCATCACGGATTTTTGCGATTTGCCCCTGACCAAAATGGATCTGAGTGCTGTTGCGGTAACTAAAATTATTCATAGCAATTCCTTCATTTCGAATCAGTTACGGTGACATGATTTATGTCTCATGCGTCATTATCACGATGAAATTCGTGTTGCAAAATGAATGAATTCTGATTTGAGTATTCCAGTTTTAGGAATAATAGCCACGGGTTATGTTATTGCTCACATAGCTTAAGTGTTTGAGATAGCGCTAATATATTTTTTAGTAGACACATAACCATGAGTTAATGAAGGATAGGCACAAATAATGGCAGGAAATAATTAATGAAACACTGGCTTCAACAGCTTTGCCATTTTGCCACACCGTCTATTGATGAATGTGTGCAACAACTTGGCCCTGTTATCCCGTGGTTAAATGATCTCAGGAAAACTCCGCAAGATCCCGGTTGGCATGCAGAGGGGAATGTGCACATTCATACCGGTAT
The DNA here is from genome assembly GCF_963676665.1 of uncultured Tolumonas sp. NCBI lineage: Bacteria > Pseudomonadati > Pseudomonadota > Gammaproteobacteria > Aeromonadales > Aeromonadaceae > Tolumonas > uncultured Tolumonas sp. Next base: position 1,431,228 of record NZ_OY781378.1, read on the forward strand.
GGTGCTAGAGGAACTCTATCAATTACTCGCAACAGAGGCGGCTTATCTTAATGGGCAACAACGCCAGGCATTGATTTTAGCGGCGATATTTCATGATATCGGCAAGACGCGTAACACCCGAAAAATGACCATTCGCGGGCAACAACGCATTGGCTCCCCGGATCATGAAGCAAAGGGGCGCTCTTATCTGGCTTTCCAGCTCATGAAATTGCCATTACCAACGTCGGTGATCTGCAGGGTGCGAGCATACTTTGAACATTAATTAACCAAAGAACAATTGAGCTCGATAATCATCATTCCAACCTGCTTTCTTCAGTTTATTTCGTTGGCTTGGCGCACCGCATTCATTTTGCTTAAGTATGTTCAGCACAAACCTTCGGAATAGCGCCATGTGTTCAACTGCATCATCCATTACAATTCGCGAGGCATCCTCATTGAAAACGACGTCCAGAATGTAGTGCTGGCTGTTTTCTATACGCCAATGTTGCCGGATATAGTGACCCAGAAGCTTGTGTTTCGGTGATAACGAACTGACATAATAAGAGGTGTCTACCGTTCCCTTGTCATTGACTACCCGATGTCGCTCTACAGCAATAATGCTGCGGATTGTCGGCCACTTCTCCACGAGCTCTTCGGGTAATTTTGCTTTTAATTGAAAGACATAACGTTCTTCTTTTCGGCCATGGCTTTCTTCTTTGAGCTCAACAACGGTTTTCTCTTTTTTTGCGTCAAAGACGGTCTGAAATTGAGATTGTACTGTCGCCCGTAATTTGCGCTGGTTATTTTTAACCTGCACCACGATATGCGCTTTCTTGTCCCTGATTTTTTCCAGTGTTTCCCGTTGGCAATGCAGCGCATCCAAGGTCACAACCGCGCCTTTCAGGTTCAACATATCCAACATCTCTTTGACTGTAGCAATTTCGCCCTTCTTTGTCGGCGTGGCTTTTTGGCTTAGTACTAACCCATTTTCGGTATCATAAGCGGTCACAAGCTGGACGGCTTGCTTAGGATCATGGCGATAAGCGCCACGGAGAACCTTACCATCAAAAGCAATCATGGGTTTGCCACGATGGGTGCGTTGCTCATTTACCCAATTGAGCAACGCATCCAGTAAGCTTTCCGGGACAATCCCCTGCAATATGCGAGCAATAGTATGGCGACGCGGGATACCATGTGTGAATGGACGATATTTAAATAGCCATTCAGCTTTAGAATCACCATATGTTTCAATATCTTGCCAACCTTCTGCACCAGCCATAATTGCACTGATAACAAGAAAGATGACATCAACCAGATCGTGTTTTCGGTTAATATCAGAGCGTGTTTCTTCAACAACAGTAAGATGTTCAATCAACGTCATGCTTGGCTCCTCCAAAAGAAGGGGCTATTAGATCACAGCAGATCAGACTGTTCAAACTTCATTAACAAAGTACGATCCCGCCCTGGGTGATCTGGACTGTGCTTGGCTTAGTGGGCGAGCACCAGATGCCAAAAATGTTAGTCGTGCAGAATATGGATCATGGTGCGTATATCGCATTGTCTCGCCGCGCCGATCTGGCATTACTCTACTGGCTTGAGCGCGCCGACATGCAGGGGCGAATGGGCGAAGCCATTCCACATCAACTTCGATGTCTCGAACAATATCGCCAGCACAGTGAGGCCTATGGATTATGGCATCAACCATTTTCCACCGATGAACTCGATCGATTGATTGCTCACGAATCACCGCGTGCACAACGATATTTAAAATCACTGGTGGTTGAGAGCATGCAGCGGGGCACCTGTGTTTCAGCAAAAAATGCAATCGTGAAATTGTCGCATCACAAAGATGAGCATGCGCACTTAACTGTGTTGTGCGGGCCAAGCGGCATAGGTAAATCACGTTATGTGGCGCGTCATTGTCAAAATATGTCAGTGGTATCGCTGGATGCTATCAGGGAAGAGCTTTGGGGGGATCGTGCCTGCCAAGATAACCCCGAATTAGTAGTCGCTACCGCACAACAAAAATTGAAACAATACTTGCGTGAAAAGCACAACGTAGTTTGGGATGCCACCAATCTGCGGCAAGATTATCGTAAACCGTTGTATGCGATGGCGCGCGATCAGCATGCATTAATCACGTTAGTGATTTTTCTTGCACCAGAAACGGCTATCTATAGTGGCAATGCCAACCGAACACATGCCGTGCCGAAAGCAGTTGTTGCAGCGCAAATCGCAAAGTATCAATTTCCTCGCATCAGCGATGTGCATCATGTCATCGCTGTGGATGGAGAAGGGCATATTCTATTTGAATCGAACGGCAATATAGTAACATTAGAGCCAATTGTGACATTACGACCCAATTGCATGTTATGAATACTGGATCGACGCACTATGGGCTCGGCCATTCCATTACGCCGCTGTTGTGTTCCGTGTTTGATATTCAGGATCGTTATTTTTAAGCTTGAGCAAAGAACGTTTCCTGTTTCTTATGCGGCCCTTCATTACCGTCCAACTGCATAAGTGCCAAGCCCGAGGATTGAACTAATGACGCAACCATCTGTCGATTGAAGACGGCATTTTTTTCGTCACTAATGTATTCGGGAATGGATACCCATTTTGCATCTGCGATCTCGTCCGTATCCTGAATACAGATCTGCTCGGATAGTGGCGTTAATCGACACACAAAATACAGATTGGACTTGCCAAACTGGAATGGATGTTTAGTGGTAAAGCCGACTATCGATTCAAACGTTGCTTCAATTCCGGTTTCTTCTAATACTTCCCGGACAATGGCTGATTCAATACGCTCGCCCAGTTCGATATGGCCGCCGGGTAATTTATATCCCTTCATGCCATGTTCTTTGATCACTAAGATCTGCTGGTTTTGATTGCACACGATCGCGCCAGCCCCCAAGGTATGTGTCGGGATAAAAGGAACAAATGTGGTTGAAGGTGCTTTACGGATCAGTGTCAATTCTGACTCCAGGCAGTTATGAAAAACAAACCCCAGTTCAGTGGCAGGTTTAATCAAATGTGACTTATCAATTGGTAGGGTTAACCAGATCAGGTTTTTATTTTCAGTAACAGCAAAGTGCGTGAGTTCTGATAAGTGTTTATGAAACTCATCAGCACAGTCAGGAATAGACTGCGGATCGACAATAACACCATTGAATTTATCTAACTCAAATTTCACGGCAGGGTCCTTCTGAGTATTTAAAACAAAAAGTTCAATATGAAGGCGGGTATCACTCACGCTTTATGATGCCGGAGGATATTATTGTTAGCAAATGAAACCTGATAATTCATGGATGCATATTTTTTGTGAACATCTGACGCAATGAAAAAAATCGGGTTATTACTGGTTGTAACTAATTCAATTATTGTAAGTTTCTCTCAATCGAGAATTCATTTTTCTTGGCAATAATAACGAAAACAGGAAAATCGACTTCTTTGTCATTAATAATTTTTTTGTTAATAAAGCCGGTCTGAGAAGAAATAAGATCTAGGCCCGCATTTAGAAACAGTTGCTCAATTTCATATCGCTCAAAACCATGGTGAGGAACGATTTCTTTACTGTGGAACGTGCCATCTTCTTTATCTAAATCACAGATACAGATATAGCCACCGGCATGCAATGAACCGATGAGTGCCATGATAGTACCGGTATGATCTGGTATGTGATGAAACACCATTGAAGAAAAAATCAGGTCATATTGAGCATCAATTTTAGCGGTATTCAGATCTAATATTTTCGCTGTCTTGTGAGAGCCATTTCTAATCTTATTTGCCACCTCGGAAAGCATTCCTCGTGAGGTATCGCTGAATGTTAATTCTCCGACTTTGTCGATAAGATTAAACCCCAACAAACCAGTGCCACAACCGAATTCCAGCGCATTTATATCTTTGGATAAGGGGATAGTTAGTTCTATTATTTCAGCAATCGCTTTTGCTTGTGCAACACGCTGTTGCTTCGTGTCCCATGTTATTGCGGCAGCATCAAAATAAGCCGTCATTTTTTCTCCTAGCCATGTGGTACCAACATTCCTTTAGTATTTTACATAAGAGACAACCGCGCGCTGTTGTTTTGCCAAGCTGGTTCGCATATCGCTGCCATGAGTTATGCCATGACGTACGCAATAATAAAAGAGGGCCTGGATAAGTTTCAGCTTCCCGCATCGTCTGGAGAGCTTACTGTGGGTTAGCATCAAAAGCTTGCTATTCCAGAATCAATTTTTATTCCTGAATGTCAGAGCATTTCGTGTCATTGAATAATAATTTGATTTTCCAATAAAAATAATCTACCAAATACATATCTGAAAGTGTTGTATACAGTGTTGTTTCGCACCGTTGTTCTCAGCTAAGGAGAGCGAATGATCAATATTCGTAGATACATGCAATACCAAATGGGTGGCTTAGTTCTACTAATTGGTCTTACGTTCAGTTTTGGCGGCTACATTTTGCTGAGCAAAATGGCTGAAGACGATGCGGAACGAGCATTTACTATGATCACTCAAGAATCAGGTTATGCCGTTGATCATTTACTCCAGCCAGCAACAACTTTATTGAAACTGCTTGCCAATGTCCCCGACCTGAAAACAGGAAAAGAAGACGATTGGATGTTCCGTGTTCCAGCCCAAGCCTCGTTGCTGCTCGATAACAACATGCTGACCAGCGTTTATGTTGGTGGTCCACAGGGGCAATTATTACTTTTACAAATACTCAGAAATGATAGCGATCGTGAAAAATTTCATGCACCACCTCAAACTCACTGGTTGGTACAGCTGCAGCGAGTCAATCCAGCCGAGGGAAATGATCAGTATTGGGTTGGATTAGATGATAATTTCAAAGTCTTATTCAGAAAAAAATCCCCTATCAGCAGTGATTACGATCCGCGTACCCGACCATGGTATAAAGCCAGTAATGAACAGGATGGCTTAATTCGTACCCCAGTTTATTCGTTTTATGCAACAGGTAAGAACGGAATCACTCTCGCCAAACGCATGGGGCAGGGCTGGGTGATCGCGATGGATATTCGCGTAGAAACACTTGAAACTGAATTGACCCAGCTGTCAAAAGACTTCACGGCCCGCATTGCATTACTGGAAAATACCGGTGTTATTATATCCGCGGACCGTGACGAAAAAGAGACCAGTACTTTTTTCAAAACGCTTGTGGAAAAGTCCTGGTCTAATGCAGGAAAATCGTTCAAATGGATGGTTGATCCCCAAGGGAAAAATTGGTGGGCCGGATCAGCTAAAGTCCAGCTAGAACAATTTGATGAAATACAACTCCATGTGGCTGTACCACAAAACCTATTGCTGGCAAAAAGCCCAGCGTCTACGCAACGTTCTTTTGATTGCAACGTTACTCTTTACCACTATTATTTTGTTTTTCTCCCCGACGTGGTGCGACAAAAATATCTGTCATCTTCCAGAATCTGGCTAACAGAGCAAACGCACTCGTGAATTTTGACTTTGAACCTTTTGACAACGCAAAAACACACATCAAAGAATTATTCAGCTAGAAAATGATCTCGATCGAGCACGAACAACTTTATCGAACTTTTTGCACTTATTAGAGAAAGTATCCAGAGAAGAAGATTTGGAGAAATTACTACCGCTGGTGTTGAAGGAAACGAGCAATATTGTACAAGGGGAATATTCTTCCATTTACATTCACGATGGTTCTACCTGGAAGTTGCGTGCCGAACTGGGTGAAATCAGAAAATACAGATTGGTTATCAGAATGGCTCTCTCTCAATGATGATGAACGAAATTCCCAGCAAACCATCGAAAGAACGCTAGATTATCGTCATGCATTGATGGTGCCCTTGTTTGGTCGTCGTCGGCACTCTCTCGGTCTTTTGATTATTGTGCGTTCAACAGAGTTCAGCGAACGTCATCGCAGTTTCATTAAGACATTGTCGGGTTTTGCGGCACTGACTCTTGAATCGACAGCGTTGATTATGCAGCAAAAACAACTCTTTGAGTCATTCATCCGATTACTTGCAGAAGCAGTCGATGCGAAAAGCCCGCATACGGGTGGCCACTGTTATCGAGTACCTGTTTTGACTGAGTGGTTAGTTGAACTGGCAGACCACAGTAACAAACAGTGTGTCGCTGATTTCCGCTTAGATGAAGATATGCGTGAAGCGGTTCATATCGCAGCTTGGCTACATGACTGTGGCAAAGTCGTAACACCTGAATATGTCGTCGACAAAGCAACAAAACTTGAAACTATTTACGACCGGATTCATGAAGTTCGAATGCGCTTTGAGGTCTGCAAACTTGAAGCCGAACTGAAATACTGGAAAGCAGCCACTCCGCAGGGGTTATCTGAATCAGCAACTGAGCAACTATCTCATCAGTTAAAAACATTAGATGATGACTTTGCTTTTGTTGCTGAATGCAATATTGGTAGCGAAAAGATGTCGAGTGAAGCAATCAATCGCATTAAACAGATAGCAGCCAGAACCTGGACCCGAACCATCGATGATCAATTGGGGCTTTCCAATGATGAAAGGAACCGTCGCGCTGGGCGTAAAACAGCATCATTACCAGCACAGGAATATCTGCTCAGTGATCAACCCGAACATCAAATTGCCCGCCCTGTAGGTCAATCGTTTGCGGACGAAAACCTTTGGGGCTTCAAAATGCAGCTACCTGAATGGCTTTATGACCGTGGCGAAGTGAAAAACTTATCCATTCAATACGGAACGCTGACGGATGAAGAGCGCTATAAAATTAATGAACACATTATTCTGACAATCAAAATGTTAGAAGCGTTGCCTTTCCCTCGGCATTTAATGAATGTTCCTGAAATCGCCGGTGGACATCACGAGCGCATGGATGGTCGTGGTTACCCTCGCGCCATTGTAGCCAGTTCAATGAGCATCCCTGCTCGCTTGATGGCTATTGCAGATGTTTTTGAGGCACTGACCGCAACAGATCGGCCATACAAATCAGGGAAAAGTCCGGAGGAATCATTAAACATCATGCGCCAGATGGCTCAGGGCGGCCACTTTGATATCGAATTATTTGAGTTGTTTGCTCAATCTGATCTGCCAGCACGCTATGCGGAAAAATTTCTACATTAAAGCAATGTCAGTCGATATCCTGCCGTTTGGGTGTCGAAGCTTCTTTTATAGAGAAGGCGCGAGTAAGTCGCTGCCAAAGGATGTTTACGGATCTATTGCTCACCAAATCATTAAAAATGAATGCAGGTAGATAGGAACCTGCATTCATATTCATCTAACAGCAAGCTTTACCAGCATCAGGGTGCTCTTCCCATTTTGGAAATGGCATGCCGTGATTGCCTTTGTACTCAGGTGATTTAGGTGATTCCCAACCCGTCAGCAGGCTCTCATCAACTTTGTAAATTTCAATGCCCAACGGACGACAGACTTTCAATGGATCTTCTGCTTCAGGCCCCCACAAGTGCACCGATAAATCGCCGCCGGGGCAGGTTGAGATTGCACACAACAGGTCAATTTCGGCGAAAAACTCCAGATAGTCGCCTTTCTTGGCCGGGCAGGCTTTCATGAAATACATGTCATCACTGTTGAGGCCGGTACACTGAAAGACGTTCAGCACATCATGTACATCAAACTCTGTCAGCCCATAAGGCATCACGGCCCGCGTCAGATTGGAGTGGCAGTGGAAGTCAAAATCTTCCCCAGTCAGCAGTTTGTTGACGTACGGGTCACAACGCGTGCCCAGTAAATCATGCACACGACCACCATGTTCATCGACGCCATAGTCGGCCAGGCTATCGGCGGTAATGGTAGCCATCGGGCGCAGGAACGGCAGGTTTGACCACAAGCGATCAAAGGTGGAAACATGCGCCCCTTGTAATTGACGCGTGCGTGAGGCCCACATCCGCTCACGAGGGTTATGCAGATTCCACATATTCAGATCGCCGACCTGCGCTCCCTCTTTGGCTACAATACGAAACACGTGACCGGCCGGAACTGTCCATGCTTGCCCAGTACGAATAGGTACATGAATTGCTTCAACAAGCTCGCGTTGGTCGGTAGCTTCAGCAATTTTCTGGTAAAAGTCGCGGTTAACGTCTAACGCAGAGCCTTTATTGGCCTGATAGGCAGCCGGATAGAATTTGGTCATGATTACTCCTTAGTAGCGAACAGTCTGAGTAAGGCCTGTTCTGAATCGTCTAAATAGTGGGAAAGTAACTGCATAGCCTCATCACGTTGACCGGCTTGCAGGAACAGATAAATCGCGCGGTCGCGTTCGACCCAGGGCTGTTGGAAAAATTTCTCATCGGGTGCTGAAGCAAACAGCAAACGCAGTTGTGCAATGATACTGGCGAAAAAACTGTCGAAACGACGGCTACCCAGAATCGAAACGATGGCCTGATGGAAACGCAGACTGTAGGTGGCTGCAGTCGCCCAGTCATCATCGCGTGATGCTGATTCCACCGTCTCAATCGCGGACAGCATGCGGGCGAGAGCCTCCTGTTTGATATAACGACCACCATTGATGGCTTGCAGTTCTAGTGTGCGACGGATGACGTAGATATCTTTGATATCACTGCGTTCCATCATGCGCACGGTAACGCCCTTGTTGCGCTGATAAGTGACTAAGCCTTCACAAAGCAACTGCCGTAACGCTTCACGCACGGTATTACGAGATGCCTCAAGGCGATCAGCAAGATCCATCTCGACCAGTGTCTGGCCTGCATATAATTGACCGGCAATCAGCTCATCGCGGATCAAACTGGCAACTCGTTCGAAGGCGGGTAAATGATCATATTGAGTATCAAGCTGCTGAGACATCTTGGTTTAACTCCAGTTGATTCAGGGCGTGTTGCTGACTAGACAGAAAACGGCACAAGCGTTCATTGTCGGACGAGCGTAATTGCGCGGGAGTGCCAGCAGCAGTGATTTCACCCTGTTCCATAAAAATCACCCGATCAGAGACTTTGAATGCAAACTGCATTTCGTGGGTGACGATCACCATGGTCATGCCTTCGTTGGCCAAATCTTCAATTACTGTCAATACTTCACCCACCAACTCTGGGTCGAGCGCGGATGTGGGTTCGTCGAATAGCATAATGGCTGGCTTCATAGCCAATGCGCGGGCAATGGCGACGCGCTGTTGCTGACCACCAGAGAGCTGATGCGGATATTGATGTGCATGCGCCAGCAAACCTACCTTATCGAGCAGTGCTAAGGCTAACTGGCGAATATCGGCTTCCGAACCACGATTGTGATAAGCCGGCGCAAGCATGACATTTTCCAACGCTGTTTTATGTGGGAACAGATAGAAGCCCTGAAACACCATGCCGATGCGATCGATATGTTCGTAGTAGTGTTCATCCGGGCGACCATTTGGCGTCTGATGCAAAAACGGTTTCCCATGCATCAGCACATGGCCCTGCGTCAGCATCTCCATACCATTCATGGTGCGGATCAACGTTGTTTTTCCTGAACCAGAAGGGCCAATCACCGAGATAACTTCACCGGTTCGCACCTGTAGATCAATGCCTTTCAGCACCTCTTTACTGCCATATGATTTGCGCACCGCCCGTGCTTCTAAAATGGCTTTGCTGTGCAATGATGGCGCACTGCGTTGTGTTCTGGCTGGTGGTGTAATGGCGAGAGCGCGTGCCAATGCCACTTCTGACTCTGTTGTAGGTTTGGCAACTCGTTTGTTGACATCAAAATGTAGCTCTAGCCAGTGCACCAGTCGATCAAACACGGTGACGATCAACATAGATGGTCGCCCCCGGTTTGCCAAGCCCTCAATCAATGACGGTGGATCAGGTGGAGATTGCAGCCATAGATCCGGATTTATATCGAGGCTACTGCCTCTATCCCTGATGGAATTCGCTGACTGGCTCCTCAATCACGTAAGCGCACTTAAAAACGTGCAGTGTCGGTACCGGGTTTTGCCAGTCACGGTCTGACCTGTCTCGCCATCATGTCATGATTGCCTGTGCAATCAGTGGTTCTTCTTGATAATTGCTGCTATCGCGTTGTTACGCAGTTGGATCACCGCCACTGGTAAGCCGTGGAGAGCTCGTGTTCATGCTGTCGCCCCATAATTGGGTTCAAATACTCGGTCATGGGCAAGCAGTGCCCACACGATACGGGCATTTTTGTTAGCGAGTGCTACTGCGGCTACATTCTGATTGCGACGCCTCATTATCCCTGCTAACCAACTTCCGGCATGTTCGGCCTTGCGTTCAGCAACCCGAAGCACTGCTCGAGCCCCGTGGATCAGCAGAGTTCGCAGATAGCTGTCGCCGCGTTTGCTTATACCCAGCAGGGTTTGTTTCCCGCCGCTGGAATGTTGCCGTGGCACTAACCCCAGCCAAGCAGCCAGTTGCCGACTATTCTCGAAATTCGTCGCGTTGCCGACAGAAGCGACCAAGGCACTGGCAGTGATTGGGCCGATGCCGGGGATCTGCGCCAGCTTTTTACTGGCTGTATTCTCTCTGTGCCAACGCTGAATTTGGACTTCCAGTTCTTTGGTGTGCCGGTCGAGTTCCTTGAGATGCTCACCCAGACGATTGAGCAATTGGCGAAACGTCCCCGGCAGGTCGTTCTCGCTTTCTTCCAAGATCTTGGGTAAGCGCAGGCTGATGTGCACAATGCCTTTAGGGATAATGATCCCTTGTTCAGCCAACAGGCCCCGGATCTGGTTGGCTTGCGCAGTTCTCGCCTTGACGAACCCTTGCCGGGCACGGTGCAGGGCCAAGACGGCTAACTGCTCGCGACTCTTTATCGGTACAAAGCGCATGGTAGGCCTAGTCACCGCTTCGCAGATCGCCTCCGCATCAGCTGCGTCGTTCTTATTGGTCTTCACATAGGGTTTAACGAATTGTGGCGGCATCAATTTCACGATATGACCCACCCTTTGCAACTGATTAGCCCAGTAGTGGGCGCTACCGCAAGCCTCCATTCCAATTAAGCAGGGGGGAAGATTGGTGAAGAAGAGCATCATCTGCTCCCGCTTCAGTTGCTTCTTCAACATCGTCTTGCCACGCTCATTCACACCGTGCACTTGGAATACGTTTTTTGCCAGATCAATACCAACAGTTGTGATCTTCATAGCGGTCGCCTCTCTCATCCATCTGTGGGAACACTTATTCGCCACTTTGACACGTTAGATGCCGTTTTGGGGAGGGGCGACCATCCCATTACGTAATAACAGGCCACCGCCAGCAAGGTTTCCATGACTCGAACCATCGACCCCCACCATGTCAAGATGTAATCAGTAACTTTTTAATCTAACTTTAAATGTGAATAACATGGATTATGTCTTTATAAAACAATTGGTTAATGTTTATTTCTGTTGGGGAGGATAAGGATTTTTCTGCGGTTTCATTGGGTTTTTTATGAAGTCTTAGGCACAAAATAGGCGCAAAAATTAAATTTCCTTTTTTCTTGTTTATTGCCTTATTTGGAGTCACACGGGGTTGTGCAAATCTGATGGTTCCGGCGTTGCTGAGTGACAAATTTTTGAATATCTGTTTACGTTTTTAATGAGCGCTAATTTTACTAGCTTGTTTTTCTAATCCCTCAAAAATAGAGTCACTGATATGAGAAGGGAAATCGGTAGATAATTGTTGCTCTACCTCGCGAATTACTGAGGTTGTTTTCATGACCATTTCTTGTAACAAATATCCTGCTTGTTCAGATGAAAATCCGACATGTTGTGCAGTACTTTGAAAATGACGAGATTGGATTTTAGACCATAGATATTGTTTATTTTTACCCTGCAACGCCATCGCCATTTTTGCTTTTTGTGGGGGAATGCCTTTGCTTTTGAAAATAGGGTATGCCGATATCACATCATAAAGAGGCGTCATCACAAATGATGTATTCGGTTCAATGAATATGCTGAAATTTTTTGCATGCCCATCGATGGCAGCTAAGAGCCAATAAAGGATCTGTGAGCGGAAAAATGTTTCTCTGTCTTTCGTTGAAAGTCTCGAACCAAGTAAAAGCTTCATTATTTCGGCAATTCCAGGGCCACCATGAGATTCATATTTGAGGGCAGGAGAATAACCCAAGGCCTGGCACATATCTTCTTGCGGTAACCGCATTAACCACTGATTATCGCTAGACCAGCGTCTGTCAAAACGTTCCACTACCAATACTTTAGTATCGTTAAATGTAGCGAGTTCTGTGTTGGCCACATCAAAACCAAATGCCTTAGCGATCTGCAGGCAGAGCCATTCATTTTCGCAGCTTTCAGATAGATCGATATTGTTTTGTTCAATCATCCCGATAGGTAATTTAAATATATGGCTGGTTGGCGTGCTGCCTAATGGGCGTTGCCATTGTCCCTGATACCAAAGTAGGGCTGTTTTCTCTTGTGCACCAGCAATAGAAATACGGAAATCATGAGTATTATCCATTCCTAACGGCGACGTTTTGTATCCAGACAAAAGTTTAGCAATCGTATTTTCATCAAGTGGTTCGGCATGCACTTCATTGATGGGGGATAGATGGATGTCTTCCGGATAAAGCTGTATGGCACCAACACAATCCCGGCCGATCGTAGCTAATAAATCGAACGGATGATTTGTTGCGATCTGAAAACGCTGCTGCATACGAGTGATGATGATATCTGAGTCAGGTAACAGATTATTGAAAAAGTTATAAACAGCCGTACTTTCCTGTTTTTTTGAGGTCAGAGGTAAGGACAAAGAAATGGCTCGAGCACCCGGTCTATCCAGCCATGACGATAAATATTGAAATGACATAGCTCCTCGTCCATCACGGAATAAGGTGCCAACTTCAATAGCATTCATGGCTACAATCAGCTTTTGAGGTCTCATTACCATTCCTGATCCCATTCTTGGTTTTTATCCGGTGACTGCCCTTTGCGAGTGATATGCAATTCAAGATCAAGAGCAGACAGCAGTTTAAAGAGAGTTTCTACTTTGCATTGATCGGGATTGTTCTCAAAACCTGATACCGTAGCCTGCTTAATACCAACCCGATCTGCAGTTTCTTTCTGCGTCAGCTGCTGCGTCTTCCGTTGATCACGGATCACTGCCGCCAGAATTTGAGGTGTGTTCAATCTCATAGGGTAGGCCTTGGTGTAAATAAATTATACCTAAGAAGGGATAATGCAATAATATCCCTTATAGGGGGTAAATACAAATTATCCCTTGCAAGGGATGTTACTGTGTCTATAGTTGGGATAACGTGTTGTATTTCGAAAACCGGCATAGCCTGAAATAAGTCATTGGTTGTGTCGGTGAGGCAAGAACGCTTGATGATTTGAAAGAGCAGCGTCGCTCTGATTTTTTGTAGCTATATAATTACAAAAATAATTAAAAGCCAACTATGTATTTATATAAATACATTTGGTGGTTTTATGCTGCAAGGCATGCCTGAAATAGGTGCACAGTATGCGGAACAACGCAAAGCTAAAGGCGGAACACAAGCTGATGCGGCAACGCGGGTGAATCTAGCTCGACCAGTGATCTCCATGATCGAGCGAGGACGCTTTACTGGCAGCCTTAAGTCGCTGGTTGCTTATCTCTCCGTACTGGGTTGAGCGTCAATAAAACGAACATACCTCTGTTTGACCAACTGGAGGATATATTCAATGACGATTGCACATAACACGTTAATCCAACGAACACTTTATTCTCAATAAGTTAAAAAAATTATAAAAAATTAACATATAACCTTTAACTGTCAGTTTAGATAACCTACAATGGACTAAATGTTAGTTTTTAATCGAAAAATTAACCTATCAGGCCAGATTTACTACTTAGGTCATTAGAATGTTTAGTCCGGAAGTTCCATACGATATACCTCCGCTACCTGCCAATGGTATTGAAACGGTAAAAGTCCTGAAGAAAGTAACACCTGCTGCGCGAGCGCTTTCTGCATTGAATCAGGTCGCTAGGCTTCTCGCAAACCAAAACCTATTGGTTAACCTAATCCCAATATTAGAATCGAAGTCGAGTTCTGAAATCGAAAATATTGTGACCACGACAGATGCACTGTTTAAGCATGAATCAGATACATCAAGTGCCGATCCTGCAACCAAAGAAGCTCTGAGATACAAAAAAGCGCTGTTCCTAGGGTTTGAATCTATCTCGGGTGAGAATGCGCGCCCTCTAAATACAAATACGGCAATCGATATCTGTAGCGAGCTTATTGATAAACAAGTTGATGTCCGCAAAGTAACGGGCACTAACTTAAAGAATCAACGTACTGGTGAAGTTATTTACACTCCACCTGTAGGCGAGGATAACCTAAGGAATAAACTGTCTAATTGGGAATCTTATGTCCACGATCATGATGTAGATCCACTAATTGCTTTAGCGGTTGCTCACTATCAATTTGAAGCAATCCATCCATTTTTAGATGGTAACGGTCGAACGGGACGAATACTCAACATTCTATTCCTCATCGAAAATGACTTGCTCTCACAGCCTATCCTCTACTTGAGTCGCTACATCCTGCAAAACAAAGAGGATTACTATAGGCTATTGCTGAAAGTTACCCAAGATGGTGATTGGGAGTCCTGGATCTGCTTTATGCTTGATGCCATCACTATCACCTCTCTATGGACAATCGACAAGGTCAACGCGATCGTAGAGCTTCAAAAGAAAACTTCAGAGCACATCAAAACGTCTTCTCAAAAAATGCACACATATGAGTTAGTTCAGCTCTTATTTGAGAAGCCTTACTTAAGAACACGAGATCTGATTGATAGAGGGCTTTACCGTTCTCGACAAGCTGCAATAGCCACCCTCAAGTCACTTGAAGAGTTAGACGTTTTGGTGTCAAAGACAGCGGGTCGAGAGACTCTATTCATTAATAAGCGCCTTTTAGAACTCATGTCCTACGACACTAATGACTTTTTGCCATTTATACCTAGGTAGTCGGCTATAAATGCCCAACTGGCCAAAAATGTAAAGTTAGGTAGTGAAGGCGGTTAAAGCATTACGTTTTGATTAAAAGTTATTATCCACAGAAACAGTGGATAATAACGGGATAAGTTCATTAAAACGTATTGATCGGATGGTTACT
Source organism: uncultured Tolumonas sp. (assembly GCF_963676665.1). NCBI lineage: Bacteria > Pseudomonadati > Pseudomonadota > Gammaproteobacteria > Aeromonadales > Aeromonadaceae > Tolumonas > uncultured Tolumonas sp. The sequence continues at coordinate 1,446,238 of NZ_OY781378.1, forward strand.
GAGCTAGCTCGCCGTTTTTTCTATGACAAATCGGCTTTTTAACATAAGGGCATTATGCAAAGTGCTTTTGCGACGCACATTTTACCTTTTCGAAGGAACGTGCGACTTTTGCCTGGGTTTCTATAAGTAAAACACAATGCTGCAAAAAGTTTGGTTGCATCTATTGATGTTCTGTCGGGAGCATCAAGGCCGCTAAATGAAAATGCTGAATTTATTCTCCTGCCGCTGGTAATGTACTCACCTAATGGAGAGATAGAGGCTGGATCAAAGGTAAGCGTCCGGCGACGGCAGGTTTTAATATATGCTGATTTCTGCTGAGGTTAAGTGTCCACTAAAATTTAAGTGAATACTTAACCTAGGCAAGCATAATTGAAAATTAAAACCTGCATTTACAAGCTAGATATGCTTTTTAAGATGTCCCCAGCAAACCTTTGATCACATCAACATCTAACCCGGTCACTTCGGCTTGTTCACTGAGTAAGCCATCGGCTAATGCTCGTTTTTCGGCATGTAAGGCGACAATTTTTTCCTCTACGGTCTGTTCACATACCAAACGATAAACTGTCACTGGCTGCGTTTGTCCCATGCGGTGTGCGCGATCACTCGCTTGATCTTCCACGGCAGGGTTCCACCATGGATCAAGATGAATCACGGTATCTGCCTGTGTTAGATTCAAACCGGTGCCGCCGGCTTTCAGGCTGATCAGGAACAGTGGAATATTCTCTTGTTGGAATTGATAGACGGCGTTTTGTCTTTGTTTACTACTACAACTGCCATCAAGATAACAGTAGTCGAGTTTCGCTATTTCTAAGCGTCGGCGTAGTAGGGTGAGTAAATCGACAAACTGACTAAACACCAGAATGCGGTGATTATTCTCAATGGCTTCGGTGATCAACTCCATCGCAGCATCGAGCTTGCTTTGGCTCTTTTTCCAATCATTAAGCAGTAATGCCGGAGAGCAGCAAACCCGGCGTAAGCGGGTCAGGCTGGCCAGTAATTTAATCAGTGCATGGCCTTCGCCATTTTGCATATCCTGAATGGCCTCAAGACGAGTGGCTTCGTAGAGTGCACGTTCATCATCAGACAAGCTGACATGATGCACAATTTCTGTTTTATCGGGGAGCTCAGTTAACACTTGTTGTTTCAATCGCCGTAATACGAATGGGCTGATCACGCCACGTAACTGTGCCAGATGTTTCGGATCGCGCGCCGCTTTGCTAAACCGTTGCTTAAACTGTGTCTGGTTGCCCAGTAAACCGGGGTTGATGAAATTAAATAAGCTCCAGAGTTCACCGAGATGGTTTTCGACGGGCGTACCACTCAGTGCAAGCCGGAAATCTGCATTCAAGGTAAATAGCACTTTAGCGCGTTGGGTTGCTGCATTCTTGATTTGTTGTGATTCATCTGCCACCACGCTCGCCCAGTGCTGCGCTTGTAATGGTTCGCTGAGATTACCCAGCAAGCCATAGTTTACTAAAACCACATCTCCTGATTTAAGTTCTTGCAAGGCAGCTTGCCGATCATTGAGTTGATCGAGAGCGATCATATTTAACTCTGGTGCGAAACGGGCGGCTTCCTGTTGCCAGTTCAGCACGAGTGATTTTGGCACTATTACCAACGCAGGCCCTAAAGCATGACGCTGCCGTAGTAACGTGAGTGCCTGCAGTGTTTTTCCAAGCCCCATATCATCAGCAAGACAAGCACCAAAACCATGTTGTGCCAAAGTAGCGAGCCAGTTTGCGCCTTCTTTTTGATAATCGCGTAAAGGTGAGAGCAATGAATCAGGCATGGTGACGACTTGTTGCCATTCCTGTTTCAGTTTGTACCATTCATCATCACCCTGTGTAGAGACGCTCTCTAGCAATCGAGTCAGCGGGTAGGCCAGTTGGCTGCTGATTTTCTGCTCATCATCGAGCATGGCTGCCAGTGTCGCGAGTCGGGTTGCGAGTTTGTCGCTTAAAAGTAGACTGGTTTTATCATCCAAAGCGATCGTTTTTTCACCCGCTTTGAACTGACGTAATAACATCCGTAAATTGATCAGTTGCTGCTTATCGACCTGCAAATTACCGTCGACCTGAAACCAGTTCTGATCGCGAGAGATCCGCAATGAAAGTGCATCATCATCAAGGGTGGTAACACGTAGGCTTTGCTCATGCCAGCTGACTCGAAGCTGATGTTGTTCAATGATGGCGGGCAACTGTTGCATAAAATCAAGGAGGGATTGCCCTTCAAAATGCCACTCTTTACTGCGACCATCGAGACCTAACCAAGTGCGTAGTTGTTTTGAATCCTGCTTTTCGGCTGCTAAATCTCGTTTCCAGAAATGATCCGCGTGTTGCCAATCACGCAGAAGTGCTACCCCCATACCTAGCGGCAAGACAGGCAACGAACTCTGTTCATCTTCGGTCACAAGTTGCACGCGCAGGTTGTTATCCTGCCAGTTCATTCGTAAACCTGATTGACCTGACCACGGTGTCAGCTTCGCATTACCGGTTAATTCGGGAATGTCACTATGCCAGACAAGATGCGGGATCTGGTCGAGTGTCTGCTGCAATGGTGCCAATGCTTCAGGCGGCAGTTTTGGCATTTTTTTCAATGGTTCTAAGAGTGGGAGTAACTTCGGCGGCATAGTCACAACTTGCCAGAGATCACTCGCTAACTGATAGACCTTATATCCGTCTGAATCAGGTTCAGGCGTAAGCTGACAAGTGATTCGTTGTTCCGTTTTTCCTATTTCCAGTAAAGGAGAGATGAGCTGTAATTGCAGCGGCTCACCTGCCTCATTGAACAGGCGAGGGTGGCGTGATAAAACCTCTAAAACCTCCATTGGCAGAGAATAATAATATTCGGTCAGATAATAGAGAATTTCGTGATCTAGTTTATCCAGTAATGAATCGTCCAGACGATGGATTTGCCAGTGTTCGATACTACGCCCTTGTGTCCAGCTCCCTTTCGCACTCATTTTCTGGATTTTACATTCCAACCGCTTCAGATCTGGTTTTAAAATCCAGATCACGCGTTCTTGCTGCTGCGCAGGCGAAGCTTGACTAAGCGCTTTCAGCCAGTTTTCCCAATCTTGGGGCGGCACTATGCGATCAAAAATTGGAAACCCCACCGGCAGTTCCAACAAATGTCGCAACATCGATAAACTCAGTTCCATCAACAGATGTTCTGGCGCTTGTGCGAGAAATGCTTTGCTATTGAAACTTTTGAGTAAATCAAAGACATGTGCATCGTCATCCTGACGAGCAATACCACCCAAACAGCACCAGAGATACCCCCATGGCTGTATATTCTCGTTTGGATTCTCTAAGCGCGGTTTTAGCGTTTCATTGACGGCAGTGTAATACATACCATTCATTAGCTGTGCGCTATCAGCAACCAATCCCGGATGTGAACTGTTTAACCAACGAACGATTTGTTTGGTTTTAGACATCGCCGCATTACGATCGGCAAGAATATACAGACCCAGCCAGATCAACGGTAATATTCCGGGAGGAAAACCTTTCTGCCGGGTACGTTTCTGCCAGTTTTTTAACGATTCATCGAGTTGTGCCGTGATAGCACCTACGCTGGAGGGCGTATGTAATAGCAGAGCAAATTCATACCAGGCTAATTCACAGATCTCATTTTTATCGTTGAGTAACAGATCTTGTTCCCAACGCGCATATTCAATGTGTTGTTTGAGTTCAGATGAAAGGTTCGGTGTCGCGAGCATCTGCTCCCATTGAATTAAGGCTTCTCCTGCAAGCTGTTCTTCAGCACTCCAGGCTGAAACCATCAGCGCTTGCCAAGGTTCGGAGACATATGCAAACAGCGGCAAGGCGTAACGTGAGTTCAGATAGGGTGTGAGAGTATGGCTGGGAGAATAATTCGGTAAGGTTGCTTCTTTACCATGCGAAATTGATTCACCAATAATAGGCAGAAGATCAAAAGCACCGATCCTGCTAGCCAGAAACCAATTGGGCGCTGGGAATTGATGCACTAAACAGCCGGTGACCAACAACCAAAACCCATTTTTATCCAACTGCAATGCAGTGGTTGATTTATTCTGGCGAATAAAATTTGCCTCGACCAGCTCAGTAACGCATTGCGAAATTATTTTCGGGCTGAAAGCATCGTTTTTCTTTTTAAGCTCCACTTCCAAGTTTTTGGGTTTAGGGGCTGTTGATCTTTCGAGGCGAATTATTGAGCGGCATGGCGAATTGATATAATCACTTTCGCCAAAAAACAATCCACACCAAATCACCATGCCTCGAATAATGCTAACAGATGAATACTGGTTAAAGCTATCCAGACTCCTGCTTGAAACCGGACGTGTCTATAACAAACCGGAACACCGTATGACGCTTGAGGGTATTTTGTACCGAATGCGTGTCGGTTGTCCGTGGCGCGATATCCCCAGTGCTTTTGGCGACTGGAACACGATTTATCGTCGTTTTAATCTTTGGTCGAAAAAAGGCGTTCTTCTTCAATTGTTCACAGCACTGAAGCAATCACCTGATTTTGAATGGGAATTTATTGACGGCAGCATTGTTAGAGCTCATCAGCATGCCACGGGGGCATCAACACATGAGAGTGAATCGATTGGTAAAAGCCGTGGTGGAAATACAACGAAAATACATTTAGCCGTGGACAGTTATGGTTTACCCATTGATTTTCTGCTTACCGGTGGTGAGGTTCACGACAGCAAAGCGGCACCAGAATTGATAGCGTGTTTACCGGATGCCGATTTTATTGTGGCTGACAAAGGTTACGACAGTGAGCCAATTCGGGAGTTGATCAGGACAAAGAATAGTAAACCGGTGATCCCCAGAAAATCGAACTCAAAGCTCGGTAATGCCGATATCGATTGGTGTTTATATAAATACCGGCATTTGGTCGAGAATGCGTTTGCAAGACTGAAACATTATCGCGCCATCGCGACACGATATGACAAATTAGCTCGAAACTATGCCAGCACATTGGCACTGGCCTGTTGCATGATGTGGTTGCCAATGTGAAACGAGTGAAATTTAATCAGCAAAGATCAACAGGCCCTAGTAGGAAGCATTAATAATTGGCTGAGGATGGCATGATGGAGTTGGCTGTACTGCATGGTGAATTTATCTGATGTAAAGATGAAGCAAATGATGTCACAAGTCACATGAAAAGGGCGAATGAAAAAGAATTACGTACTTTCTGATTTTTCATTACATCCACTTATCTGTTCATATTTGATAAAGTAAGACTCAAATATGCACTTTCTGTTTGAATCATGTCAGCAATCAACTCAACCATTTCTTTTTATTCTGATCGCGCGATTGAATTATCTAATCAATATGAACGCGTTGACTTTGAATCAGTACACAAAGATTGGCTACATTTTATTCCTACCGAAGGCATGGTGCTGGATGTTGGCGCAGGTTCAGGGCGAGACGCTCGTTATTTAGCATCAAAAGGGCTGGCTGTTGTTGCTGTAGAGCCAGCTGACGAACTACTGACACTGGCAAAACAAAAAGCCGCTGGTCTGAATATTCATTGGTTGAAAGATTCATTACCTGAACTGCGCGAAGTCTTCTCCTTACAAGCCAAATTTGATTTGATATTACTCAGCGCAGTTTGGATGCATATTCCAGCCTCTGAGCGGCAGCGGATATTCCGAAAATTAAGTTCGCTGCTGAAACCAAGTGGGAAAATGGTTATCTCACTTCGGCATGGTTTAAGCCCAGATGAAAGAGTCATGTATCCCGTATCATCTTCTGAACTTGCCACATTCGCGACACAATATGGTTTGCAATTTGAAGCATTATCATCTGAGAAAAGAAGTGATCAATTAGGGCGGCATGATGTCAGTTGGGAAACGATATTACTGACATTGCCAGACGATGGCACAGGCGCATTTCCCTTAATTCGTAATATCGTGGTGAATGATGCCAAATCATCAACCTATAAACTGGCACTATTACGCTCTTTGCTACGAATCGCTGAAGGACATCCTGGCGCGCTAATCAATCAAAATGATAATGCAGTGGAGCTTCCATTAGGATTAGTTGCCTTGTATTGGTTGAAACTCTACAAGCCATTGATTGATCGCGATGAACCGATGCAACAAAGTAGTAATGCAGGAAAAGGACTTGGGTTTATTAAACCGATGGGATGGGAGCAACTCAGTAGGGTTGCCAATAACGATTTTTATATCGGCGCCTGTTATCTAGACACTCATATCGCACAAGCAGTACATCAAACGCTGAAAGACATTTCTAAAACAATTAAAGATATGCCAGCAAAATACATTACTTTGCCCGGTACCACTCAAGCTGTTTTTGAAGTGGAAACGAAACGGACTTCTGTGCCTCAACATGGCGTGGTTCTTGATTCTGAATATTTTCGGTCATTTGGCTCGATGAGTGTGCCCAAACAAATTTGGGATTCACTAGTTCGCTATAGTGTTTGGATTGAGCCTGCATTAGTGAATGAATGGGCGTCATTAATGGCCGGTTATAGCTTGAATTGGGAGCAGACTTTAACCAAAACGGATTATCTCAATGCGTTAAATTGGGAAGACCCACAACGATGTACGACCAGAATTCGCAATCGTGTACATCAATTACAAAGCGATTTAGGGGTGTATTGTTGCTGGAGTGGTCATTCATTACAGAATGAACAATTTGCCATCGATCATGCTTTTCCATTTGCTCGCTGGCCGAATAATGACTTGTGGAATTTACTCCCAGCTAAAACCTCAATCAATTTACAAAAAAGCGATCGTTTACCTACATCTGAAAAATTATTGCGCTCTAAAAGCTTAATTATGAATTGGTGGCAGCAGGCATGGAGTGAAAATAAGAAGGAATTTTTCACACAGGCAGCATTTGCCTTACCAGGCATACAAAAAAGTCAGCAGAATTTTAATGATGTATTTGAAGCGATGACATTACAGCGGGATCGTATTAAAGACTTACAGCAATTAGCTGATTGGCGCTGATAAGCGAAGTGCGGTCACCAGATGGTCACACAGGTGACCATTTGTGCCCAAAAGGATAGGAGTCCGGTATTTTTTGGGTGTAAAGCAAGACTTTTTTACACTAAGAAGATAGAGGCAAGAGGTGTTTTCAAATGGATGCAAATTTAATGTTATTATAAAAGGAAGGATTGCTAAATAACTGTATTACTTAGAGAATTGGTGCGTCCTAATGGACTCGAACCATCGACCCCCACCATGTCAAGGTGGTGCTCTAACCAGCTGAGCTAAGGACGCACTAAAGAGATTTTTGCTATCGAAAAGATGGTGCGTCCTAATGGACTCGAACCATCGACCCCCACCATGTCAAGGTGGTGCTCTAACCAGCTGAGCTAAGGACGCGCATATTCATCGTTTCGATGTGCCGGCATAATAACGATATGATTTGATTCAGGCAAGCGTAAAAAAGCAGGAAATGTTTCGTTTGTTCTTTTAGTGAGCAAAGACAAATTCAGTGTAAAAACAACTAGGCAGCAATTTTTAGACTGAACTCGTCTTGGCGACGATGTTTTGCATTCCGGCGATAACTACCTTTACCTTTAATATTCTGTTCAACACGACTACGAAAAAGTTTATCCGTCACTAACGCTTTCAAATGATTATCTGTAATAGTGCCTCGCTGATGTTGATAGCTGGCCTGTGATGTTTTCGATTTCATCTAATCCTCCTGTTAAAATCGCGCAAATTATGAACTTCCATACTATGGCTGGGCAAGTAGAAGGATCAAAAATAAATGAGCGTCTGGAAAACATTAGCTTCAAAAGTGGTATTTGAAACGCCTTGGCTCAAAGTGCGACACGATGATGTACTTACACCAGCCGGTAATCCATCCCAATATGGTGTGGTCGAATTTAAAAACCGAGGCGTGGGTGTTGTGCCCGTGTTAGATGATGGCCGGATTGTCATGGTACGACAAACCCGTTATGCCATTGGTAACCAAAGTTCTCTGGAGATCCCTGAAGGTGGTGCGCCTCAGGGAGAAGATTGGCAACAAACAGCATTGCGTGAGTTACAGGAAGAGACAGGTTACACAGCAAGGGAAATTGAGCCGCTATTAACTAATTTTTATCTTTCAAATTCAGTGACTAATGAATGTGGTGCCTTGTTTATTGCTCGTCAGCTGACGGAAGGAACGCAAGATCTAGAAGAAACAGAAGACATTCAGGTCGAACTGCATACTTTTGATGATTTGCTGGCAATGATCCGTAGTGGTGTCATCTCTGATGCATTAACTATTATGGCGTTACTTTGTATTGCCGCAGATCGGGTGCGTTACAATCTGTAGGCTATTTTAACTGTCGATTCGAGAGCTGTCTTTGCATAGATAGCAGCAGATTTGCGGACTAATGCCATATTAAGACAGTGATTCTGAATAAATATATTTAATTCTGTGAAATAAATGGGATGCAGAATATTTTGTTTCTGTCATTCTTTTGATAAGATTTTTATATCGCACGTTTACACTCATGATGCGTGCATTCCAGAATTGATTATCAAGCATAGGAATAAAGATGAAGAACTTTCGCAGAATCATGCAGTTTGCCGCTATTGCTTTAGCTGTATCTAATGTTAGTGCTGCTGAAATCAAAGAGATCCGCTTTGGTGTGGAACCTGGTTATGCACCATTTGAAGTAAAAGCAGCGGATGGTTCACTGGCTGGTTTTGATATCGATCTGGGCAACGAGATGTGTAAACGTCTGAAAGCCAAATGTGAATGGGTAGAAGGCGATTTCGATGGTCTGATCCCATCACTGAAAGCGAAAAAAATCGACGCTATTCTTTCAGCTATGTCGATTACCGAACAACGTAAACAAGAAATTGATTTCACCAATAAATTATATGGCACACCAGCTCGTTTGGTTGCAGCTAAAGGTTCTGCAATCAAACCAACAGCAGAAGCTTTACAAGGCAAACGTGTGGGCGTAATGCAGGGCACGACAGCGGAAACCTACGCGAAAGATAACTGGCAGAGCAAAGGTGTTGAGTTAGTTGCTTACCAAAACCAAGATCTGGTTTATGCAGATCTGGTTTCTGGCCGTGTTGATACCGCATTCCAAGATGCTGTGACGGCAGGTGAAAGTTTCCTGAACAAGCCACAGGGCGAACAATTTGAATACGCAGGCCCAGAAGTTAACGACGTAAAATATTTTGGCGTGGGTGCCGGTATTGGCGTTCGTAAAGAAGACAGCGCACTGAAAGATGCTCTTAATAAGACTATTGCAGACATGCGTAAAGACGGTACTTACGACAAACTGGCTAAGAAATATTTCAAATTCAACATATACGGTGAATAACGCTTCGCGTTAACTGTTTGTAGATGACGAGGCTCTTCGAATGAGGAGCCTCGTTGTTTTTCGGTTTAAAAGAAAATCAGGTAAATCGTTATGCTGTATGGGTATGGCTCCATTATTTTTAACGGAGCATTGGTGACGATAGAGCAGGCACTACTTTCAGTAGCGCTCTCTTTCCTATTGGGATTGATAGGGGCTGCAGCTAAATCATCACAGAGTAAAGCCGCTAAATTACTATCGGGTATATATACGACATTGATCCGTGGTGTACCTGATTTAGTACTGATGTTGCTTATCTTCTATGGCCTGCAAATCGTACTAAATAGCGTAACTGAAACGATTGGCATGACGCAGCTGAACATTGATCCTTTTGTGGCTGGTGTTATTACCATTGGTTTTATTTATGGTGCCTATTTTACAGAAACCTTCCGTGGCGCTTATCTGATGGTTCCGAAAGGCCAGATGGAGGCGGGTGTTGCGTATGGGTTTTCACCATGGCAGACATTCCGTTATATCCTGTTTCCACAACTGATGCGTTTTGCGTTGCCTGGTATTGCTAACAATTGGCAGGTGACATTAAAAGCAACAGCATTAGTGTCTATCATCGGATTATCTGATGTGGTCAAAGCGACGCAGAATGCAGGGAAGGGTACTTATCACTTTTTCTATTTTACGATTGTTGCTGGTGTGGTTTATCTGATTTTTACCACGATATCGAATTTGGTTCTGCTTTGGTTGGAACGACGTTATTCCATGGGTGTCCGGAGTGCTGAATTATGATTGAGATCCTGCAACAGTATGGCCAAGCATTTTTATGGAGTGATGGTTATCGTTTCACGGGCGTGGCTGTGACCATGTGGCTGCTGGTGATTTCACTCGCAGTTGGTTTCATGCTGGCATTACCAATGTCTATCGCCCGCGTATCACAGAAAAAAGCCCTTTGGATGCCAGTTTGGGTTTATACCTATGTTTTTCGTGGCACTCCGTTGTACGTGCAGTTGTTGGTTTTTTATTCTGGTGTTTACACATTAAGTGTAGTGAGAGAAGTTGATTTTCTGAACCTGTTCTTCCGCAGTGGTTTTAACTGCACAGTTCTGGCTTTGGCGCTGAATACTTGTGCTTACACGACAGAGATGTTAGCTGGTGCGATACGAGCTATTCCACACGGTGAAATTGAAGCGGCGCGCGCGTATGGTTTTTCCGGTTTTACGCTCTATCGCAGCATTATTATTCCGTCAGCATTACGTCGGGCTCTGCCTGCATATAGTAATGAAGTCATTCTGATGCTACATGCCACGTCGTTGGCATTTACTGCCACAGTGCCGGATATTTTAAAAATTGCCCGTGATGTGAATGCTGCAACCTATAAATCATTCCATGCGTTTGGTTTAGCTGCTGCGATTTATCTGACAATCTCTTTTCTGTTGGTTGCTCTGTTCCGGTTGGCTGAAAAGCGCTGGTTAAAGCATTTGAAACCACAATCTGCGCATTAATACCCAAAGTAATTGGAGTTGCAGCAAGACGACAAGTGAGTGAATCCCCATGAGCATAGAGATGCTATGTGATTGGGGTGAGTGAACGCCGTCAACGACGCTGCAACTTCAAGTAAGAAGGGTAAAGATTTAATTTAGAAAGGTTATGACATGCAAAATTACAAATTGGCTGTAACAGATCTGCATAAAAAATATGGCCAGCATGAAGTCATTAAAGGTGTTTCTTTATGTGCAAAAGCCGGTGATGTGATCAGTATTATCGGTTCATCGGGGTCAGGTAAAAGTACCTTTTTGCGCTGTCTGAACTTTTTGGAAAAACCAAGTGCGGGCTCTATTTTCGTCAATGGTAAAGAAATCCACATGACGCTAGATTCTGACGGGCAATTAAATGTAGTCGATCAGAAAGAGTTACAGTTATTACGCACCAAACTGACGATGGTTTTCCAGCACTTCAATTTATGGAGTCACATGACGGTTTTAGAAAACGTCATGGCCGCGCCAATGAAAGTCTTGGGCATTAGCAAAGATGAAGCACAAGAAAGAGCCATTCGTTATCTGGAAAAAGTAGGTATCGATGAACGCGCACGCGCGAAATATCCGGCACATTTATCGGGTGGCCAGCAACAACGTGTTTCTATTGCCCGAGCACTGGCAATGGAGCCAGAAGTATTGTTGTTTGATGAGCCGACTTCGGCACTTGATCCGGAATTGGTTGGCGAAGTGCTGAAAATCATGCAGAAGTTGGCGGAAGAAGGCAAAACCATGGTGGTAGTGACCCACGAAATGGGATTTGCCCGCAACGTTTCAAATCATGTTATTTTTCTTCATCAGGGTAAGATTGAAGAAGAGGGGCATCCTGATGATGTATTGGGAAATCCGAAAAGTGAACGTTTACAACAATTCCTGTCTGGTTCACTGAAATAAATACCTGCTTCAAAAAATAGCCGGGGGGTTACCCCGGTTATTTACACTCGTTTATGCGGCTCAGCCATATCTAGTGGTGAGATCCAAAGATCAAACTCTTCCGCGGTGAGAAAGCCGGATGTGATAGCGGCATCACGCAGTCGTAAACCATTATGATTGGCAGTTTTAGCGATACTAGCGGCTTTATCATAGCCAATGTGTTTATTGAGTGCGGTAACCAGCATTAAGTTATCTGCCAGATGTTCCTCGATGCGCGGTAAATTAGGTTCAATACCCACTGCGCAGTGGCAATCAAATGACGCACAGGCATCCGACAATAAATGAATACTTTCTAACACGTTATGAACCATGACCGGTTTATAAACGTTAAGTTGGAAATTTCCCTGACTGCCAGCAAACGCCACCGCAGCATCATTACCAAATACTTGTACACATACCATTGTTAACGCTTCACACTGGGTAGGGTTAACTTTGCCGGGCATGATCGATGAGCCGGGTTCATTTTCCGGGATCAGTAATTCACCAATCCCGCAGCGAGGGCCACTGGCTAACCAACGCACATCGTTGGCAATTTTCATCAGGGCGCCCGCTAAGGTACGTAATGCGGCAGATGTTTGCACTAAAGCATCATGGGCTGATAAAGCAAAAAACTTATTTTCCGCCGCACGGAAAGGATAACCAGTGATATCTGCCATATGCGCAGCTGCTCGTTCACCAAATTGTGGATGTGCATTTAGCCCTGTTCCGACAGCCGTACCACCGATGGCTAATTCAAATAAGCCGGGCTTACTGGCATGAATACCTATCAAGGCAAATTCGAGTTGTGCCACCCATGCGCTTATTTCCTGCCCTAGAGTAATGGGCGTCGCATCTTGCAGATGAGTGCGTCCGGTCTTCACAATATGCGCATAAGCTATCGCTTTATCATTCAACGTTTTTTTAAGATGCTCGATCACCGGAATCAACTGCTGTTCCAGCTCTTCAATGACGGCAATATGCATGGCAGTTGGAAAGGTATCATTAGACGACTGTCCGCAGTTGACGTGATCATTCGGGTGAATAGGATTTTTACTGCCAACCTCACAACCACATATTTCAATAGCCCGATTGGCGATGACCTCATTCGCATTCATATTCGATTGCGTGCCAGAACCGGTTTGAAATACCACCAGTGGGAAATGTTCATCCAGTTTCCCATCCATAACCTCGGTTGCCGCTTGTTCAATGGGATCTGTGATCGTTGCTGGTAAAATACCCAATTCAGTATTCGCTTTTGCGGCAGCCAGCTTCAATATTCCCAATGCTCTGATCATGGGGCGTTGCCAGCGGAAGCGATCAAGACCTATGGGGAAATGTTCAATAGAACGTTGCGTTTGAGCCCCCCAATATTTATCTGCCGGAACAGCAATGCAACCCATAGAGTCTGTTTCATAACGCACTCTGCTCATAATGAATGTCCTATGTAGTATTCCTGTGTGAACTGCCTACGGAAATGATAATTAAATCTATACTGATATTAGTTCTTATCAGTGAGGACTGCCTACCATGGATATTGGATCGCACGATCTTGCCGCGTTATTTGGCCAACTAGGGCTGGAAAATGATGAGCAGAGTATTAATCGATTTGTTGAGTCTCATCAACTCACCGCAGAGATGACTTTTTTGGATGCGCCGTTCTGGAATTCATCGCAAGTTGAATTGCTGCAACAAGCATTTATGGATGATGCAGAATGGGCTGAAGCCGCAGATACATTAGCGACATTATTAGCAGCATCAGCAAAATGAAAGATAATTTATGCTGGGAAGAGTAGTGACACCGACTTTACATCGGTGTCACTTTGTTTATCGGTGAGCGTTATAGCCAACCTTTCTTACGGAAGAAGAAATAAGTGCCAAATGCTGACGCCAACATCATTCCAATAGAAACCAAATAACCGAATTTCCAATGCAATTCCGGCATGAAATCAAAGTTCATCCCATACATGCTGGCGATTAATGTTGGTGGCAGGAACACAACCGCGGCAACCGAGAAGATTTTGATCACCTTATTCTGTTGCAAGTTAGTAAAGCCCATTGCCACTTCCAGTTGGAAGTTGATCTTATCAAACAAGAATTGAGTGTGCGGTAACAACGATTCGATATCGTGTAACACCTCATCGATAGTTTTCTTTTGTTCAGATAACAGCTGCTGACGAACTGTGCGGCGCAGGAAACGCAAAGCACGACGCGTATCGTGCAAAGCCAGACGGATCTGACTGTTCGTTTCTTCCTGTTCCATCAACTCTTTTAACATTTCATGGATCTGTTCATCACTGAGCACCAGCTCTGATGTTTCTTCCAAAGTGGTATAACCATCTTCGATCAGATCAGACAAATACTCGACTTTCAGATCCATTAGCTCCAGCAGGATATCCATCGCATTTTCGATTTCCACACGGTCATGACGCATGTAATGACGCAGCAGACGAACGATACCGATATCTTCTTCACGGAAACTGATCAATAAATTATTACGCAGTGTGAACGACATGTTTACACCGCGAGTTTCACCGCCGATCCGTTGCGGGAACAGAGATAAAATATGCAGGCCATCTGTGTCCCAATAGAAACGTGCAGAGGCTTCAATTTCATCGAGTTCTTCTTCTTCCGGAACTTCTTCCAGAAAGAGACTACTCAGCCATTCACGTTCTTCATCGTCAGGCTTATAGGCATCCAGCCAGATGGTGCTAGCCGGTAATACATCTTGAGTTGATAGTTGAACAACTTCCAGAAGCTTATTACGCAGCATGTAGGCGGTAATCATGAGATCCCCCTTAAAAGGCTAATTTGGGGTAGGCTTTTCTGCGACGCACTATACCTTCCCTTTATTACAAAGTCAGGTCATTTAGCCTTGATTAAGGAAAATCTTCCCGTCTTTTCAGGGAATAACAGCAAGTCGCTGAATGTTTTTTAATCTCGCCGATTGCCCAGATTTATCTTCCACGCACGCCTTAACTCACGACGGTGTGGATCAATATTTCTTAGCGTTAATAATGAACAGGGCAGCGGCTCGTTAAGTAATAATGAGGCCATTATTTCTGCAGACCAAGGTGCGCTGCACAACCCGCGCGATCCCATTCCTGCCAAGATGAACAACCCCGACGCCGTTTCTGGCAACCAGCCTGATTTAGGCATTTCAGCCCCAGCGCGCTTTAAATCTTCAGTGGAACGGAAACCGCCAATCAACGGGAAATGGTCTCGTGTAACACCACGAATTGAAGCTCGGCCACTGGTTATGGTGTAATCAGAAACATCTTGTGGCGCAGTTTGGGGTAACGTGCGCTGCATTTTGACTCTATTTTCATCGTGTTCTGATTGGCGAACTTCACGGCTCATGTCATTGCGGATATAGGTTGCGCCAATCACTTGTTGCCCATCAAGAGCAGGAACAATGTAACCATCTCCACAAACTACATAAGTGCTTATTGCTTCGTAGTCAGAAGCACGTAATGTTGATATCTGGCCCCGCATAGGGGTGATCGGTAATGACGTTGTTTGTTCAAAATCAAGAATATTCACACCATTTGCCAGAATGACGTGAGATGCCGACCATGTATTTCCCTCTGTATCACTTAATTGCCAAAACAGATCGTTGTTATTAAGGGATTTAATTTCGCAATTCTTATGCTGAGTTAATAAGCCATTTTGCGCTGACAGTTGAAATAACGCTTTAACTAATTCTGCAGGTACAACCCAGCCGCCATGAGGGAATAACACGCCATCGGCATCTTGTTGTATTAACTCGCTAGGAAAATTAGCCTGCAGCAGGTCACTGTTTTTTTGTGATGATTTATCATCAATTGCTTTTAACAACACCCCACACCAGTCATGTCTGAATGCAGTTTGGTTATTGATACCTGTCAGCAATTGCTGGCAAAAGTGAAAAGCAGAAACAAAAAATTGTGACAACAGATCATCGGGGTGGTGTAGCAGGGGATAAATAGCGCCTTGTGGGTTGCCTGATGCGCCTTCCGCCACATCATTATCAGCACAAAATAGTTCAACCCGAAAACCGCGCTGAGTAAGCAAATAGGTCAAACAGGCGGATGCAATACCGCCACCTACTATGGCAATTGATGTGACCGGTAGTGTATTTATCTTCGCTTTTGTTTTTTGACTACGCCCAATTAATATGCTGCGTTTTTCACCATGTCCGGCGACTTTGCTCATAACAAAACCAGCATTAGCTAACCCGCGACGGACAAAACCGGCCGCCGTGAATGTGGATAGTGTCGTTAATGGTCGGCTCAATCGATAGACCTGCGAGAATAAACTTTCAGTCCACATATCTGGATTTTTACTCGGCGCAAAGCCATCTAAAAACCAGACATCGGCTAAACCGTCAGCAGGTTCATAGATTTGCGGGAGTAGTTCATTGGCATCGCCCAGCCAAAGATCCAATACGACGGCTCCATCATCGAAACATAATCGCTGGCATCCGGGTACAGCATATGGGTACGCTGAAATAAGTTGTTCGCTTAATGATGATAATTCAGGCCAAACTGCCAACGCTTGTTTTAGATCGAGCTTGGTCAGCGGAAATTTCTCAAAACTAATAAAATGCAGACGAGTAACTTTACCTTCTGGTTTTGTCTCCCGGTAATGACGAAATGCTTGCCAGGTAGCCAAAAAATTCAGGCCCGTGCCAAAACCAGTTTCGGCTATGACGAAAAAATTCCGGTCGTGAGTTAGCCATCGCTCAGGCAAATTGTTCTGTTTGAGGAAGACATATTGGGTCTCATGCAGGCCATTATTGTTAGAAAAATAGATATCTTCAAAAGAGTCCGAAATCGGCATTCCCGCGTCATTCCAGCTTAATTTGGCGTTTTGTAACGAGGCCAGCATGGAAAAATCTCGACTATTTCACAAAAGTTAGATGGATTTTAAGGGAAAGCAGACCAGTTGTTGAGATAAAACAGGTAAACTATGCATAGGTCTTAATAAGTCATATTGGAACTTAAGTTAATGAGAAGAGCTGTTATCACCGGTATCGGTATTGTTTCTAGTCTGGGCAACAACGCGGCAGAAGTGCTGGCATCATTGAAAGCCGGTAAATCAGGTATTACTTATTCTGAGCAATTTGAACAACAGAATCTGCGTAGCCGTGTATGGGGCAATATCAAGCTAGATGTGGCTGACCTGATTGATCGTAAAGTTTTGCGTTTCATGGGTGATGCTGCTGCGTATGCTTATCTGTCTATGCAACAGGCGATTGCCGATGCCAAATTGACTGAAGAAATGGTTTCAAATCCTCGCACTGGTCTGGTTGCTGGCTCAGGTGGCGCGTCTTCTAAAAACCAGATCGAAGCATGTGACACATTGCGTGAAAAAGGTGTACGTCGAGTTGGCCCATACATGGTGCCACGGACTATGTCTTCTACTACCTCTGCATGTCTGGCTACGCCATTCAAAATCAAAGGTATCAACTACTCCATCAGTTCTGCCTGTGCGACGTCATCACATTGTATCGGTCATGCACTTGAGCAGATCCAGTTAGGTAAACAAGACATCGTTTTCGCCGGTGGTGGTGAAGAGGTGGATTGGACTCTGGCTATGCAGTTTGATGCCATGGGCGCACTGTCTAGCAAATATAACGATACACCGGAAAAAGCATCCCGTACTTATGATGCGGGTCGTGATGGTTTTGTTATCTCTGGCGGCGGCGGTATCGTTGTTGTTGAAGAGTTAGAGCACGCACTAGCGCGTGGCGCACATATCTACGCTGAAATCACTGGCTACGGTGCTACTTCAGATGGTTATGACATGGTTGCGCCATCAGGTGAAGGTGCAGTTCGTTGCATGCAGCAAGCTATGTCAACTGTAGCTGCACCAATCGATTACCTGAATACTCACGGCACTTCTACACCCGTTGGTGATGTGAAAGAGCTGGAAGCTATTCATAACGTATTCGGCGACAAAGCACCTAAGATTTCTGCAACTAAAGCGATGAGTGGTCATGCTCTGGGCGCGGCAGGTGTTCATGAAGCGATCTACAGCTTGCTGATGATGGAAAATGGCTTTATTGCACCAAGCATCAACATTGAAACTTTAGATCCTAAAGCGGAAGGTTTGCCAATCGTTACTGAATATGAAGAAGCAGAACTGAACACTGTGATGTCAAACAGTTTCGGTTTCGGCGGCACCAACGCAACTTTGGTGTTCAGTAAATACAAAGGCTAATGATTTCATTAAGCTAAATGGCATAATAAGGGGCTTATAGCCCCTTTTTCTTTTTCAGGCGACGGATATGAAGATTGTGGTTGATGAAAATATGCCACTGGCCGAAGCGTTATTTGCTGAGTTCGGGGAAGTAGTCCGGGTACAGGGAAGAACGCTCTCGGCTGCCCAATTAATTGATGCGGATGTCCTCTTGGTTCGCTCGATTACTAAAGTGAATGCATCGCTGTTATCGCAAGCTAATAAACTGAAATTCGTTGGTACCGCCACTATCGGCACCGATCATGTTGATAAAACCTATCTGGCAGAAAAGGCGATCCCTTTTTTCAGCGCTCCCGGCTGTAATAAAGTGTCTGTCGGTGAATATGTCATCAGCGCTTTACTGGTGATGGCGGAAAAATATCAATTTTCGCTGTCTGGATTATCATTAGGTATTATTGGCGCCGGAAATACCGGAACTGCGGTCGCTGAACGGGCCGCTGCATTAGGTATCGCAGTGAAACTCTGTGATCCGCCCAAACAGCAAGCCGGTGATCTGCGGACATTTGTGACCTACGATGAAGCATTAGAATGCGAGTTGGTCAGTTTTCATGTGCCGCTGTCACGGCAAGGAGAACATGCCACTTTTCATTTGTTAGATGAAAAGTGTATTCAGGCCTTCCGGCCAGAGCAGATCTTAATTAATGCTTGTCGGGGAGAGGTTTGGGATAATCAGGCTATGTTGATGCGTCAGCAATCAGCTTCCCCATTACGATTAGTGATGGATGTTTGGGAAAATGAACCCAATGTTTTGCAAACCTTAGTACCTTATACCGAGATTGCAACGCCACATATTGCTGGTTATAGCTTAGAAGGGAAATATCGTGGCACTTACATGCTATACGAGGCGTTTTGTCAGCATTTCGGCTATGAAATAACAAAACAACTTCAACCCATGTTACCAACTGCAGATATTAATACCTTGTCACTCTGTGCTGATGTGAGTGAATGCATTTTGAAGAAGTTAATTCATCTGGTATATGACGTGCGTCGTGATGATGCCATCTTCCGGCACAAAATAACTCAGCCCGGCAGTTTTGATGAAATGCGTAAAGAATATCCTGAACGTCGCGAGTGGAGCTCATTAAAGATCTCTACAGAGAAAAATAATGATCTACTTGCTCAGTTAGGTTTTTGCGTTTCAGGTAATTAAACATATTTTAGGAGAAAAGCAAAATGCCAATCAATGTTGCTGTTGCAGGCAGTGAAGAATTAACCAGTGAAAATTTGCTCGAAGCATTGCAGGAAAAATCATTTTCAGTCTGTCAGCTATATCTCTTAACAGCACTTGATGCTGAGGAACAGGAAGCGATTCGTTTTAATAATCAGAACATTTATGTGCAAGCGTTGGAAGGTTTTGACTGGTCGCAAGTTGAGTTAGTCTTTTTTACCGGTAATGCAGATGAATACGCTGCTGCGTTTTCTGCTGCAGAGCAGGCAAATTGTAAGATTATCGATTTGCGAGCACCTGCATTCAAAGATAACGCTCATGGCCTGAGTCTGTTTACTGCAAATGAAAATATGGAGTCGCCAATTCATATTTCTCCTGATGATTTAACTGTATTGATCGGCCAGATCATTCAGCCTTTCTTTGAAGAAACGGCGATCACCGCGCTTAATATTACTGCATTGGAACCTGTGTCTATTCATGGGAAAAAGGGCACTGAGGTTTTAGCGAAAGAAACCGCTCAGCTCATGAATGGTCGTCCACTGGAAAATACGTTATTTGCGGCGCAGCAAGCGTTCAATATCCTACCCGTGGCGCAAGACAACCACTTAGCCAATGAGTTACAACAACTGTTTCCTAAAGAAAAACTCAATGTGGCCGTAACCTTATTACAAGCACCTGTTTTTTATGGGGCAACTGTGGTCATCGATATCACACTGGAAGATCCATTACCGCGTGAAATGATTACTAAAATGCTATCATCTATCAATAATGTTGAGCTTTCTGATGAGCTATTAACACCAGTGACTCACGGCTCTAATCAAAACCAGATCTTCATGCAACTGACGGCTGCTGAGACTGCGGAAGTACAGGAATTCCGCTTAGTCATGGTAACGGATCTGTTACGGACTGGTCGGGTAAATAATGCAGTATTACTGGCAGAACAATTAGTTACCCCTGTTCTGTAATAACAGACTAATGTGATAATGGCAGCAAGAAGTTGCTGCCATTATGGTAAAGTTTTTTATGGCGTGCTATCCAGAATGGTAATTGCTGGACCTGATAGGCCGGATAATAGATATAAAAGGACGTCGAAATATGGGATTCAAACTATCTCGGTTGGCTCAAGCAATGATGGCAGCCATCTTCTGTTCAACAGCAAGTTTCGCAGCTGAGAAAGCCGATGATTTTTATATTGAGATAAAAGGGCCTGAAAGCAGTGTCCAGCACGTACAACAACCAGTTCAACCTGCGACGCCATCAACAATCAGAAACAGTGTTATTCAGGAACGGGCCCCTCATCCGTATGTGCCAGAAAGTCGTGATAAATCGCTGCTTTCTACAAAAAGCACAATTTATGGCCCCGTGAAAAAAACAGATACTGCTTGGTCAATTGCCAATAGCATTAAAAGACTATATCCAGGCCAGGGCATAACTACTCGTAAAGTAATGCAGGCTTTATATCGCAAAAACCCTCGTGCATTTGTCAGCGGTCAATTAGATACCTTACTGGCGGGTTCTCGTTTAGCTATACCTTCACTTGATGAAATCAAAGCAGCTAATATTCGACCATTAGTAAAAACGACGACCAATGTAGCTCAGGCCAAAAAACAAAACGTCGCACCAATTGCAAAACCTCAATCTGTTGAACCAACTGCAACCAATACGGCAGCATCAGCTGCAACCTCAACAGTTGCAGTTGCATCTGTACCAGTTACAGCAACTGCCAGCTCATCCGTCGTGGCTTCGACTGAACCGTCACTTGTTGATAGTAAGGTTAGCGAATTAGTTGGCAATACAGAGGTTCAATCAACAGCCTCTGCTGCTACAACAGCTACTGCGGCAAAGGTTGATAATGAAGCTTTGCTAGTTTATCAGGCTGAAAATAAAGAACTCAAAGATAGAATTCAGCAGCTAAATGAACAGATTGGTCATTTACAAGCAGACATGCAAAGTCAGGATCAGCTAAAACAAGAATTGGCGACTCTGCAAAACCAGCTTAAAGAACATGAACAAGAAAAAACTAAAGAACCTGAACAGAAAACAGAACCTGTAGTTAATGAAACAGCAAAAACAACGGGTGGTGGTTTCTGGAGTGATATTCTTGCCACGCCACTGAATCTTTTGTTGTTAATCTCGCTGCCGGTATTGGCCGTGTTAGTGGTGTTGAGTTTTTGGTTACGTTCCCGAGCAAAACGCCAGATGGCTGCTCGTGAGCAGGAGATGGCTGAAACCACTACCTTGATGATGGATGAAGCCAATAGTGACTTTGGTGAATTACTGGCGGTCGACTTATCGGATGATGATTTATCCTTCCCTGATTTGAATTTGCAGGATGAATCGCTGATCCCAACATCGTTGTCACATGACATAGATAAAAAACCAACGGAAGCTGAATTACAAGATATCCCTCTGCCTCCAGAAGTTGTGCCTACGATTACTGAAGAGTTACCACCTTTAGTTACTCAGCCGCAGATTGATCTGAATGAGGACGATGAGTCAGAAGTTATCTCTCGTGGTGTTGAGGCTCAGGATTTTGCTACGATTTTATCCGATGCTGATTTAGCTAATGCGCTGGAAGATGATTTTTCATTTTCAGCTACTGAAGATGATGAGAAACAAATTGCAGATACTCAGCCCATCCATGTCGATTTATCTACTGAACCAGAAGAAGATGTTGCCGATTTAGCAGCTCGTCTTAACCTTGATAAAGTAATGGCAGATCCTGGTGTACAGATGTCCGATCAACTGGTATCTGAACCGAGCGGTTGGGAACTGTCTGAAGAGGATGATTCTACGGCCTTTGTTTCCACATCTCAGGCAGGTGTTAACCTAAAAGAAGTCAATGATGATTCGAATAAGCCTTGGTTAGAACAGTTTGAAAATGATCAATTAGAGTCAGAAAAAGCGGCTGATGTTCCTGATGATTACCTCTCTATTGACGAGCTGTTAGCGCAAGCAGATAAACAAGCAATCAATAACCCTGATGAAATGCAAGCTAACCTTGATATTGGTTTAGATGAATATCCAGATATGCTGCCGGAACAAGGTGGAATTGATATTGATGATGATGGTGGTGTGGGCGCAAAGCTCGATCTTGCCCGGGCTTATCTTGAAATTGATGACAAGGCCAGCGCAAAGGAATTGCTGCTTGAAGTTCAATCACAAGGAAGTAGCGAACAAATAAAAGAAGCCGAAAAACTACTCTCTCGGATATCTTAACTAAGCAATAGAAAGTGGTGATTCAAGTCACCACTTTTTTTTATCTCCTGCTAACGTATAATTCGGCGCGATTCGACTGGAGAATAATATGCGTATTGCGCTGGGGATAGAGTATTTTGGAGCTAACTACTTTGGTTGGCAGCGACAGCGAGAAGTTAACAGTATTCAGCAAGAACTGGAAACAGCTTTATCTCGTGTGGCGAATCATCCGGTAGAAATCCAATGTGCAGGGCGTACTGATGCTGGCGTGAACGCGACAGGGCAAGTGGTACATTTTGATACGACAGCTGTGCGACAACTATCTGCTTGGACTCTCGGTGTTAATGCTCAATTGCCAGATGACATCGCGGTGCGTTGGGCGCATGTCGTGGATGACTCATTTCATGCCCGTTTTTCTGCTACAGCAAGACGATATCGATATATTATTTATAACGAACCATTGCGGCCGGCTATTTTGGGCAAAGGCGTCAGCCATTATTATCATCCATTAGATGCTGAAAAAATGAATGAGGCAGGGCAGCTGTTATTGGGGGAAGGTGATTTCACATCATTCAGAGCAATGCAATGCCAGTCAAAAACACCATTTAGAAATGTGATGTCATTGGCTGTTCATCGAGCTGGCAGCTACATTATTCTTGATGTTAAAGCGAATGCCTTTTTACATCATATGGTGAGAAATATTACTGGTTCCTTATTGTTAGTTGGCACCGGTGAAAAACCAAAAGACTGGATTGGTGAAGTATTAGAAGCTAAAGATAGAACGGTGGCAGGGCCAACGGCAAAAGCAGAAGGTTTATATCTGGTGGATGTAACATATCCTCAGAATTATCAATTGCCTAAACCACCCTTAGGTCCGTTATGGTTTAATGCATAAATTATAACGAGTAAGTAAACAAATTGTGTCTTTTGTGCTTTAATGCGCGGTTGATATACTGTCGATCAAAATAAGATTCATCTGTGTATTTTTGATCGGGTTAAGACTTAAGTAAGGAATCCCATGAGCTGGCTTGAAAAGATTCTTCCCAAGAGCGATAACTCTCGTCGTCACAACATACCTGAAGGTATCTGGACGAAATGTGGTGGATGTGAGCAGGTATTATATAAAGCCGAGGTTGAACGTAACGTTTCTGTTTGCCCTAAATGTGGTCACCACATGCGAATTGGTGCCAGAGCGCGTTTAGAACGCTTTCTTGACGTTAATAACCGCAGTGAGTTGGGTGCGGAACTTGAACCGCAAGACATCCTGAAATTTAAAGATTCAAAAAGATATAAAGATCGTTTGCAAGCGGCGCAAAAAGACACCAATGAGAAAGATGCACTGATTGTGATGAAAGGCACTGTGAAAGGTGTTCCTGTTGTTGCTTGCTCATTTGAGTTCGCATTCATGGGTGGTTCCATGGGGTCTGTTGTCGGTGCTCGTTTTGTTCGGGCGGTTGATGAATGCATCAAAGAGCGTCGCGGTCTGATCTGTTTCTCGGCATCGGGTGGTGCGCGTATGCAGGAAGCCCTGTTCTCGTTGATGCAAATGGCGAAAACCAGTGCGGCACTTGAACGATTGAGTGAAGAAGGCTTGCCTTATATCTCTGTATTAACTGACCCAACGATGGGAGGGGTTTCTGCCAGCTTTGCGATGTTGGGTGACATCAATGTCGGTGAACCTAAAGCGTTGATTGGTTTTGCTGGCCCCCGTGTTATTGAACAAACCGTACGCGAAAAATTGCCAGAGGGATTCCAGCGTTCAGAGTTCTTGCTGGAAAAGGGTGCCATTGACATGATTGTCGATCGTCGTGATATGCGCGATAAGATGGCGTCCTTGATGGGCAAATTCATGAATCTGAGTGTTGTTGAGGATGCTCACGCATGACGTTACCTGTCATGACTCAAAGCCAGTCTTTATCCGACTGGCTTTCTTATTTAGAGCAGATACATCCTCAGCAAATTGAATTGGGTTTGCATAGAGTTCGCTCGGTTGCAGAACGTGCCGATTTAATTCAATTACCTGGTATTGTAATTACAGTGGGTGGCACAAATGGCAAAGGTTCTACCTGTGCTATGCTGGCCAGTATTTTACAAGAAGCTGGATACACAACGGGCGTTTACGCTTCTCCGCATTTACTGCGGTATAACGAACGAGTAAAACTAAACGGTGTCGAAGTCAGTGATCAGGATTTATGTTCTGCTTTTACAGAGATAGAGCAAAATCGTGCTGATGTCAGTCTGACTTTTTTTGAATTCGGTACACTTGCTGCTTTTTCGATCTTTAAAAAACACAAACCCGATGTGATTATTCTAGAGGTCGGTTTAGGTGGCCGTTTGGATGCGACGAATATTATAGATGCTGATGTTGCAGTAATCACCAGTATCGATTTAGATCACTGTGACTGGCTTGGTGATACTCGAGAAGCTATTGCTGTTGAAAAAGCGGGTATCTATAGAGCCGGAAGACCAGCCATCAATGGAGAACCTCAGCCGCCTGCAAGTTTGTATACAACTGCCCAAAAGATCGGCGCCAATTTGTATTCAGTAGGGGAGCAATTTAGTTATCTGGCAACAGATAATGAATGGTCTTTTCATGGAGGCAGATGGCAGTTCAAACATTTACCGATACCTGTTCTGCCGTTACAAAATGCAGCCACAGTATTGGCGACTCTTGAGCAATTATCCCTTTCTATTTCTGAAGAGGCTATTTGTGCCGGTTTGACTAAAGCGCAGTTGGCTGGGCGTTTTCAAACATTACAAAAAAATCCGACCGTTATAGTTGATGTGGCACATAACCCTCATGCTGCCCGATATTTGGCTCAGAAACTAAAAGAACAGGCGGCAGAAAAAGTTATTGCCGTTGTTGGTATGTTAAAAGATAAAGATATTGAGCATACCCTACAGCATATAGTCCCACATATTAGTAATTGGCATTTAGCTGATTTATCGGGGCCTCGGGCTGCATCAGCACACGACTTATCAACTTTTTTACCGGATTCATGTGATTTTACCTGTCATCAAAATGTTGAAAATGCATATCATGCTGCGTTGGTTCAAGCATCAGAAAATGATTTGGTCATTGTTTTTGGTTCATTTTTCACTGTTGCAGGTGTGCTCGCTATTATTGAACAGTATTAATCAGCAGAGATAATTCAGAGGTTAACTATCTTGGCTACACAATTTCAAAACCGCTTGATCGGCACAGTAATTCTGGTTTCGTTAGGGGTTATATTTCTTCCTGATTTACTCATGGGAAAGAAAAATGATATCGCTGCACCAGCTGGAAGCATCCCGCTTAGACCGGAACAGTCTTTAGCTTCACATCAAAATGAAACGACAGTCGGATTAACAGCCTCTGCCGCACAAAACAATACGACTACGGTTGTCAGTGGCAGCGCAGCAACTGGCGTTGTTGTGGCTAATAATACCGCGGCAACAACCATGGTCAGCGCGGCAACATCGGCTAAACCAGCAGTGAATACAAATGAGCAGTGGAAAGTGGAGGAGGTTGCTGCTCCGGTAACCATCACTGAAACAGGTGTTGTTAGCGATAAAGTAGAGTCTGTTGCCACAGAAAAACAGCAGGCGACTGAACTTGCCAAAGCCAAAGCTCGCGAGTTAGAGCAGAAGAAAAAAGATGCCTTAGCTGTAGCCAAAGCAAAAGAATTGGCCAAAATCCGAGAAACAGCATTCGAAAATAAGAAAGAGATAGAAAGCAAACCTGTTGTCGAGGAATCTGAAGTTCGGACCACAGAAACTATCGCTGCAGAACCTCAAATGACAGTTAAGCGTGATGAAAGTGGCCTGACTATTAAAACACCGGCTCAGGTCGAGGCAGAAAGAGCCGCATCAAAATCATCATCAACAAGTTTTACACCAACGCCGAAACCAGCGGCTAGCGTTGCTCACAGTGGCTCCTGGATTATTCAGGTGGGTGTATTTTCAAATGCTGAAAATGCTCAGGCTTTAGCTGCTAAGTTGCGTAGCGCAGGGTATGGTGCTTCTGCCCAGCGCGCTGGTCAATTGACGCGGGTTATGGTCGGCCCCGATGTTTCAAAAGACAAATTACAAGCTATGCTAAGTAACATCAATCGGGTAGGCGGTACATCTGCTCGGGTTGTTGCTTATTCAGCTGTTGGTAATTGAGCTACATTATGAAAAATACAGATCTCGAATCATATATCAGCAATTTATTGAAGATCTCTGCTTTCAAAGACTATGCGCCCAATGGATTGCAAGTTGAAGGAAAAACAGAAATCAAAACGATAGTTACTGGTGTAACTGCTTCCCAGGCCCTAATCGATGAGACTATCAGGTTGCAAGCAGATGCTTTGCTGGTTCACCACGGCTATTTTTGGCCAGGTGAACCGCCTTCATTAAAAGGAATAAAAGGGCAGCGGATTCGTTCTCTGATTAAGAATGATATTAATTTATTAGCTTATCACCTTCCTCTGGATGCCCATATTCACCTTGGGAACAATAATCAGCTTGGTAAACAACTAGGTGTGACAGGTATAGCGCCCATTGACCCTAATAATCCGGAGTGCCTGATATTCCATGGTTATCTACCGGAACCAATGTTGGCTTCTGAGTTTGCAATGCATATTGCAAAAGCCTTATCTCGGGTACCAATGATTAGTCATGAACCAATGCAAAAAATACAGCATGTTGCGTGGTGTACTGGTGGTGCGCAAAGTTATCTTCAACAAGCCATTGATTATGGTATTGATGCCTATATCACAGGTGAGGTTTCCGAGCATACCGTACACACTGCCCGCGAGAATAATGTGGTTTTCTATGCGGCAGGCCATCATGCGACTGAGCGCTATGGGATTAAAGCGTTAGGTGAATGGTTACAACAACAATTTAATGATCTGGATGTGCAGTTTATCGATATTGATAATCCTGCATAACCTGCTATTGGGCTATTATGTCATACAGCTATATTGATTCAGATATTTTATTAAAGCCATTATTGGCACAAATCAGTCTTACTCCAACTCTTTTATTGGATACCGAATTTATTCGCGTTTCTACTTATTTCCCTAAACTGGGTTTATTGCAATTACACCTTAATTCTGTCGATTATTTAATTGACCCTTTAGTTTTGAATAACATTCAATCGTTATGGGATACGTTGTTTGCAGATAATAAACTTTTCATTTTTCACTCGTGCAAAGAAGATTTAGATGTATTGCAGACTTGTTCGCAACAACTACCAACAAAAATTTTTGACACACAGGTAGCGGCTGCCTTTTTGGGTTATGGCCCGTCTTTGGGATATGCAGCCTTAGTTGAAAAAATATGTGCCGAAACTGTTTCAAAAGATCAGACTTTAACCGATTGGCTTGCCAGACCATTAACAGAAGCGCAAAAATATTATGCGGCAAAAGATGTTTCATATTTACAACCTTTGTATGAACACCTTACTTATCATCTTGATTCCAGAGGAAAAACTGAGTGGTTTGCAGAGGAGATGGCTGCGCTACTCACCGCTAAACAACAGCCGATTGTCTTAGATAGTCTTTATAAAGATATAAATGGTGCTTGGCAGTTATATCCGTCAGAACTTGCCGTTTTACGCGAACTTGCTAAATGGCGTTATACCACCGCAATATCAGAAGATCGTCCGCAGAATTTTATTTTGCGGGAAGAATTTTTAGTCGAATTAAGCAGAAAACGGCCACAAACCGAACGTGAATTGGCGCAAATAGATATTGCCCCGCAGCAACGAAGTCGTTATGGCAGCGCTATATTACAATCTATTCAGACTGGAATGAGTCAAGCTACTGAAAGCTATCCGGCCAGAATAAAACGCATGATCGATTTCCCACAATACAAACAAGATTTTAAACAAATAAAGCAAGTTATTGATGTTGCTGCTGAAAACAACACTTTACCCGTTGAGTTGTTGGGATCGCGTAAATTGATTAATCAATATTTGCTTTGGTGTTATGAAGGCAAAGACATTAATGCAGAAAAGCCAAAGCTTATCTCTGGTTGGCGAAATACAGTATTAAAGTTATAAAAAAGGGCGCTTAATTGCGCCCTTTTCTTAATCTTTCGGTTCTTCACCATTTTCAGTATTCGGTTTTTTATCATCCGCCAGCATAATATTAAGTTCGAGAACTGATAGTTCTTCCCCTTTTTTATCCAGCTGCACAGTAACCTGTTCAGGGTCTATTTGAACATACTTTCTGATAACATCCAGAATGTCTTGTTTCAGCTGAGGCAGATAATCGGGGCCGCTACGACTGGTACGCTCATGCGCTACGATAATTTGTAATCGCTCTTTAGCCAGTTTTGCGGTACTTTCTTTCCTGCTTTTCAGGAAAAAATCAAGCAATGACATCTGCTGTTACCCTCCAAACAGGCGATTAAAGAAACCTTTTTTCTCTTCCTGTAAGAAACGGAAATCACGTTTCTCACCCAACAAGCGCGCTACCGTATCTAGGTAGGCCTGACCCGCATCCGAATTTTGATCCAGAATTACTGGTTCACCAGAGTTTGATGCCCGCAAAACTGCTTGCGATTCAGGAATGACGCCTAAAAGTGGAATAGCCAGAATTTCTTGTACATCTTCCACACTCAGCATGTCCCCGCGATTGACTCGACCTGGCGCATAGCGAGTTAATAATAAATGTTCTTTAACGGGTTCGAGACCCTGTTCTGCCCGACGTGATTTAGATGCAAGGATACCGAGAATGCGGTCTGAATCTCGCACGGAAGAAACTTCAGGGTTAGTTGTTACAATTGCTTCATCAGCAAAATATAACGCCATTAAAGCCCCAGTCTCGATACCCGCTGGAGAGTCACAGATAATATAGTCGAAATCCATCTCTTGAAGTTTGTTGATGATTTTTTCGACGCCATCTTTGGTCAATGCATCTTTATCGCGAGTCTGCGATGCAGGCAATATAAACAGATTTTCTACACGTTTATCTTTGATTAAAGCCTGATTTAATGTCGCTTCACCATTTATGACATTCACAAAATCATAAACCACACGACGTTCGCAACCCATGATTAAGTCAAGATTTCGAAGTCCAATATCGAAATCAATGACAACGGTTTTTTTCCCTTGCTGCGCCAGACCGGTACTGATAGCAGCACTACTGGTGGTCTTACCAACACCACCCTTCCCGGATGTAACGACAATAATTCGTGCCATGAATATTACCCTTGTAAACCGTTAGCTTATTAATTTGTCGAAAATAATTTTTTCATTATCCAGACGTATCTGGACTTCTTGACCAACGAAGGGCTCTGGGAGGCTGTCACTTAACAAATAATGTCCAGCAATTGAAACTAATTCAGCCTCGAGATGTCCACAAAAAATTCGGGCATCCTGGTTGCCTCTTGCGCCTGCAAGTGCTCTGCCTCTTAAGTTACCATATACATGGATACTATCGTTGGAAATAATTTCAGCGCCATTACTGACTGAGCCTAAAATAACGACCGGACCAGGAGAATATATCTGCTGACCAGAGCGTACATTTCCTTGAACTACCTTGGTTGAAATTAATGCATCAGATGGTGAGGTTTCAGCTTGAGCTGTCTGCGCTTCGACTTCCTCTCTTAATTCTGATGGGGTTTTGTAAATTGACTCTTTAGGTGTATGGAGAGTCACAGAATCTGAAGCGACTTCTTTTCCCGCAGTTAATATGGCGAGGCCTGCACTTTTGGCGGCTTCTCGCATTTCATTGCTTCTAACTCCTGCTACACCAACCGGAATAAAATTTGCAGCTAAAATGGCTGATTTAATTTTATTAAAATCTGGGGTTTCAGTAAGCATTTCAACGTTAATAACCAACGGTGCAGAATCAAAGAACTTTGGCGCCTGACCGGCTTTTTTTTCTAGAAGTTGTTGAATCTGCTCAGGTAGCGCATCCTCCAGATGCAATACCGTCATCGTAAAAACACTGCCTTTCAGCTCGTAGCCGCGCTCGGACATTAGTCCACTCCATCACAACAATACATGAGTATTAATTGCGTCACATGTTATATTTCCATGCAATTCATAGCAACAAACCCTAGGGAAATTAATCAGAATCATGATCTGTGCTGTCTATCGAAGTAGCAAACGGCCCAATACTTATCTTTTCTTGGCCAAAAAAGATGATTTTTCGCTCATTCCATCTGAACTGTTGCAACTATTTGGGCGTCCAGAACTATTTATGTTGCTCAGTGAAGCAAAACTGAACGGGCTAAAAGCTATTTCTAAAGAAAAGCTGCTGCAGGAATTAGCGCGTAATCATTACTGGTTATGGATCAAGCAAGAGGAAGAAAATCTGTTAAAACAGCATCATTCCTTTTTGTTGCAGGAAAATAGCCATGAATAGAGAAGAATTGATCAAAAGTCACTATTGGGAGCATAAAACTCTTGAGGAAATGAGTGATGATGAATGGGAGTTGCTCTGTGATGGTTGTGGTCATTGTTGTCTGACTAAACTAATTGATGAAGATACCGATGAACTAATCTATACCAATGTAGCTTGTAATCTTCTGGATCTGGAAAGCTGCAGCTGTTCAAACTATATGAACCGGCATACCTTTGAACCTGATTGCATTAAACTTGATGCACATTTGGCAAGAACATTACCGTGGTTGCCGCCTACATGTGCGTATAGACGTGTTGCTGAGCGTAAACCTTTACCATTCTGGCACCCGCTATTAGCTGGCGATAAGCGAAAAATGAACAGATACGCTAAATCGGTAAAAGGCAAAGTAGTGCATGAAAAAGACCGCGGTGATTGGGAAGACCATATTGTGGTTTGGAAGCTTTAAGTAACTAGTTCTCTGGTCTAACTAACTTTATAAAACATCGTATTTCAGGAAACTAACCATGATTGATAGTATTAATTTCCCTGTGGTGACTGTTGATGGTCCAGGTGGGGCAGGAAAGGGTACGCTTTGCATGCTGTTAGCCACTCATCTTGGCTGGCATTTACTCGATTCTGGCGCTATCTACCGTGTATTGGCCGTCGCTGCGAAAAAACGCGGTATCGCGTTGGATAACGTAACTGAGTTATCTGAACTAGCCAGTAATCTTGATGTCAGCTTCCCTATAGAAAAAGAACAGGTACTGATTGTTTTAGATGGTATCAATGTTACCGATGAAATCAGAACAGAGGCTACAGGCAATCTGGCTAGCCAAGTAGCGGCTTACCCAGATGTCAGGGCAGCATTATTACATCGCCAACAGAATTTCGCGCAAAAGCCGGGTCTGATTGCGGACGGACGAGACATGGGGACTGTTGTTTTTCCTGACGCACCAGTAAAAATTTTCCTTGATGCCAGCGCTGAAGAGCGAGCAAAGCGTAGACAATTGCAGTTGCAGCAAAAAGGAATAAATGTTAATTTTGATAACCTTTTGCAAGAAATTCAGGAACGTGATTTCCGTGATCGGAACCGTCCTGTTGCGCCATTAAAGCCCGCGGATGATGCTATACTTATCGATTCTACAAGTATGTCAATTGACGCAGTTTTTAATCAGGTATTGCAACTTGTAAATCAGAGTTTTATCCGGGCTGAGTAATTGGCTCGGGTTGGTTATTCTAAGGATGGAATAACTCAATAACCACAACCCCATTTTGGCTGGATTGCCTGATGGACGTTATTAACTTTTAAGTGTTTTTAAACATGACTGAATCTTTTGCTCAACTTTTTGAAGAGTCTCTGAAATATCTGGAAACCCGTCCTGGTGCCATCGTTAAAGGTACTGTTGTTGCCATCGAAAACGGCATCGTACTGGTTGACGCTGGTCTGAAATCAGAATCTGCTATTCCTGCTGAACAGTTCAAAAATGCACTGGGCGAGCTGGAAATTGCATTGGGTGACGTTGTTGACGTAGCTCTGGACTCTGTAGAAGACGGTTTCGGTGAGACTCTGCTGTCTCGTGAAAAAGCTAAACGTCACGAAGCATGGTTGCAGCTGGAAAAAGCATACGAAGAACAGGCAACTGTTGTTGGTCTGATCAACGGTAAAGTGAAAGGCGGTTTCACCGTAGAACTGAACGGTATCCGTGCATTCCTGCCAGGCTCTCTGGTTGACGTTCGTCCAGTTCGTGACACTGCTCACCTGGAAGGCAAAGAACTTGAGTTCAAAGTGATCAAGCTGGATCAGAAACGCAACAACGTTGTTGTTTCTCGTCGTGCTGTTATCGAAACTGAAAACTCTTCTGAGCGCGACAGCCTGTTGTCTACTCTGCAAGAAGGCCATGAAGTTAAAGGTATCGTTAAGAACCTGACTGACTACGGTGCATTCGTAGATCTGGGTGGTGTTGACGGTCTGTTGCACATCACTGACATGGCGTGGAAACGCGTTAAGCACCCATCTGAAATCGTGAACGTAGGTGATGAAATCACCGTTAAAGTTCTGAAATTCGACCGTGAGCGCACTCGTGTGTCTCTGGGCCTGAAACAGCTGGGCGAAGATCCATGGGTAGCTATCGCTAAGCGTTACCCAGAAGGCGCTCGTCTGAGCGGCCGCGTGACCAACCTGACTGATTACGGTTGCTTCGTTGAAATCGAAGAAGGCGTTGAAGGTCTGGTACACGTTTCTGAAATGGATTGGACTAACAAAAACATTCACCCATCTAAAGTTGTTAACGTGGGTGACAATGTTGAAGTTATGGTACTGGACATCGACGAAGAACGTCGTCGTATCTCTCTGGGCCTGAAACAATGTAAAGCTAATCCATGGCAGCAATTCGCAGAAACTCATGCGAAAGGCGATCGTGTAAGCGGTAAGATCAAATCTATCACTGATTTCGGTATCTTCATTGGTCTGGATGGTGGTATTGATGGTCTGGTTCACCTGTCTGACATTTCTTGGAACGCAACTGGCGAAGACGCTGTTCGTGAATTCAAGAAAGGCGACGAAATCGATGCAGTTGTTCTGCAGGTAGATCCAGAGCGTGAACGTATCTCTCTGGGTGTTAAACAGATCGAAGAAGATCCGTTCAACAAGTACCTGTCAGATAACAAAAAAGGTGCTATCGTTAAAGGTAAGGTAACTGCCGTTGACAGCAAAGGCGCTACCATTGAACTGGAAGAAGGTGTTGAAGGCTACATCCGTGCTGCTGATGCATCACGTGATCGCGTAGAAGACGCATCTTTGGTTCTGTCTGTTGGTGATGAAGTTGAAGCCAAATTCATGGGCGTTGACCGTAAAAACCGTACAGTAAGCCTGTCAGTTCGTGCTAAAGACGAAGCTGAAGAAAAAACAGCGATGGATAGCGTAAATCAGCAAGAAGAAGCTGGTTTCGGTAATGCTATGGCTGAAGCTTTCAAAGCAGCTAAAGGCGAATAATCGCTCTTAAAAATGGAGCGGTGAAAGCCGCTCCATTTATTTTATATCTGATTATGCTGAGGAGAACATTTATGACGAAATCTGATCTTATTGAGCGTCTTTCTTCTAGTCAGCAACATCTTGCCGCTAAGGATGTTGAGGCTGCAGTCCGGGAAATACTGGAATGTATGGCTGCGACTCTTGAAAGTGGTAATCGCATCGAAATTCGCGGTTTTGGCAGTTTTTCTCTACATTACAGAGCTCCCAGAGTAGGTCGAAATCCTAAAACTGGAGAGAAAGTTGAACTTTTGGCCAAAAGCGTACCTCATTTCAAACCCGGCAAAGAGTTAAGAGAACGCGTAAACTCTTTGTAATTTAACTTTGTTTGGTATTGACATGAAATTTGTGAAATCCATATTGTATTTCATAGCCATTTTGTCGTTGGCTATGTTTTTGGTGACTTTGGGTTCGGTAAATGGTCAACAAATCCATGTCAATTTATTGGTCGCACAAGATGATTTCAGTTTGCCCACATTGCTTGTTGCGGCATTCTTTTCTGGTTTCTTGGTTGCATTGTGTGCCCTAGGGTTTGGATATATTGTTGCTAAATTAAAACTACGTAAACTGCAAAATCATATCTCACGCCTTACATCTCAAGTTAATTCACCTGTTAAGGAATAGTTGAATCAATGCTGGAGTTACTCTTCCTGCTTTTGCCAGTTGCGGTGGCGTATGGCTGGTATATGGGAAGAAGAAGCGTTCGTATTGATGAAGAACGTAAAAGTTCTCAGCGTTCCCGAAATTATGCAGCTGGAATTAATTTTCTCCTTTCTGAACAGCCAGATAAGGCTGTTGATCTGTTTATCGACCTATTACAGGTAGATACTGACACAATAGATACACATCTTGCTTTGGGCAATTTATTTCGCCAACGGGGGGAGGTGGATCGTGCTATTCGTATTCATCAAAATTTGGTTGCTCGTTGTCTTGATTCAACGGAGCAGCAAAATTTATCGATGCTAGAATTGGCACGTGATTTTGTTGCTGCCGGATTATTGGATCGTGCAGAAAACGTTCTTCATAGTTTATTAAAAGATGATGAATTAGCCGACGATGCTAGGAAGATGTTGTTACAGATTTATGAACAACTCAATGAATGGCAAAAAGCGATTGATATTGCAGAAAAAATATCCGGTAAAAATCATCAACGTGTTGTAGCTCATTATTACTGCCAGTTAGCTGAGTCTGATTTACTTCTACAGGATTTTAAATCAGCATCTTCACGACTAAAACGAGCTCTAAAAACAGATCAGCAATGCGTTCGAGCACTAATACTGTTCGCGCAAGTATATATAAAACTACAGCAATACGATGCCGCGATTAAACATATAGATCAAATTCCGGAATTATCCTCTGCGTTTGCTAGCGAGGCATGGAAATTATTACAGCAATGTAAATCCCACATCGATGAACGCAATCTAGCTTCAATTTTAGTCCGTTGGCTGGAACATACGCAAAACACAACTGTTGCGCTGGCTCTTGCTGATTCTATTCAAGCAGGACAAGGTGTGGCTGAGGCAGAGAATTTTATCCTGCGGCATATTAAAAGAAACCCTACGATGAAAGGGTTCCATAGGCTCATGACCTATCAATTAGAAGCAATGCACGATGAAAAAGCAGCAGAAAGCATTGCCTTACTGAGATCTTTGGTTGAAAAACAAATAGCAGTAAAACCAATTTATCGTTGTGAGCATTGCGGGTTTTCCAGCAAAGTCATATTTTGGCATTGTCCGTCATGTAAACAATGGGGAAGTATTTCGCCTATCCAAGGGTTGGATGGTGATTAATTAAAATTTTGGCAGGATATATGAAAGACCCTAAAGTTATCGTTGCACTTGATTTCGCAAAAAAAGAAGATGCTTTATCTTTTGTTGATCAAGTAACCCCATCTGATTGTCGGTTAAAAATAGGTAAAGAAATGTTTACCTATTATGGGCCGCAATTTGTTGAACAACTGGTGAAAAAGGGATTCGATGTATTCTTGGATCTAAAATTTCATGATATTCCAACCACAGTAGCCAAAGCGGTAAAAGCCAGTGCTGAGATGGGGGTTTGGATGGTAAATGTCCATGCATCTGGTGGCCGTAAAATGATGGAGGCTGCCCGTGAAGTATTAATTCCTTACGGTGATAAAGCACCCTTGTTAATTGCCGTGACAGTATTGACCAGTATGGAACAAAGCGATTTAGCTGATATTGGACTTGATATTTCACCATTTGAACAAGTATTAAAATTGGCAACTCTTACTAAACAAGCTGGTTTAGATGGTGTGGTATGTTCAGCACAAGAGGCTTCGGCATTGAAGTCAACATTGGGCCATGAGTTTAAACTAATCACACCAGGTATTCGTTTAACGACGAATACTAATAAAACTGATGACCAAAGTAGAGTAATGACGCCGATTGATGCGATAAAAGCTGGCTCCGACTATTTAGTTATAGGTCGACCTGTTACACAAGCCGCCGATCCTTTAGCGGTCTTACAGCAAATAAATAGCTCTTTAGCGTAAAGAAAAGCCGCATTAAGCGGCTTTTCTTTTATAAATAAATGAAAGCAGAGCACCTAATACGGTTCCAATCCAGTGAGATTGCCAATGCACCCTCATTCCTATTATCTGGCTACTTAAGCTATCGGTTAACATGGTATCCATGCCGAGTTTCCCTATTAAAACAAGAAGAACAATCAGAGGAAACCATCCGTGCTTTTTTCGCCATTCAATTATGGAATACCATACAAACAAACCATGTAATGCTGCAGAAAATCCAAAATAATACTCTGTGGATGGCAATAATAAATACAATACACAATTGATAATCGTCACAAGGATGAGACTTGTTATGCACCAACTGTGCACGGATATCTGATTATCATATAGAACTATTAAACAATATAAGCCTAGAATATTCAGCAATAAATGCGAAAAGTTGGCATGGACTAATCCACCACTGATTAATCGCCATAATTCATGATGGGCGATTTCTGTTCGACTAAATGACAAATCGATTATATATGTTTGAATGATCTGGAGAATAACCAATAAAACTATTGCTATAAGAAAAAAATGAGTATTTTCTTTAGCAAGAGTAAGTCGTATGTAACGAAAACATGAAGTATGCACAATCATTATTTCTATTGGTTAATAATAAATTTATTAGAGCATTTAAACTATTTGATATAGTCTCACAATTTGCTACTAGCTGACGATAATGGTTGGTAAAAATATTTCCTTGAACCATCAGCAATGTTCACTGGTATTGCACGGGATGAATTATCAAAGACACTTAGTACCGGCTGAAACATAAAAAACCTCTAATTTATCGGTGGAAATTACCCGCGGCGCACTGCTAAAAAAACACCAACTGACATCAATATAAGACCAATAAACCGTGGCAATGTTATTGCGTGTGTTGGTGCGCCCACTAAGCCGAATTGATCTATTGCTGCCATAGATATGAGCTGACCCAGAAGCACAAAAGCTACTGCATTGCCGACGCCGAATTTAGGTGCAACCCAAGTGACGCTGAGAACATAAAAGGCTACAAATGCACCAGCTAAATAGAAATAGAAGGGTAGTTTTGGATTGTTCGGAAATGTTTTCAGGCCGCCTTCGATTACGAAAAGGAAAGCAACAGAGATCAGCAGCGCTACCAGAAACAAGATACAAGCGGCGAATGCCGGGCTTCCATATGTAGATCCCAACCTTGCACTTAGTGCTGCCATAACAGGGATACCTATGCCGGTAGCTAACATGAGACATGAGAAAAAAAATTGATTTGCCATGAGTTAAGACCTTCTCGGATTAGGGGAGACTGAACGTTAGTCACCACCTCGAAATTACCCTTGTTTGACTATGTCGACGGAAATCTCCACAGCAGGAACTATTCCTCTATTCTCAAGCCAGTGTGTTGTATTCCTATCCTCAGGCCAGCCAACTCCCGGTCCATAGTCAGTAGCTACACCATTCCGATGATCAGTAATAGTTCCTTGAAGAATAAAGACAGTACCTGGTCTGTCTTTATGATCGTGTAGTGGACCAAAGACACCTCCTGGCTCAATAGTCACCATCCGCATCCGAAGTTGTCGTCCAGTCATACCTTCAATCTCTGGGCCAAGGTCAACAGAGGTAAGGAGCTGGACTGTAACTCCTTTCGTTTCAGGTGTCGCGTGTAGATTGTTCATATTCCATCCTCACTTTACCTTCAGGGTCTGACAGTTGTCTTGAAAGGAATTATCCGTAAGCATTCTTAGCAAAAATGAAAAACAGAACTGATAGTATAAATTTAGTCTCAAACTTGCTGGGCGTTGATTCTTTTGTGTTGTTTGCTAGTGCGAAATATTGTGTAGAGAAATCTGAACCGAAATTTTTTATTGTTCAGAATATGAAGTGTAAGGTGGAAATCATAAAAGCTAGGGACATGATTTCAGGATCTGTAACAGTATGTGCTGTCTAAAGCAGTGTCAAACAATACAAAAGTGGTATCATTTTCAAAGCCTTAAAATCTGAGTTTATTTGTAGAAATTATTTTTCAATTGTTTGTGCAGTAAGTAAGCATACCCACAGAGATCTCATGCCCATCATTCGCATAATTACTTTATTAGCAGCTCTCTTCTTGGTCTGTGCGTGTGAAACCGTTCGTTATGAATACACGCCACCATCTACTGTTGAGGGGAAGCTGTGCGTAGTCCAATGTGCGTCAGTCAGAGAAATGTGCCGTGGTAATGAAAATCAACGTGCCGCATATAAAGAACAATCATGTGAACAACGTTCAGATGCTAATTATTATGTTTGCATGAACAGCACTAGACATAACAAAGAGTTGCAATCGCAGTGCAGTAAAAAAAGAGAGTATTGTTCCGAATATCCTGATGTTTCGCATTGCAACGATGAATACAACCAGTGTTTTTCTGTCTGTGGCGGCTTAGTTCAGCGGATCATAGAGAAATAGTTTAAAGCTTCTACATATTTCGGAGCATTCCAACCACCCATCTCGGGATTATACGATCACCCATTCTGAATCACCTTTCATCAGAATAGATATTAGGCTAATAACACAGCTCGATTACGGCCGGATTTTTTTGCTTCATAGAGCGCAGAATCGGCTCGTTTTAATAAAGAAGACGGGGTTTCATTCATTTGCGGTATAGTCCCGGCAACACCAGCACTTATCGTAATGACACCAAAAGGCGAAAGAACATGTTGGATTTGTAGTTTTTCTATAGTTTTACACAAAGAATCTGCAAATGATAAAGCATCAGCTAATTCTATTGTTGTAATGATAAACACAAATTCTTCACCGCCATAGCGGGCAAGCAAATCACCGGATCTCTTAGAGTATTCTTTTGCCGCTATAGCGACTGCCTTAAGGCATTCATCACCACATTGATGCCCGTAGTGGTCATTAAATTTTTTAAACCAGTCAACATCGAACATAATCAGTATGAAGTAACTACCATTCCTGATGGCTCGATTCCACTCATTAGCTAACACATCATCAAACTGACGCCTGTTTGCAATGCCAGTTAATCCATCTGTTGTGCTCAGGGCCATCAGTTTTTTATTAGCTTCTTCCAGAGCAAGGGTGCGCTCTGAAACCATTGATTCAAGTCGATTGTAGGTATTTCTCACCCGAGCAGACATGTGGGAAAAATCACGCGCCAGAACACCAATCTCATCCTCTGATCGTATTGGTAGCTCATAACGTCCTTTGGGCATGGGTTCGCCCACATGACGTGTTGCACGAATAAGTTGCTGGAGTGGACGAGCAACTTGATTTCGCAAAATGGAGCGAATTAAAAAAGCTTCAACTAAAAGAGTTATGAGTCCAAGAGCAGCAACAATACTTAAATTTTGTAAAATAGCAGGCTGCATAAGACTTCTAGGGTAATGAATGCTAAGAATTGCTGGAGTTTCCGGGAGTCGTCCTAAGGCAATAATTTCATCTTGCGTATTTATTAATACAACATGCCCTTGTTTTAGCAATAAACCAGCATGGAGCAGAGGAAAATCTGATTTGAGATCAAGCGACTTGATTGATGCATTGCCTTCAGTTCTTTTTATTACATCTAGGTATTTAGGATGGAACATTAATGTTCCATTTTCGTCAGCCAGAAATAAGGTACTGTAGGCTCCCTGGATTGAAGGATGAGCAAGTCGTTTCATCAGGTCATCAAGCAACACATCAACACAAGCAAGAATTCGGTGTT
This sequence comes from uncultured Tolumonas sp., assembly GCF_963676665.1. Classification (NCBI taxonomy): domain Bacteria; kingdom Pseudomonadati; phylum Pseudomonadota; class Gammaproteobacteria; order Aeromonadales; family Aeromonadaceae; genus Tolumonas; species uncultured Tolumonas sp. The sequence goes on from NZ_OY781378.1 coordinate 1,486,129, forward strand.
GACCTGATGTATCTGCCGTATCCTGCGTAGCGACGGTTGTCATCCAGGCAGCGTTGGAATAATCGAAATACATCTTAGTTAAAAATGTACCGAGTTTTGCGGATGAAAACCCTCGTTGATAAAATTCGTAGGTTTCAAACTTTAATGCTTCAGCACCGCTATAGGTAAAAGCCTTAGCAACGTCTTCTGCCTGATAAACCGTCATTCCCTTTTCAGGCACAACACCATAGAAATTAAACAGACGGCCCTTAGCGACAGAACCATATTGTTCTGAAAGCAGGTAGGATAAAGCGAAGCGAGCTTTCGTATCATCAGAAGGTGGGGTTTCTGGAGCATATGTTGCCGACATGTTCATGAATAGGCGACCATCAGTCAGCGGCTGGCCTTCAAAAAGCCCAGGTCGTTGCGTATACGATCCATCTGCATGGCGATAAAAAATCAGTTCAAAATCATGAATTAATTTACGATATAGAGAGTGATCGGTGTATATGGCCTTAAAATCGGAAAGAAAATTTTGCTCTAACTCTCGGATCTCTTTGAAAGGCAAGGATTCACGTTGAATAGTTTGCTCAGTTGAGAGTATAAGCTGATCACGCAATGCTTCTTCAATATTTGCTCTATTAAGTGAATATGAGACAACACTAGCGCCAATAGCAACCATGCTGATCCTGATGATAGCTAAACGAAGCGTTCGACCAGCAAGGGAATGTTTCAAATCCACAGGACATCCATATCATTGTTATATTTTTTCATTATGGTAATGGTTGATGCTGCAAAAATGTTTGTCAAATCAACGTATCTATCTAATTTTTAATTAATTGAGCAATATCCAATAAAAAACTGAACCATTAGCCATTAATAGTAAAACGAGCTCTACTAGGGATGCCCGCGTCAGTGTAGGAGAAATGCTTTATTGCCGAAGAACGTCGGCTGTAAACAAAATTCAGAATACTGGAAGAAACAGTTGCGGAATATCAGAAAAAATTAGAGAACTACAGCGATCGTCGCTGGCGTTACCGCGACATTGTCGAACATTTGCAGTTAGGGGCGTCATTGATAAAAAGATAGGAGAGGGCGCAAAAAATCTGCCGCCATTTTGTCGCCACTTATACTGTTGGCATGCGCTAAAAAAACTAAGGCCACTATGAATAGTGGCCTTAAGTCTTTGCTTTATAATGGTGCCGATGGCCGGAGTCGAACCGGCACGCTGTAACCAGCGAGGGATTTTAAATCTCACGCCAAAATCACATAAATCAAGCACTTACATTACATAAAGGGAATAAGACAGCCTTGTAAGTGCCTGAATTATAACACAGTGATTTTAGCTATTCCCCAAAATTAACGGCTGTCTCATGGATTTTCCTTCACATCATCCACGGCTGGTACGCGCTTGATCGAGCGGTCATAAGTAGACACTTGAGCCTCAGTTTTGTGCCCACTAATTTTTTGTTTATCTTTGCTTGTACCGCCAACATCGCTGATCGCCTTGGCTTTGATGTCGTGAAAAGTAAAGTCTAGCGGCCAACTAGATTGCTCTCTGGCCTTCTTCATGAGGTCTTGCCACGCCGAATCGAAGCCGCTTGCCGTGTAGGGATGACCATCGGTTTTGACGACAATATAGGGCCGCAGAGAATTATTGCTCAGTGTCTCAGCCATTTTTATTGCCTTAACAAGACGCTTCGACCACAACTTAATTTGCTTAACGCCAGTCTTTCCTTGCTGAATGAAAATTCCGTCATCCTGAACTTGAGACCATTTCATGATCAGCACATCACCCTTTCTTGCTGCACATAAATAGCTCAGTTCCATGGCAACCTTGATCGTTTGGGGCGCCAGTCTATAAACCAGCTCGTATTCTGAGTCAGTGATGTACTTATCGCGGGCCCGTTCTGTGAATTGCTTGACGCCTTTGCATGGATTTAACTTCACTTTCCCGCGCTCGTAGGCCCAGCGGTAAGACCGAGAGAAAAACGCCTTTTCACGGTTAGCTTGCACTCGGGAACTGAGTCCGCGCTTATCCATGTAAGCACGAATATGCTTCGGCTCGACCCGTTCTGCATCCATTTTACCAAACACTAAAATGATATTTTTGCTGTTCTTGCGGTAGTCACTTTTTGTTGCCGGAGACAAATCTTTGTAATCAGAAGATCCAAAAAATTCATCAATTAGTTTCGAGACTGTATAAGACAGGGTGTTTTCGTTAATTAATTTTTCGTATTCGTACCAAACAAATGATTGCGCCTTATCTGCGCTACACAATTTGATAGCCCCGCCACCGCGAGGCCGAAAGAAATAAGAAGGTCCTTTTAAATAAACTCTTGGCGGCATCCAGTTATCTTCTGGATTCTTTCTTGATCGCTTCATCCCAGCGCCTCCAGATTAAAGCCGATATCTTCCTGAATAGGCTTTGCTTGAACCATAGAAAGCCAAGGCCAGGTAGTGCGAATATGTCCATCTCTTCGAATGCTATATCTAATACCCATTCCATCGAGCACCATGCGCTGCTTTGACGGTAACACGTAGCCAGTCAGTTCAACCAACTCGGCTTCAGTTAAAATAAAGTTAGTATCCATGACGAACTCCATAGAGATATCCCGGAAAAACGATCCGATTATTTGCTGTTGACAGATTTAAAGTAGAGAAGTGGCTATTTGGTTGGAGTTTTTACTTAACCGTTATTCCGGCCTGCTTTAATATGCCTTCAATAAGCTCTTTATATTTAAAAATGATTTCTTCATCACCAAAATCATCGGTGTTTGGTAATTCAACAACTACACTTGCTTTCGCCTTATTCCAAAACTCTTCCGCAACATCTTTAATTGATACTGTTTGGCCGAAAACAAATTTACGCTCAGCCCACGCCTTTTCAAATTGCTCTTTTGATTTATCCATATTTATTCACCACCATGCAAGTTATCAAAAACCATCCAGCGCACCATGCGATATATAGCTCAACTGCAGTGTTTATCATCATTAGCCGCCTTATTGCTTTGATGATTATTGCAAATGACAACCACAGTTCCGTCATCATCCTTTTTCAGTCTCCGCATTTTACTGAAATCGAGATGAGAACAATCAGATTGTGCATTTAAACAGGATTGGCACATGCGGCCAGATGGCCTGTATTTTTTCATCACTCACCATCCTTTGCTGGAGTTTTCTGATTCATAATTTTGCGATACGCAGCACGAGCTACAATCTCAATGCTGTGGGCTGTTATATTTGATTTTGGATGAATATCGTCAATCATTGAATCAACAAACTCTTCTTCCAGCCGCGCTGCCTTTTCTTCTTGTGTTTCGATGGGTACGTAATACTGCATAAACTCGTCATGACGTAAAACGTCTGGATCAACACCATTATTTGCATCAATTACAATGTGCGTTGCTGTTACGGCTATTACTGATTTAACTAATTTGGATTGGCAGTGTCTGCACTCGCCACCAACCTCCGGCAGCATCCCCGCCTTCCAATCTGCTCGTGCCCATATTGGCGTGTGCATGATGCGGCGAAGAGCGATTAAATTCCCGTCCACGGACGGAACTTCATTAATATCTGTAAGCCAACAAAAATCATTTTCACCATATTGGATGATCGCAACCACAACGTCCGTGGCCTCTTTGAATTTTTGTTCATCACCAATAAGGTATTCGAATTTAACTTCTTCACTCACAAAACCGTCCTGTTATTTTAGAAACAACAAATGCTGTTAGCGATAGATCGGCAGCAATGCATAAGATATAAATTTCGGCTATATGTTCAGCTTTCATTTATCCTTTTCACTTTTACATGCTCTGGAAAACAGGCTGGAGTTTTATTGGTTATTGAGTTGGCTGGTTTGCCGCATATATGGCAAGGACCATATGGATGTGAATTATTTGCATTCCAGTAAAGCTGGGCTGATTCATACCAATCTTCATCTGGTTCTGGAATTAAGCCGGGGCCGCAAAGGCTGTTGTATATCCACTTAAATCCTTCTTCATGCCCGTTATGCTCCGTTTCAATAATGCATGCCTGCATCGAAACAATCTTGTCATTTAGTAATTCGTAAGCTGATTTAATTTCTTTTTTATATAATTCTATTAATTCAATTATACATCTTCCATTTGGGGTGTTTATATCTCTAAGCCAGTCAAGCGATTGCTGTGTCGTTGGTTTTGGTAATTCATTTTGTTCAGATCTCATTTTTTTCCTCTTTATTTGATTTTACTATTGTCACTGATATGTTTTTATTAGCAATTTCAATAATCACCATCGCTGTTGCCATAAAAATCACAGCTGGAACAAACCCATCATCAATAAAAAAATTACACAACGCGGAAAAAATAACGCACCAATATGCATTGATGTATTTCAATTAACATTCTCCTTATGCTGCTTTCTCCAGTGCTTTTATAATTTGCATGGCTGCTATCGGCGGAACGGCATTGCCTGCCATGTGAACGGTTAATTTGTGGTTGTCGGGTCGTTTCGTTGATTCAGGAAAGGACATGGCCAGCATGTTTTCGTTGGCTGACAGCATTCGCATATGATCGCCTTTTACGATTGCCCAGCGGTCTTTCGTTGTGATCGTCCCGATTGGCCGGTTGATGTCGCGGCCAACATGCGTGTTTCCGTAGTAACTCATCACGAACGTATCGCCAAACTGTTCACGGCCATTAGCTACCCGCCGAAGCGTTGCCGGTGATCGCCCAGGCTTATCAACCAGCGACCATTTTCCTGCATTCAAGTCTATAAATGATGTTGCTGGTTTATGTTCCAGTCTTGGCAAATCGAGGAAGAGCTGGTTAACGCTTCTGGTGCAAACGATGAATAAGCGGATCCGGTTTTGCGGAACACCAAGATCTGCACAATCAACAATGTGCGGCGCTAATTGATAACCCAGCGAGTTCATTGCTGATTGCCATGCTGGGAACAGCACCCAATCAAGAAACTCTGGCACGTTTTCAATTAACGCTGCCGGCGGTTTATGAAACTCTAACGCCGAAACCACAGCCCATGCTGTTGATCGGCTGGCATCATGTTGAGGGTTTCCGTTTGATTTTCCTCTCGCCTTACTGTGGCCTTGGCAACAAGGGGAGGCCAGCAGTAAATCATGTGCCGGAACCTGAGACCAATCGGCTTGGTGCAAGTCCTGACAGACATGAATCGCCTCCGGATGATTAGCAGAATGCCAGTCAACAGCATCCTGCCAGTGGTTAGCGGCCCACAATACTTTGCAGCCCGCCATTGTTGCGCCGGTGCTCCATCCGCCGAGACCGGCGAATAGGTCTATTGCAGTGGTCATGTTGATGTTCCTATGCCGGAACATCATTCAGGCTAAAAACGATTCCCAGGCAATAATTTTCATCGCCATCAATCAGTTCAAATGTTTCATGCGGAATTTCTGTTTCAAAACTCCACGTCCAGCCGCTGTCTCCACACCAAATCGCTTTTATTTCTTTTGCACTTGGCTGGCGTGCGAAGAATTCTTTAAGCTCTTCGTCGTCATCAATTTGATCACGCTCAGGCAGCAAGCCTTTTGAATCTACCCATGCTGACCCGCCGTCGTAAGCGTCAACTTCATCTTCAATTGCACCCCGGAATTCCATCAGGTCGTCACTTGCGCCAAACACAACAACCAAGTTGCTCTGCTTTGCCTGTGCGAGTAATTCCTTAGTTAGTAATGGTTTGTGGCTGGCTGAATTATTTAACTGTGAAGCAAGTTCATTAATGTTCATTACTTTCTCCAGACAATAGAAATCCATCCGTTGAGTTATCAACAGTTTCGGTGGATAAGGGTTGATTAAACTGGGGTTAAGCGGCGGCTTCCTGCATTTCGGCTTCGGTGCAATCTAATAGGTCGCAATCTGAAACCGATTCAGCAGAAATAATCAGGTTACCAATGGCAAGTAATTCGCCTTTCGATACATGCTTGGTGCCGATGTGATATTTGCAGCCTGGTATGAAGATAATCAGGTTTGAGCCCTTTGGATTCCCCTTCATTTCTTTACCAGTTTCGGCGTTGATAAAGTGAATTCTTCCGGAACAGAACTTACCTTTTTCATTGTAATAACCGACTATGCGCCGTATCTCGCTGCAATCATCACCTGGCCACCAGTTCGCTGAGCTATCTTCTGGTATCAACACGACAGAGCCGATACCACATTCTTTTTCTTTTAAGCATTTCTTTATCCAAGGACCGATATCGGAGTAGGGCGGGTTGAGCCAAACAAACGGATTACGAACGTCAGCTGGTATGTAGTCACCCCATGACACAGAAAGTGCGTCAATGTCAGGTGTCAGGTAGTTATTGTGCAGCGCTGTTTCTGATAGCGCTGCAGCATCGAGGCAGAAATTAAACTCGGCATTGAGTGCTTCATAAAGCCATCGCGGGGTTTGTGTCATGTCGCGGAACGCAGGGTTGGTTGTTGAGCCTTGGTAGTCAGCCATCAATCTCCTCCGGTTGTTCTTTGGCAACAAGACTTAGCGCCTTAGCTTCATCGTATGTCTTGACCCCAAAAGCTATGGCGTAGCAGCACCAGATGAAATGAAAGGTATAACGCTTGAAGTTATGCTCAAAAAGATCTTCAAATTGGAAGGTATCGCCTTTAGTTTTGTGGCTAAATTCATATGCAGCTTGGCATGCAGCATGTTCACCATCGTCAATTCGACTCATGACGCAATCTTCTACTTCATCCCAAAGATCTCGTCGTTGCTGTTTGTCTAGCCCATATTCTCGAACCCAGCTAATGCGATATTGATTGATAACCTTGCGGAATGCCTCTTCATCAAATTCAGTTGCATCAGCACTGTTTTTATTACCGTCTACGGCTCGTAGCTTTTCAGCCCAATATCCCGTATTGATATAAAGACCATCACTGCTGCGTTTATCAGTGCGGAAGAACTGGAACATGTCTTCAAGACGAGAAAACACGTAACAGCCCATATCACCGGAATAAACCAAATAGCCGGGGTAGGTTATTAGGTCAAAGTGGTAAGCAGAGGTGTTAGGAATTTTGAATCTGATATGCCGATAAACGCCGTCTTCATGCAAGATCTGCATTTCATGGTTGGCAACATCCTTCAAAAATCTTTCTTCAGTACATGTCATGCTGCACCACCTTTAACAGCTTCGAATACTTCGCAACCACAATTAGGGCAGACGTTCTTAGTCATGGAACTATTATTAATTGGTTTTCTTACCAAATCAGATTGCTCATGTATTTTTCTGCAACGACGACATTTCAGTTTGCTCATGCCGCACCACCTTCAAGCTGCTTAATCAATTCATAGGCTTCGCCAACACACTCGAATTCATCCCATTCAGCGATATCGCCATTCAAGTGATAACCAGATACGCCTTTACTGTCTGCCGTCACATCAAGAAGTGATTCAAGAGCTTTGAGTAGTTCAAGGCGTTCTTGTGTCAGTTTTTCTATTTCCAGTTGCATGTGGTATTCAGCCTCACTTTGCTGGCTAGCCTGTTCTTGCTGTCTTTTTTCAGCCATGCAAACTGAACACGGATATTCCTCATGAATATGCGGATGGACTTCGCAATGGCCGCGAGGAAGTGGATTACCCCAAATGTCGTAACTCATGTTGCACCACCTTTGTTTTTGCGAACCTCTAAAATTAAGATTTGTGCTTTTGATAGCATCCTTCGGTGGCTAATTCGCTCATCCCTTGTTAGGTCAGGGCTGACGCTGCAGTAACAATCAACAAGACCATCCAGTGCAGCAAGCAAATCATCACGTTCAGCTTTCAGTCTGGAGATTTCATCCGTAGGGTTTTCCATTCCAGCACAGGCATTCACGCAAGCCACAATGCGGCGGGCATCTTCATCGTTATAGACAGCACCGAAATAAACATCATCTTCCATTGCTGTTGTAAGGATTGAGGTTCTATCGCTGGAGGCAGGGCATTGGTGTTTAAACCGATCGCCAACTTCAAATAGCATCCACGGCTCAGGTGTATGATTCATGCTGCCTCCGATTGTTTTGGTGCCACCCCTGTTGCTGAACATCTATTGCATGCCTTGTATTTATTGCCATCGATATGATGCCACTCATACCACATGCTTCCAGTTCCGGCGCACTTGCAGCACTTGCCCGTTTCTTTTTCGTAGTTCAGTTTTTCCTGAATTTCTTCGGCATCAGTAACGCATACCTTGCTTATTTTTGAGTCCCGCCAAGTCCTAGCGCCTTTTCTTGGGCCTGATTTTAGTGGTCGTGGAATCCCACCTTCTACTATCAGGTCATTTGAATCACCAATTCTCTCCCAGCCGCACAATTCCCATTCTTCCGGTTGATTTAGTTTTCTTCTTGCGACCATTTCCACAAAATCAACTCTGCCGTGATCGTTCATGCGTCCTCCCGCTTTTCCATCATCGATTTAGCAGCTTCAAATTCACTTCCGAGAATTTCAACTGTCCCACTACCATCGGATGGTTTCTGATTCGATTGGATATAAATACCCGTTGTAGTGGTAAACATTCTCCCGCCACCTGACATACACATAGCCATATAATCAAGACCAATAGCGGCATAGATTTCATCGGCGCGGACGTCTTCATTTGGCTTTTTAGACCACAATTCATGCAACTTGATCGATTCTATTTTTAGCGTTGCGGGGACTTTCTTTCTTGGCCGGCACAGGTTATTAAGTTTTCGATCTGGAACAGTCCATAGACCTGCATTCAGATAAAACTCTCCATTAGGAAATTTAACGCCGTGAAATGTTGTTCTTGTTCCGCTGTAAACCATTACCGGTTCTGCGTTTAACAGCTTTGAAAATTCAACAGCACGATTGAATAAGTCTGTTTTTGCTGATTTGATGCGTTCCGCAACATCAATAGCGTGTTTGGTTTCGTTTTTGTAATAACTCATGCAATATCCTTTTCCCCGCCAAGAGCGGAGATTAAATCAGGGATAAACTTCGCCAGCTCGCCGGTCATCAGGGCAAAGTCAGCATCCATTCTTGCGGCATGATCTTCCGATAAGACATCATCATTTTGCTCACGGATCTCGTTGCTGAATTTAACGCGCTTGATCTGCATGTCATCGGATATGACAAAGCTAATTGCGTCAGACCAGGTGAGTGCCAACTTGGTAACCAGCTTGTCTGCTTGTAGGTGCGCCTTTATTTCATCAGTGACCAGATCCTGATCTTTCGTTCTTACGATGCCGCCATGCTCCAATGCTGAACGCAATTCGGCTTCATTCCCTAACACGAACCCAGCCAGAGCAGCACCGGTGTTTAGCCATTCAGTCATGGTGATTTCTGGCGGATTAGTTAGCGCTAGCGGAATAACGGGAAGGCTTCCGGTGCATTTACGCAATAGGGACAATACGTCATCTGCTTTTTTCGCGGATGGCGCATCAACCACCAGATAATTTTCAGCGATATTGATCCATATGAATGCCTGGCTGTTGCGAGGGAATGCGCGAGGTATCAGTGTGTGTAAAAGCTCGTCTTTTAGAGCCTCTTTTTCTTTTTTCTTCAGCGCTCGGCCTTGTTCAGCCTCCATTTCATCAATTTTATCCTGCAGCATGTCCTTAATAACTGCAGTCGGGATTACCTTTTCTTCCTTTTTAGCACATAACAACAACTGGCCTTGCGCTTCATGTGCCAGTATTTCAGATTGATTGCTTACCGGAGAAATCCAACCAAACTTTGTTAACTCGATAGCACTACAAGGCGTGAATACGTGTGATTCCAACATCTTCTGCAGTGATTCTGCTGTGTGCTGAAATTGACGGGTAAATCTGTAAATGTGAAGGTTTTTGAAAAACATAATTCCTCCGGCTGCTATAGCAGTCAGTTAGATGTATTTGATTAATTGGTGTTATGACTGTGGCTTGGTGCGTGGGTTTTACTGATAATGGGTTTTAATTAGGCGGCGCCTTTGCGGTTCCGGTCCTGAAGTGCAAAGATAAGTCTTGCTGAGTCATCAACGGCGACCGAGCTATCAATAAGATATTCAGCAACTACACGCTTAAGCCGTGCAACTTCACCCATTTTTACAATTAGACTTCCCGGTGTTTTTCGGTATTTATTCTCATAATTTTTTAGTGTTACCGGCGGGACGCCAACCAGATCGGCGAAAACTGGGCGCGACATCTTCATTGCCTTCCGAATTGCCCGCAGTTTTTCAGATAAAACCACATCACGCTGTTCGATAGGTTTTGATTTAACCGGTTCATTTGAACTCATGCCGCTTGCTCCTGATTTTTGCTGTAGTTTTCGGCGATATACTTTTCAGCCGCACTAAAGATGGTTGTCGCTGTTTTTTCACCAATACCTTTTGTATCGCGAATAATACCATCCTGGCGTTTCACCATAATGTCATGCAGGGTCATGGTTCCCCCTTCTTCCAAAGCAGAGATTAACTTATCTGATATTCCGATATCTCTGGCGCTAATACCTTGAGTCCACTCAGCCCGGTCTATTAGTTGTGGATGAGTAGATTCAATTGCCGAAAGACCAAAGCTAAACAAGGCATGCAACATCTCATAGGGTACTGAATTACTTAACTCACAGGGAGGAAGGATGGGGAATAACCACTCGTTATACATGACAGTAACGCCTTCGCCGTAGCAATTCATAATGTGGATCTTCCAATCCAAATCACTAATCATCCATTGGGTGGCAGACTTATTTCCGCCGTCACTTAACAGGTAGGCATAGAATGGGCGTTGCTTTTTCACATCGTCTTCATTGTAGAATCGCTGATCAAGGTATTGCTTATGAAGGCTGCCAATATGATGTGCCAGGTTAAGTTTTTTGATTTCAGTGTCAGCGAAATCAAGCTGCTTAAGAAGGTTGGTATTTTGAGTTTGTAATTCGACAACTGTGCGCTTCAGTTTAAGTTCGCTTTCTTTCAAATCACTGATAACAACACGCTGCTTATCCAGTAATTTAGTTTTCTCCTTATTCTGATTCTGCATTCGCTTTGGATTTAATATATTCAAATCTTTTAATTGCCGTTCTGCCTCGTTGGCGCGCGCTTTTTCTGCCAGGCGGAATTTTTCGGCAATGGCCAGCTTTCCCTCTGCATCCAGTGCTCGTAACTCGAATTCACCCTGCTTATCTTTTATGGAATAAAACTGAACCCTTAGTGACTCTGCTTCGGCTTGAAACTCTTCAGCTTGGGTAATTGCGGCGTTATATTCATCAATGCTGCGTGATTCAAACTGATTGGCTGATTCAACAGCGAATACTTCTTGGTTATTCAGGTTATCCAGCGCATTTTGTAATTGCTGGCGTGTGGAGGCAAACGCGCGGATTATCGCCGCACCCGGTGTCAGTTGTGGTTCCATAGTGGCGTCCTGATAGATATATCACCGGAGGTTATAGTTTTCCGCCAGCTTTATAGGTTGATGCTAGAAGGTCGAATGATTGCTTCCAAGGCCATTCATTTTGAAGTAAGCGCGGAACGCTTCGCTATCCAGATTGATGGTTTCATCAACAGACATTTCCATCATTTCAATAATTTCAACAAAGTCTTTTTCATGGCTTTGATGTTTTTTAATGCTGACTTCTACTTTACTAAAATCACCATGCGTTGCCCGGTCAAGTGCGGCGTGTAGCTCATTAATTACCAGTTCTTTGTAGTCACGATTTGCGCTTTCAAGCTCTACTTGGTGGATGGCTAGATTTGCTTTAAGTGCGGAAATTAATTCGTTGCGGTTAACGTTTACTGACTGAGATCTCATGTTTAGCATAGTTACTTCCGATAAAGCCCCGTAGGGCTTAGTTTGACATTAAGCGTTTGATGTTCTCTTTGTAATAAGCGTTCATTAAATCTTTTTGCTCATCAGACATCCGAGATCCAAGTGCGGCGATATCTTTGATTATGTCGCCAAGCTCTTGCCGTGTTATCGAAATCTCCATTCGCTTCTTATAATCCAGCAACAGATCTGCGATTTCATCAGGTTCTTCGAAAGCCGCTTGGTCAGTAACTACTGGCTCTACATCGACAATGTTATTTTCTTTCCCTGCACTTCGAGTGGCTTGTCGTGCGGCTTCGGCTTTTTCTCTTGCCTTCTGCATGCTGTCTTTTGCATCGTCATCAAGAGGGTTCAGATCTCGCTCTTCCAGCTCATCAACGGTGTAAACACCCATGATCACGTCAGGTGCATATAGCCGCGACCAGCGCTTAATTCCGAGGTATGCAAGTTGTTGCTGTGGGTCATCAGCCCACAGTGTTGAGTTGCGAGTTAACGCCTGACTTAGCGTTAACTTTCTCTCTTTGACCTCCCCAGATGGCAGAACGGCTGAAACTGTAACACCGCAACCAAATTCATCTGACGGGGTCCAGTCTGGAACGCGGTAATACGATTTTTTGCCATCCTTTTCAGTTGGAATGGCTTTTGTTTTGCCTATTACCTTTTCCCAAGGGCCAAAGAATTCATAACTGAATCGGCCTTTGATTACCCCTGAGTTTACGATTACCGCATTAACAAGTTGGGCCTCATAACCAAGAGTGCCCTTAACCAGATGTGTCTTTTGCGCTACTGCAAAAGGGTTCATCCCCCATTGCATTGCTTGCAGGCAGATAGCAAAGCAATCGGCTGGCTTATCGCGTAAATGCTCTGGGGTAGATACTCGGCCATTCGAAAGCATGTTTGCTATGCGTTCAATATTTGCCATTGCTGTCTCATTCATCATCAATGAGAGCATAGACACTTGACCTTTTTGGTTTGCAACCACTTCATTTTGAGCTGGCAATGTAGCTATGTTGTTCATGATGGCGCTCCTTAAAAGAAGATGCTTTCTGGCAGTTCAACTTGTTGCTCATCTGGTTCAGGTTTGGATTGATCATCAAACGCCTCACCCTTAAGTAATGCCTCTTCACGAGCCACCTGATATTGAGGAATTGAAGCCTCGTTTATCCCGTCATACCCAGGGTAATAGCCATCATTCCGCCATTTAACGATCTGGCGAATGACGTAATCGCGTAACTTAAGCCCGCGATCAACGTCTTGCTGTCGCCAGTAATGAACTGCCACCAGGATTGGTTTAAAAGCCTCTTTACCTAATGGGGCGTCCTTCTCCACACAAATGAACGGCATTGATATGTGCTTTCCGGTTAACTGATAGTAACCATCGGCATAGTGGGCATGCTGAATGTGATAGTTATGGCCACCACCATCACGCTCGAAAGCTGGACGGCTTACATCCCGTAAAAACTTAAGGTCTGGTGCCAGTGCATTCTCTTCATCTAACCAGTCAAAACGGCATTTAAGCAGTTCGCCTGTTTCTTCGTGATTCCAGTAACAAGAGACTTCACTTTTACCGGTTGTCAGTAGGATTGCCGCTTCTGGATGAGCAAGAACTGCATCACGAATACGCAACGCATGGGTATATTCATCTTCCGTCAGGATGTCTTTTCCTTGGCTGAACTGCTCTTCTTTCCATGCGTCCAGCCACTCATCTGCAAACACAACGCCCGGCTTAAAGCTCCGTATCCGCTCTTTCATTTCTTCAATCTTGCCGGATAGCGGGAATGGTTCTGGCATTTGACGTACTTTTTCTGCAATTGATGCGGCTTCCGGATCAGTAATTTTTGCAACATTGTCCAGTAGAGCGCTATAGCTACCGGTCGTCTTTAGTTGCTCAGGAAGGGTTGCGTTGTATTCCTTAATGCGGGCTTTAAAGGCAGCGGCAGTGCGTTTTTCACCTTCTGCTATTTTTTGAAATTCAGCAGGCAATTGCAGATAGTTGGCTTCTGTTTCGGATATTGAACTGCCCATTCCGATTGGCTGTTTTAAAGAGGCGTTGAATTCAGCAATCAACGCGATCAAGTCATCAGCAGATGGTTTTTCTGGAAGTGACAAATTGTATTTTTCAATTTCACTTTTCAGTGATTCGCTACCACCACCAATACACTCATCAGGAATTTTTGGAGTTACAGAAAACTCACTCTCGAAATCATCAAACTCAAGGACGATTTTGTGGAGTATTTTCCCTTCACGAAACACTGCGGTTTCTTTCTGCACGTTTTCATCTATGGAGTAATACTCATACAGTCGAGCAAGTTTAAGCGCCCAATCCATTTGCGACTTTGAAATGCCGGGGCCAGAGTGATAATCATGGTTTGTAATGTTTGAATAGATGCCTAGTTGCGGTTTTTCCGGCAGGCTTGTTTCTGCAATAGCATTCATTGTTTTTAATCTCCGTGGTAATTCCGTGTTCCGTACCCGTAATCAATGTCGGTACTGGTTAAAGATGATGTTCGCGATGGTTGATGTGGGCCGACGAATAGGAATTTTTCAATGACGCGATCTAAAATAAATTCAGCGCGATCTTCTATGCGTTTGGTGCTGCTAGTTGGTACTGCATTCTTTAGAAAAGAACCGTCTTTAATTGAGGCTATTAGATCGGCTTTTTGTGGTAATGGCTTTCTCTCTGCGCCAAACACTTGGTTAAAGTCACCACCAAGACGGCGCATGATTTGATTCATCACGCACCTTCCTTGTACGGTTTGCTGCAGAATGGACAGAATTTAAAAAGCAGATTTGATGTCTGTTTTTTACTCTTGAAGCCACCTTTCTTTAGTGGATGATTTGCTGTCATCTCAATCTGCATGCAGCCGTTTTCATCAAGTGTGTTGCTACCAAAAATAAATGCATATCCAAGCAGTGACACGCGGTGATCTGTCGCATCAGGCGCAACTTCCTTGAAGTTCTCAAGGAGCATTTTTTCATATTCAGATCGGCAATTGCACGGCATCATTCACCGGCCTTAATCGGTAGCACCGAGGCATGATTTCCTGTTTCAATCGCTTGTTCTGATAAGCAATAAAACTGCTGATCATGTGTTGCTGTGGAGTTTTGCATTTTGCGAAAGATGCGAATTCGACGACGCTTTTCTGCTCTCGCCTTTAAATCTGCTGATATGGCGCTTGGTAGGTGAAGTATTGCGTTAAGTGTGTGTTTCATATAACCTCACAAAAGTTGAATTTGACGTGGCGTCTGATTTGGCTACTAAGCCCGCTGGAGAGAGTGGGCTTTTTTATTGGGCGTAAATCAGGGGCAGGGCGATTGTTGCGATGAACACTGTGGTGATGAATAGAGCTGCGAATTTCATAGTGCAAACTCCGCTTCAATGCGCTTGCGCTCAAGATGGTCGTAAATCGCATCCCGGGCTTCTTTGGTGCGCTTATCTGCATTGCTTGGCACCGACTTAACTCGCGCCTCATCAATTCTACGAGGTGGCAAAATTGCGATGGTGTGCCACACGTTTCGGTTTTTCAGAACGTCCGTTCTGGTCATTTGCGGCATATTGAACCTCACGCAGCTTCTTTGTTTAACTTCAGCGTCAATTCAGCAACGCAATCGCGTCCGGATTGTTTGTATGCTTCCGCTGCCGATCCTGAATATTTTTCATCAACAGCCTGTTCAAACTTATCCAAAGTATCGAAGAAGCAACCTGCTGCGATTTTGAAGTTTTCATTTATCCAGACTGCAAATATTGTTCTGCTGGAGTAGCCGCAGTTTTCGCGGAATGCGACATTGGTGATGCCGGTGCAACCGCGCATGTAGAACGAGCCGTTAACAGTCAGGTTATCCGGGATACTGGTGATGCCGGTGCAACCGCTGATGTCGAACCAGCCGTTAACAGTCAGGTTATCCGGGATACTGGTGATGCCGGTGCAACCGCGCATGTAGAACGAGCCGTTAACAGTCAGGTTATCCGGGATACTGGTGATGCCGGTGCAACCGCGCATGTAGAACGAGCCGTTAACAGTCAGGTTATCCGGGATACTGGTGATGCCGGTGCAACCGCTGATGTCGAACCAGCCGTTAACAGTCAGGTTATCCGGGATACTGGTGATGCCGGTGCAACCGCGCATGTAGAACGAGCCGTTAACAGTCAGGTTATCCGGGATACTGGTGATGCCGGTGCAACCGCGCATGTAGAACGAGCCGTTAACAGTCAGGTTATCCGGGATACTGGTGATGCCGGTGCAACCGCTGATGTCGAACCAGCCGTTAACAGTCAGGTTATCCGGGATACTGGTGATGCCGGTGCAACCGCGCATGTAGAACGAGCCGTTAACAGTCAGGTTATCCGGGATACTGGTGATGCCGGTGCAACCGCTGATGTCGAACCAGCCGTTAACAGTCAGGTTATCCGGGATACTGGTGATGCCGGTGCAACCGCGCATGTAGAACGAGCCGTTAACAGTCAGGTTATCCGGGATACTGGTGATGCCGGTGCAACCGCGCATGTAGAACGAGCCGTTAACAGTCAGGTTATCCGGGATACTGGTGATGCCGGTGCAACCGCTGATGTCGAACCAGCCGTTAACAGTCAGGTTATCCGGGATACTGGTGATGCCGGTGCAACCGCGCATGTAGAACGAGCCGTTAACAGTCAGGTTATCCGGGATACTGGTGATGCCGGTGCAACCGCTGATGTCGAACCAGCCGTTAACAGTCAGGTTATCCGGGATACTGGTGATGCCGGTGCAACCGCGCATGTAGAACGAGCCGTTAACAGTCAGGTTATCCGGGATACTGGTGATGCCGGTGCAACCGCGCATGTAGAACGAGCCGTTAACAGTCAGGTTATCCGGGATACTGGTGATGCCGGTGCAACCGCTGATGTCGAACCAGCCGTTAACAGTCAGGTTATCCGGGATACTGGTGATGCCGGTGCAACCGCGCATGTAGAACGAGCCGTTAACAGTCAGGTTATCCGGGATACTGGTGATGCCGGTGCAACCGCTGATGTCGAACCAGCCGTTAACAGTCAGGTTATCCGGGATACTGGTGATGCCGGTGCAACCGCTGATGTCGAACCAGCCGTTAACAGTCAGGTTATCCGGGATACTGGTGATGCCGGTGCAACCGCTGATGTCGAACGAGCCGTTAACAGTCAGGTTATCCGGGATACTGGTGATGCCGGTGCAACCGCTGATGTCGAACGAGCCGTTAACAGTCAGGTTATTGCCATTCAATTCATATTCAACGCATTCGCGCTTAAGCAATTTAATAAATTCGTTCATCGGGATCTCCAAAAAGAAGCCCGGATGAACCGGGCAAAACACATGGGATAAAACTGGTTGATAGGTACGAGCTATCTGAGAGCGCACTATCCGTGCTTTTTTGTCGGTTCAAATAAGCTGGATTTGAATGACCGGTAGTGCGCTTTCAGATAAGGCCTGTTGCCAAGCCTTTTCGTATAACAATTTTTTCTAACTTCACTAAAGAGCCTTGGCCGCATGTCCCACGTCTGCGGTTGCAGTATTTGAACCCAAATTCATAGCGGATTAGGGTTGATGTTGTGCTACGAACACAACTGTGAATCGCTTTGAATGATGCTAAAAGGCGTAAGCCTGATGATCGCAAGAGGCATTTATATCCCGCCACAGGATCAACTCTAAAAAACCAACAAACATGGGCCTGCACAAACAAAGCAATTCCAGTTGCCCACTCATCGAATGGGCTTTGCTCAGCGTTATTGATTAACCTCGCCACGCCGATGCTTTTTACAAGCGAGTTTTAGAGACCAAACAAACGTTACACAGTTCATATCAACTCTGGCCGATACTCTCCGCATCGGGTTTCGCTGATTCCATGACTGCTGATCACTGAGATATCAGTCTCGCTTCCCCAGATTGTCCCGTATCGACGCATTGATACGGAAAGAACAGCGAAATTCAGGTTGAGTTTTCCCGCGTCAAGAAATCCGAGGATTTGACGGAAGGTTTCAATCTGTCGCGGGGTAAGGGAAAGCTCTCTGATCCAGCTTTGCATTACATCGCGTGTCGCTTGCGTGTCACGGTCGCCACCGTTTTGTGCGCCGGATTTATTTAGACACGTCCGGCTCCGTGTTATGCTCCTAGGTTCCACAACCAACGGAGTAAATCTGTATGTTTAACAAACTAACCAATGAGCAACAATTAATCGTCATCGAATCAGCTGTTAGTTACATCGCCACAACTTCAACCATCTACGATCCAGAAGACCTTAAAGACAAACTTGCTGTTGTATGTGACGTTATTGCTGAAAAATTTATTGGTAGCCCATCACCAATCAAACAAGAGAAACTTCCAGGCTAATCAGTCCTGTAGCGCATCTCTTCTTGAGTGAATGCTCTTGTAGTGATGAGTGAACCATCGACCGCGACCAGTGATTCAATGGCGCGGTCGTAATCAAGAATCGTTACCAAGTAACCAGCATCAGCCATTTTTTTAAATTCGTATCGCATCGCATCTGCTGCTGCAGTAGCTGCTCTCAAGATATCCGCGCCTGACAATGTTCTTTTATCACTCATCACTCATCTCCATCAGTTCACACCTTGACGCGGTGACCTCGAGTTTGTTCTCTCGCTGCACTCTGTGCTGCTGATGTGTTTAATTAAACACGCATCATGATTTTATGTCAACATGATGCGTGATTGTTTTTCGTGTTTTTTCGTGTTTATTTTTCCTGGGCAATAAAAAACCCGCATAATGCGGGCTTTGGTCATGCAGCTATGGAGTTACTTATGCGGAATTTGCTTGAAGAGGTTTGTCACTACAGCGGTGATGGTTATGAAATCCGGCTGAATAAGAAAGGTGTCACCGCCAGTGATGGGGTCGTAGTCCGTATATTTTATGCGTTGTTGATCTTGATATTTAACCTTGGCTTTAATCAGCCTACCTTTGCTAATGCCACAAAAAACAGTCTCGAACGTGGAGGTGTAATAGCAATCAATCAGCGTAGTGAAGTCATCGTCACTAATGACGAAGCTGGGAATAACGCCGCGCTTTATCATCTCAATGTCAGATCTGAGGTTGGCCCTGATCTTATCAGCGATAAGATTGTATTCTTTTCGTCTATCAGCAAGTACGGCGATCTTGTTCCCTATATACCAGCCACCGAAGAAACCGACTACACCGGTGATAGCACCGTTGGCTTGAATGAAAGAGAGCAGAGGCAGTATTTTGTCAATAAGATCACTCACATCGCTATAACCTTCTTGTTTTTTATGTTACTTGGGTGGTTCTTTGGTGGCGGCTACAACACCATTGCCAATGAACTCTACGCCATTGATCGTGTGATTTTAAGGAGGATGTTTTGGTAAAAACCCGCTGAAGCGGGTTGTTTAATAGAGGTGGTAATTTACTAATTAAGATTCGAGGCTACATCTCTTGCAACCTGAACAGCTACATCATCCCATGCAGCCTCTAGCATTCCGGTCGAGCTACGCCCACCGATGGAGGGGTCTTTCTTTTTGGCGGTATATGTTTTTGTCCATGTTTTATCTTTCATGGAAAATGAAGCAGTAAGTTTAATGTCACCAACATCCAGAACCGGAGTTACATTGAATATTCCAGCTGAATACTCAAATCCAGATCTTGCTTCAATTACCTTTATTTTTAGAATTGAGCCATCCTTTTTGATGTCAGCAAATGTTCCGATCGCCTCTTCAATTCTAGATGCCATTGCAACACCGGTTGGTATACGGGTTTGCGAGCCGCCGCCAACAAATCCATCTGCACCTTGTGTATCAATTCTTGATGGAAAATCGGATGGCTCCCATTCTACATATATTACGGGGCGCTCTTTTAGAGTGATTGAGCTTTGAACTTCTTTAACTGATGAGTAAGAAAGCCTGTTGTTAAATGGCAGTGTTACCGCGCACCCTGATAAAAGTGAGACAGCCAGCATTGATACTATTAATGTTTTTTTCATTGCCTTACTTTCCATAGTCGAATAATTACACCGTTAACATATCCAACTATCAGAAAGTTTCCATTGACCCCGATCACTGACTAGCACACAATTTTTCCCATACTTCCTGAAAAGATGAATCGGTGTCTTCAACTATTGATGTTTTTCCATCAGATATAAATCTCTTGAATCCGACATATCCACCGAATGAGTTTTTAGCATTAACCAAACCGCATCCGGCATTCTTTTTTGACATGTAAAACCCTTTGAATTTAGCGGAATCAGGATCTTTTAGACTATTCCTTACCGCTCTTTCAGATTTCACTTCAAGCTCGATGGACATCGATTTACGAACGTTTTCTTTAACTTCTGCATCAATCTGTTCTTTTGTTCTTGCTGGTGCCACTTCTTCAGTCTGTTTGTTGTTTGGTGCAGATGACGGATGCTTTGAGCCCCAAACCACGAGTGCAATTACGCTTACAAATATAATCCCGATTATTTTAAAAAAACGTATCAGCTTTTTCATTACACAATCCCCACGCCCAATTGATTTTTATTATTAGTCTGAAATGACGGTTGTTACTTTATGCGCATATCCAAGCACTTCATAATTTCCAGTTACTTTGATTACCTCATATCGTTGATTCCATGGCACCAAGTAAGTGTTTGGTCCATCGATCTGGAGTTCCTTTATAATTGGCTCATCAACACCATCGATTTTTACATACACAGCTTTTCCGTTTAGGTTTTTGCCATCAATTTCGGTAAGTATCACAACCTCAGAGCCATCAGGAATGTTCTTCTTTGGGTTGTCACTTTCCATTGATGAACCAATCATTTTCACTGTTAGCGAAGATGGAGATTTGCGGCTAAACAGCGGGCCACTGTTTTTAAGTTTCGAAGTAAGATCACTATGAATAGCGTTTATAAAATCCTCTTTGTTCTCATCAGTACCAAACACATCTTGTTGATTGATTAATGAAATCAAATCAACTTCTTTGCCAGGTATAAGTATGTCAGCAACATCAACGCCAAGAGCCTTTGCTAGTTCTTTTGCTGATGGGATATCGATAGAGTTACTTCCTCTCTCGTAGTTTCCGACTCTGGATTGTCCCCACCCGCACAAATCGGCCAGCGCTGCCTGAGAAAGCCCTTTTGCCTCTCTGATTTTCTTAAGGTTTTTACCAACGATCGCTTTAATTTCAGCTGCGCTTGTCTCTTTCATACAACCTCACAATTACTGTCAGTAATTTTATATCACGCAGCGTGATTATTTTTTTGCATGATTCATGTTTACAAATAAACACACATCATGTTTAATTGATGTATAGGTAAACATGAGGCTTGTTTGATGAACCGATTAGCAGAAAAACGAAACACACTGAATATCAGCCAAGACGCACTCGCTAAACATTTAGGGTGGCGTCAATCAAGAATTGGTAACTACGAAGCTGGTAGAACACCGTCTCTTTGTGACTGCAGAAAAATAGTCTCAGCCCTAAATAGCCTTGGATGTAAATGCACCATTGATGACGTGTTCCCACCATCAGAGCAAGAAATCAACAACGCAGCTTAATTATAGACGGTTGATTTAATTAAAAGTTACCAAAACTGGAAAGGCATTGTTATGGACTCAAAGCGCGAAGCAATCGCACGAATTGTTGAAGATTTCCCCGGCGGTAAAGAAGCGGCTGCTGCTGTGCTTGGAATGAACGTTACCAAATTCAATAACCATCAGTACGAATGCAAAGGCACAAGACCACTGGATGAAGGCCAGATCTTCCATCTTGAACAAGTTGCAGGCACCAGTCATTACGCAGATTACATTGCGAAGATGTACGGCGGCGTGTTTGTGCAGAAACAGAACGAAGAAGACATCGACCGCGTGGCGATTGAATCAATGCTGATGGATTTATGTGCGGGATATGGCCAGCTGCATATCACTGTTTCAGAAGCGACTAATGATGGCGTTATAAGCCAGAAAGAAGAAAACCTAATCAACGCAAGGCGCGACCAGTTTATAGCGACACTGCACAAATACTTGGACAGTCAAAAAGCGCTGTATCGCCGTGAGCGGAAAAAATAACGCTCGGCAACTGCTGTAACAGTCCCGAGCACGAATTCAAATGATAGCCGCATAGGAATTAACAAAATGATAGCGCCAAGTGATGAGCCAGTAAAGAAGCATAAAAGTGAAGTTAAAGGCTGGATGAAGGAAAACGGATTCCGGTTGATTGGAAAACAGTGGGTAGGGGAATCGCACTGCGTGTTGGTGACTCCACTTATAAACGACCGAGTTTTAATTCAGGTAGGGGTGCCGGCATGAATGCGTTAGTGAATTTTAATCAATCCATATCAATGACCAGCAAAGAGATTGCTGAGTTAGTTGGTTCTCGCCATGACAGCGTAAAGCGAGCAATCGAACGCTTAGCAAATGGCGTAATTTCCCAACCACCATTGGTGGACGGGGAAAAATCAGCCAACGGTGTTGTTGAGCAAGTCTATGTATTTTTCAGGTGAGCAAGGTAAGCGCGATAGCATTATCGTTGTCGCTCAGTTGTGCCCAGAAGTCACAGCTCGATTGGTTGATCGCTGGCAAGAGCTGGAAGCTCAAGTGTCATCTAAGTCATTACAGTTGCCAAACTTCACCGATCCCTACGAAGCAGCCATTGCATGGGCTACTCAATACAAAGAAAGGCAGGCTTTGGTTTTGATCAATAAACAACAAGAAGATGAGATCAGCCAGCTACACACCTTGTTCAATGAAGGTATGACGCCTTCTCAGTTTGTCAAAAAGCTGAATGGCGTTAATTGCCAGAAAATAAATGAATTTCTCATGGATAAGAACTGGTTGCGCCATGACAAGCACGACTGGCGAGCGACTTCCTATGCTCGAGATAAATATCTCACCGAGAAAGAAACCAAGATCACGCCTGACGATAAACCGTCATTCATTAAATACCAGCCAACACTGCTACGTGCGGGTGCAGCTCGCCTGTTTGGTCTCTACACCAAAGGTAAATTACCAATGAAAAAGAGCTGGGACGGCTTATTTACTCATGACAAATCTATCGAGGTGGCAGCATGAGATATGTGTCAAGAGAAGCGCAGATATTGGATTTTGCGCAAGCATCCGCAAGCGTTCTGCATTTAGAAAATCTCATCAAGGTTGTGAGAGATGAATACAGAAGCGCAGTTAGAACATATCTACGCGACGTAAATGATTTATGGAATTTCAGTCGTAAAGACGTAATTGACGCACTTGATGACCCAGAATTTCAACTGGCTACTGGCAAGTTATACAGAGAGCTATTAGCTGTAAAAAAAGAACTTAAAAACGCAAGAAGACGCTTACATACCAGATACCTAAGCCTTCCGGCAGGATTCAAAACTAGCTGCTTACAGGAGGCTGTATGAATACCGTAGTTCAGTTATTTCCAACACAACAGGGTGAGCCACCTGTGCGGGAGGTTTTCAGTAATGTTATGAGCAATAAAAAAACGGGATGCTATTTGACGCACAGATCGCTCTATAAGAACGACTGGGCCGATGACGTGTACGTGCTTGCCCTGTTTCATAGAATGCTGTCTCAAGCCGCCTCAAAGCCTACATCGGTTAATTTTCATGACCGACAATGGGATCTTGAGCGTGGTGAGCTGGTTATTATTCCAAGCGAAATGGGTTTGCGCATGAAAGACCGAAACAAGAAGCCAACATCGCGTGATGCAGTCGTGCGTATGCTGAAACTTCTGGAGCGGGAAAACGTAATTTCCACTCACGGAACTGACAAAGGCACTGTTGTTAAATTCATCAATTATGATGCATATCAGACATTAAATAGCTCCAATCAGGGCGCACAACCATCCGCACAGCTACCCGCACAACTACCCGCACAACGCAAACCCAGTAATGGCGCGGCCTGCGAGGGTGATACCGCACAACCACCCGCACAACCCGCCGCACAGCTACCCGCACAAGAAGAACAAGTTTCTATTAACAATATAAAACAAGATCAAGATCTAAAGATTTATGGTCAGAGAACGGCTGACGCCATTCCAGACCCTGAGCAGGCAAAACAAAAAATCCCATCTGATGCGGTTATTCACTCCAAGCAGGGAAAAACACTGCGATGGGGAAACCAAGAAGATCTGACTGCCGCAAACTGGTTTATCGAAACCAGAGCCAAGGCATTCACAGCCAAGGGGCTTGCAGTGCCAAAGCCGCCCGAATTGATTAAATGGGTTAACGATATTCGCCTGACGCGACAGCACGACAACCGAACCCACCGTGAAATCTGTGAGCTGTTCTCGTGGGTTTGCAAAACAGGGCGTGAACTTGAGTTTTGCCAAGCACCTGCAAAAATCCGCGGAAAATGGGACGAGTTGCAACTCAAAAAAGCCAACGCCGAACGTGGGGTGACAGGAAACCAGCGCCAACAACCAATACGCCAAAATGGATTTACCCACACTGGCGAACCATCTTGCACAGTTGGGAAGATCTAGCCATGACAGACTTACTCAAGCAACTTGAACAAATCAAAAAAACTGCGGCAGAACGGCACGAGAAACATACCCGTAAAGCGCTCTGTGAAGTTCACCAATCTGAATACATCGAAGACAACCGTACCGCATCTGGCAACTACGAAGGTGAATGCCCGCTTTGCAAGACTGAGCGTGAGTCGGCAGCTATGGCTGAACTTGCAAACCTACGCCGCATCAAACGCATTAAGCAGTCAGGTCTTCCGCCTCGTTTTCATGATCGGACGCTCGAAAGCTATAAGGCCACCAATCCACGGCAACAATCCGCACTGGAAGCAGTGAAATCATACGTTGCCGATCTGGACGGGCTACGCAATGGCCGAAGCCTGTTGATGATCGGAAATGTCGGGGTAGGTAAAACACATTTTGCTGCTGGCGTTATCAACGAACTGGTTAAGCCGGACAATAAATTCGATGCGGTTTATACCACTGCCCGCGACATGATCCGTGACATCCGCTCAACTTGGAAAAATCCAGACCGTGACGAATCAGAAGCCATTGATCACTACGCCAAAACAAGCTTACTGGTTATTGACGAGGTAGGCGTCCAGTACGGTAGTGAATCGGAAGCAATCCTGATGTTTGACGTTATCGATAAGCGGTACGGCTCAAGACTGCCAACCGTGTTTATTTCAAATCTGAAAATGGCCGAAGTGAAAGCCATCCTGACAGACCGAATTATTGACCGCCTGCGCGAAGACAACGGCCTGACCGTGCAGTTGGAATGGACCAGCCAGCGAGGTGCAGCATGAAACATACGCCTGAACCTTGGTTCTATGACGAAAACAGACCTGCAAATTTCTATTCTGATGATGATACCGGTTCGATTATCGGCGAGTGCGGACGATATGCGTTTGTTAAGCGTTCAGATGATGAGCGCCGAGCCAACGCTCGCCGCATAGTCGCCTGTGTTAACGCCTGCGAAGGATCAACAACAGAAGACTTGGAGCGCCTAGGTAAAGATTTTGTCGCGCCATTGATTAATCTTATTGACCAGCGTGATGAGCTACTAACTGCTATCACCGAGGCTGAAAATATAGCTGTTGATTCAATAAGACGCATGCGGGCTGCACATGTTCCATGTGCTGACCTTATCAAACGTACTGAATCGTTAGTTCAGGTCATTAGAGCTGCTAAAGGCGGTGCAGCATGAATGCTCCTGCACTTTTGCATGATATGAAGCAAGCTCCGTATAGCTTCGAGGCAGAGCAATCTGTGCTTGGCGGCCTGCTTTTGGAAGCAAACGCATGGGACGATATCTCGGTTATCGTTGCAACCGATGATTTCTACAGCAAACCACACCGGATCATTTTTGATGCCATTAAGGGGCTGGTTACTGCGGGTCTTCACATTGATCTGGTTATGCTGAACGACTCACTGGATGAGTCTGGAAAGCTGGAAGCTGTCGGTGGCTTTGCTTACCTGGTGGAGATCGTCCGCATAACGCCGAGTGCAGCTAATATCACGGCATACGCCAGAATTGTGAAAGAGCGAGCGGTTACGCGCGCACTCATCTCCATTGGCAATGAGATTGTAGAATCCGGCTATAGCATGCAGGGGGCTACCGCTGCAGAGCTGACAATAAAATTCACTGACAAGCTCGATACGCTGCTGGATTCTGGTTCTTCAGATAAAAAATACGACAGCATGCACGAGATGCTGGAACGGGCAGTTACGCGCATTGAAGAGAATTTTAACCGAGGGTCGCACATTACCGGCCTTTCGTCTGGTTTTGATGATCTGGACAAGATGACAGCTGGATTTCAACCATCGGATTTAATTATCGTTGCGGCTCGTCCATCGATGGGGAAAACCACATTTGCCATGAATCTTGCTGACCATGCGGCACAATCATCCGGTAAGCCAGCGCTTGTTTTTTCAATGGAAATGCCACAAGTCCAAATCATTAACCGACTGCTTTCCGCTAACGCTAGGGTGGAGCACGACAAAATCAAGAGCGGAAATCTTGATGACGATGACTGGGCAAGGCTAAGTAACGGCATGGGATTAATGATCTCAAAAACAAAAATGATCATTGATGACGATAGCGGGCTGACACCGGCAGATGTCCGTTACCGGGCAAGACGCGTTCACAAGGAGTGCGGCGGTCTCAGTATGATCATGATTGATTATTTGCAGTTAATGCGAGTACCTGAATTGTCGGGTAATAGAACACTGGAAATCGCTGAGATATCACGCTCATTGAAATCATTGGCCAAGGAGCTGGATATACCAATCATAGCGTTGTCGCAGTTAAACCGAAGCCTTGAGCAGCGAGCAGACAAGCGCCCAATCAACTCGGATCTACGTGAGTCAGGATCTATTGAGCAAGACGCTGACGTGATCATGTTTATCTACCGTGACGAGGTTTATCACGATGATAGTCCGGATAAAGGGATTGCCGAAATAATTATCGGGAAACAACGTAACGGGCCCATCGGTAAAGTGCGGTTAACATTTCAAGGTCAATACTCTCGTTTTGACAGTTATGCCGGCCCTAGCATGAGAGATGATTACTAGGAGTTTTTTGGCGTAGAGCATGAATTGAAAGTAAGTTGGAGAGCAAGCGGTGAAGATCAGTAAAAAAATAATATCCCTGATTGGTGTGATCACATTTTCATTCAGTTCGGTAGCGGCTGATTTATCGTGTGGCGATCACTTTGTTGGAAAGGCGCCGCCCAATGTCAGCGCTGTCGTGAACCATGAACGAAACCTATGTTTTGCAGAGTTTGCAATCGGCTATTCGATGTTATCTCGATCCCCGCTGTATTCGGCAGAGCACCTAACGGCATTAGAGGTTAGACAGGCAAAGCTTATCGACAGGAATGATCAGTTTCACGAGGAGAGTTCGCTGCCAGATAACGCGAGAGCTGAACTTCGTGACTATCGAGGAAGTGGATTTGACCGCGGCCATCTTGCTCCAAGTGCAGATATGCCTACGGAATCTTCTCAATTTGAGTCTTTCTCGTTGGCTAACATGGTCCCGCAGCTTCACGCGAACAATGCTGGGATCTGGAGTCGAATAGAATCAAGTGTCAGGGCTGTCGCCGTGCGATATGGTGACGTTTATCTGGTTACTGGCGGTATCTATGAATCATCACACCAGAAAATAAATGGCCGGATCCAAGTACCTAATGCGATGTTTAAGTCGTTATACGTCCCATCCTTGGGGGCGGCCGCTGTATTTGTGGTTGATAACGATACGTCGGGGATCTACCGGATCATTTCTGTTGATGAGTTGAATTTGCTAACCGGGATAGATGTATACCCATCATTGCCACAAGAAATTAAATCGACTGTGACTGTATTCCCTGTTTTTGGTAATAAATAGATCCATTATTACCCTAAAATAACCAATGAAATCAATGAGTAGCAACCACCACCTGAGCGTGATATTATAATTGCGTCGGGTGGTTCCGACTCTCGTTACACCTGTGCCCGCGCGAGATGCGTCGGTACGGATTAGATAAATAATCTGCACAATCACGATGTATCGGAGTTCTCATTCCGATATTTGTCGTACACAAGCATCCCGCCGCTGCCTTGATAATAATCACGGAGGCACGGAACGATGAGCAATAAGCATGCACCTGAACATAATCGCCCGCTATCGGATGAGCGTATTGCCGCTATCGTCCGCTCAAAACCAGATTCTGAAATAGCTGAAATAGTCCGCTACGCAATTCTATCCAAGATGGCGCAGAGCGCGGGCGTTATGCCTGTCGTTAACCCCGGCGGAATGGATGTGGTTATGGGAGAGCGAGATATCCGCGCCGCCATGCCATTCACCTCAGAGAACGTTCACTAATGGCTCAGCTTTGCTTGATCAAGCAGGCGGGGTCGATCTTGGTCCCTGCAACCCCTTCAGATCTTGAATTGGTGCAAGCCATGCCGATCGGCACATTCCTTGAGTTGCATGCGACTGCAAAGCGAAATCCAAAATTCCACCGCAGATTCTTCGCTTTACTCAACCTTGGCTTTGACTACTGGCAACCTACTGGCGGAAGTCTATCGCCGCAGGAGCGGTACGCCGTAACCAAGTACAACGAATTCCTTGTTGCGAATGGCGGCAATCGTGAGGTGATGCTATCTGCCGCAGAGGTATTTCTCAATGCCTGGGCTGGCAATAGAGCTAGTCGCATTGTTGATATCGTCAAGTCGTTCGAGGCATATCGCCGGTGGGCGATTGTTGAGGCTGGTTTCTTCACTGAAATGACCATGCCAAATGGCCGCACCCATCGCGAGCCCATGTCTATCAA
Organism: uncultured Tolumonas sp.; assembly: GCF_963676665.1. Lineage (NCBI taxonomy): Bacteria > Pseudomonadati > Pseudomonadota > Gammaproteobacteria > Aeromonadales > Aeromonadaceae > Tolumonas > uncultured Tolumonas sp. Next base: position 1,514,575 of record NZ_OY781378.1, read on the forward strand.
GTTCTCAAAGATGGATGAACTCACATTTCAAGAGCTCTACAAGTCGGTATTCAATGTGCTTTGGCGCGACATCCTCAGTCGTACATTTCACTCAGAAGCTGAAGTAGAGAATACGGTCAATCAGTTGATGGAGCTGGCCGCGTGACTTCATTCAATCTCGCCAAAAAAACAGCCAGGGACAGACTTGAAGTTGAGCTAGACAAGGCAGCATCACTAGCCATCTACAAGTTGCGACACGCCAAAACCATTACACAGAAAGACATTGGTCAGCAGATCGCGGCGTTACCAGCAGATCAGCAGAGCTATTTCTGTCAGCGATTAAATCACCACGAACTTCCGGGGTACAAAACATGAGCGCGCTTAAATTCTTCATCAATGCTTTGGCAGCCTTTGGCAGCCATTTTTGGCCTGCACCGACGTTTCGCTTTGTCGGCTATCACGGGTTCGTGCCGCCAGCGCAGCGCAGTCGATTCTCTGGTGTGCCACGAGCTAAACGCGCCGCACGCAAAGCTCGGAGAAGTCGCAAATGAAAAACACTTACAAAGAGCACTTGAGAGTTGAGCGGTTACATGCGGGCGATCTTGATGTGTTGGTGACGCTGCCGACTAAAGAGGTGGGCGCTGAGCCGGACGATAGCAACAAAATTCCGGCGCAGACCAATGAAGTCGGCGGCTCGCATGGCTAAGACAAAAACCAAGGAAGAGCGCGCATGGATGAATGACGTTGCCAGCCTTGGCTGTGTGTGCTGCAGAAACATGGGGTATGGCGCTTCACCGGCGGAGCTTCATCACGTGCGGCATGAAAAGGGGATGGCACAAAGAGCCAATCACAAGGATGTATTGCCGCTATGCCCACGCCATCACCGGGCAAGTTATGAGACGGGGTTTCACGCCAGCAAGCGCCTGTGGCAGATACAGCATGGATCAGAATCAAAACTGCTGACCCAAGTTAAACAGGAAGTGGTTTCTCTGCGACTTAATACGATAGGCGGCGCGGCATGAAGCAATACGACATTACGCCAACACCAAAGCCAAGAATGACACAGCAAGACCGATGGAAGAAAAGGCCGCCAGTGCTTCGGTATCACGCGTTTTGCGACCACGTTCGCTTGCTGGGGGTGACATTACCGTTCTGTGACTACCACGTGATCTTCGTTCTACCCATGCCAAATAGTTGGAGTAAGAAAAAGCGCGCAGAAATGAATGGCAAACCGCACCAGGTAAGGCCGGATAAAGACAATCTGGAGAAGGCGCTACTCGATGCCATCTTTGATGAAGACTGCAAAGTATGGGACGGGCGAGCAACCAAGGTGTGGGGGGAGAGTGGGAAAATCATCATCACAACTATAGGCGCGCAATATGTTTATTCCGATATCGCCAGCGCTACTGCGTAGCCAAGATTATGACGCTTGTCTCCGAGTTGCCTGCGATGAGCTTTCCAGCAAGGGGATAAGCAACTACATCCACTATGCGCAGCCAGTAACGGTTGAATTTTTGAATCCAAAAAGACTGATGAGCCCAGCCATCAATTACTTGAAATACGGCATTGAATTACGTGAAAGAACGTCTGAATAGTGACAGCCGGGGTACGCCAAGAACACGAGGTTACTGGCTTAGGCGATTTCGGCATGCAAAGAGGCAAACAACGCTAGAGCTGATGTGGGAAGCAGCAAAGCGTGACAACAAAGATGATGTGGACGTCATCAATGAAGCGGCGTTAAGGCGTGAAACGGAGATCCGCACAGGGAAACTAACTAATTAACGGCACATGCAACACGCAATCATTACAGAGCACAGGAGTTGTCACCATGGATCAGCAGATCAGCAAAAAAGGCGCAAGAGTATCGATGAGTGGAGTGCCAAGCCGACTAGAGCAGGCTGACCTTGCAAGAGCGGTTGGCGCCAGACTGAGAGAGGCCCGCGACATGGTCGGGTTAAGCCAAATCACCGCAGCCAAACAGCTTGGATACGCAAATTCAACCAAACTGGCAAAGATTGAAAGCGGCAAACACTCAAGCCAAATTCCTATTTGGGTGATAAAGCGCGCTGCAGAGCTGTATGACGTATCTGTTGATTACCTGCTTGGCATTACTGAATCAATGGAGAGAGAGGATGCCCGGCATTCTGTGATGCGTGAAATGATGATCCACATGCGTGAGCGATGGGAAAAGCTGCGTGAGCGCGATGTTATTGTGCAGATGGGGATCATTGAGCGCGTTGTGAGTGTCGAGAACTGCATTGCGTCTATCGAAAAAGAGGCTACTGATGCCCTGACAGCCCTAAATCGCGTCATTGAGCTTAATCCTGAGTGGGAGGATATCAAGGGCGGGTCAAAGTTACTGTCCAGCATAGAGCGCACAACTGCATCGTCACGTAATGCCAAGTCAAAAATAAGACGATTCCGGACAGAGAACGCAGCATCTGGCGGCTTACCTCAAATTGACCTGGTGTTTGTGTAAATGGCCGTTCCTAAATTAACTGCAAAGCAGTGGAACGATGTTCGTTCCGTATGGGAAAGCGATGATCGCGATGGGTTTACATGGCTGGTTCGTGAACTTGATTTGCCGGTATCCGTGCCGGGGGTGCGAAAGGCGGCAGATAGGGATGGATGGCAAAAGCAGGGTCAAGAGTCGAATACCAATAATTCTAAAGTAACCAAGCCAGCAAAGTCGGCAAAACCAAGCCAGAGAAACCAGAAACTAGAGAAACCAGAAACCAGAAACCAGCCAGAGAAACCAGAAACCAGACCACCCCAAAAAAGCGACGATTCTCATTTGGGGTTTGGCGAAGAAGATGACTTGAGTGGTGATGCCAATGATGATGACTCATCGAGCAGACAGGAGCCATCTGATAAACCCAATTGGCATACGCGCACGCGCAATAGCATGTCGGATTGTGCGATGGATGATTTTAAGTACGGCGGTCTATCCGCGTTAATGGGGATAGAACATGGCGCGACAACGCTATATCGACAAGAGTATGCGCTTATTGCCCTGCGATTCATGATGCTTGGCGCAACGATTGAGGATTTGGCTGAGCTGATCGGCGTAAGCAGGGCCACCATTTACAACTGGCAGGAAGATAACAAGGAACTTGCCACGGCAATCTCTGGCGGGAGGAATTACGCCGATGCCAATGTGGCTAGTCGGTTGTATCAGCGCGCGATGGGATATACCCACGAGGCTGAAGAGATCAAGGTGGCTGATGGCGTGATACATCGCGTTCCGGTAACGAAGCATTATCCACCCGACCCGCAAAGCGCCATGTTTTGGCTGAAGAACCGCCAGCCAGAGTTGTGGAAAGATAAGGTTGAGGTCATTGAAAGACCAACTATTGCGATAGTTGATAAAGAAGCAATGAACAACATGTATGAGCGCGTTCTTGCTGAGGCTGAAATTAAACGGAAAGAGCTGTCTGGGCGGGCAGAGCGGCTGGGTATGGTTATTGATTCTGAGCTGGATGACGGTTCGTAATGGCAAAAAAAAGAGTCTTACTGCATGAAGACCCACGGTGGTTGCCATTTTGCGAAGAATATTCCGGGGACGCTGGAAGATTTGCTGTTGAAGTGCAGGGCGTAGATCCAAGCCCCCAGCAGCTTGACTTGTATTGCAATGTATCGGTGTCGCGCTCTCGCACCTCCGTGTCATCTGGTCACGGCACGGGCAAGACCACAGGGATAGCTAACATTGTATTGTGGCATATGCTCTGTTACCCGCAATCAATCACATTGCTTACTGCCAATGACATGGATCAGCTAAAGGCAACGCTCTGGAAAGAGATCGGGCTGGCTGTCGAGCGAATTCGCCGGGGCGATCATGGCTGGATTGCTGAGCACATCGATCTACTTGCCAGCGCCACCATGCGTATTGTTGGTTTTGAGGACACCTGGTTTGTTGAGTCAAAAACAGCTAACGACAAAACGGCCAATAAAATGGCCGGTCGCCATGGTGAGTGGCTGCTTATCATTGGTGATGAAGCGTCAACATTGTCAGATACAGTGCTTACCACCCTGCGTGGCGCGCTGACTGAACAACATAACCGCATGCTATTAACCAGCCAGCCAACAAGAAATGCCGGGTTCTTTTATCGCACCCATCATGATTTATCAAAAGCCAATGGCGGGGAATGGGTAAACCTGACCTTCAGCTCCCTTGAATCACCGTTTGTATCTGACGACTCTTTGCGTGAGTTGTGGGATAGCTACGATGAAGACGAGCGCCGTATTCGCATACTTGGGCTGTTCCCACAGGACAGTTCAAAACACATGATGAGCCTAAAGGTTGCGGAGTCAATGTATCGGCGCGGGCGGATCATTAACAACGATGAACCCTTTGGCTGGCTGGCGCTGGGTGACGTCGCGAGCGGCGAGGGGTTGCGGGATAAGTCGGCAATCGTTCTTGCGCGCGTGATTGGTTATGGTGATCGCGGTCATGATGCAAGGCGTGTCGAAGTTGTTGAAATTCCGATCCACACCAACGGCATACGTTCTAATCGCATTGCCGCTGCCGCTGTTGAGGTTGGAGAGCAGAAGGATGGTATAACGTATGTCGTCGACTCTGGTGGCCTTGGTATTACTGTGTGTCAGGACATGGAAGACTTAAACCAGGTAACGCATCGAGTTAACTGGGGTAATCCGTGCTTTCAGAACAAAAATAAAGACCGGTACCTAAATTTGCGTGCGCAAGCCATGCACCAAGCGGCGAGAGCAGCCAAAGAAGGGCGGTTAAGCATTCTTACCGCTGAGCATCGCAATACAGTTCTTGGCCAATCCAGTCGGATACCGAAAACATTCACCGATAAGGGCCGTATCCGTGTTCCGCCAAAGCATAGTGTGGAGTGGGAAGGAATGGGATCGCCTGACTTGTGGGATGCAATATGTTTCGCCTTTCTCGAAAACGTAGTCTACATACCGTCTGGAGACGGCGGAACGTGCCAGCGCAACATGGCGGACGTAGTAGCAAGTGAGGCTGAGGATTTATTTGCTGACGTTTAGGTGAGTCTTATTCCGAATAGCCGTTTTAACGCTCACCAAAACGGGGGAACGTTCAAATGTTATACAGAAGGACTACGTAATCTCATCAGCATGACGAGAGTTGTCGATGATTGAGCGTAACGAGCAAGGAAAGCTGGCTCGGCTGTATTTCTGGTTTGTATTCGGTGGTGAGTGGTCTCAGCGGTACTCATCATCGGGTTCTATTTCATCATCATCTACCGGAAATTTAGCATAATATTCTTCGGCTATTTCTGCTTGAGCATCTTCTTCCAGTCTTTTTTGTTGCTCGATTTCATCTCGGTGCAACTCAAGATATTCCATTATTTCAACGAGTATATTTGCAGCACCGGCTTGGCTTTCTGCTCGAAGCTTTCCTTCTATGATGCGAATAGGTTTTTCATCTGCCGGAAGTCCCGCGTCAAAACTTTGCTGTAGGCGATAGATGATCTCTGAGTTCATTGATCTTCCAGATAACTTCGCTGCTTCGGCTATTTTCTCTCTCATTCCATCTGGGAATCGAAGATTGAACTTATCCTGCATTTGACTTGGGTACTTTGTCACAACTGAACACCTAACTAACGATCACATAAAATAATTATGGTGGTAACTTGACACTTAGTGCATGGTGTTAAATTAATATCAATGGTGGCAACTAAACACCATTGATAGGAGGAAGAATGGAAAATCAGCAAGATGTAAAGGTTACGCTTAGATATCCGAAGCGGATTGAGGATGAATACAGAAAGTTGGCTGAAAAAGAAGGAATATCAAAAAACTCTGCAATCGTTCAGGCGCTTGCCTGGGCTTTGGAGTTTAGAGGGAAATTTATGAATGAAAGCAACAACAAAGCAGTGTAGAGATGAAAACGCCCCAGCTGCGTCAACAGCTAAGGCGTCAATGAAGTTGTATTCCCGAACCACTCGAATGATTAAGGATAAACATCATGGTTAGTATAACCAAAGTAATAAATTGCGCCAGTGGGATAGACGCTTCTGGTGATTCAAACACCGATTCAATCTCTAACAACGCCATTGTTGTGCCATTTCACGGCGCAGACCTGATGTTAGTACCATTCAACAATGAGCCGTATGTTCCGATGAAGCCAGTTGTTGAAGGTATGGGGTTAGCTTGGCAGTCGCAACTAGAAAAAATAAAATCAAAATTCTCGAAGGGTATAACTGAAATAGTTATACCTTCAGCTGGAGGTGATCAACTGACAACTTGCTTATCCCTTAAAAAGCTTCCAGCATGGCTTTACTCAATCCAGTTGGGGAAAATAAAAGATCTGGCTGTTCGTGAGAGAGTGGAAACATACCAGAACGAAAGTGACGAAGTTCTCTGGCAATACTGGACTAAAGGATCAGCAACCAAAGAATCAGTTTCTGCTGAGTTAAACCTTCCAAACTTCTCCGATCTAGTTGCCGCAGCTCGGGCATGGGCTGATGAGGTTGAACAGAAGAGAATTGCCAAACAAGAAGTCATTGCACTGCAAAACAAAGCTGAAGAAACAAAACCAGTAATTGAGGCATTCGACAAGATCGCCATTGCTGATGGTTCGTTCAACATGACTGAATTAGCTAAGGTGCTGCAGGTTAAACCCATCACTTTGCGCAAACATCTGCATGCACACCGCTGGATCTACCGCCGCAATGGTTCAAAGAACTGGCTGGGTTATCAAGATCGCATTCAATCTGGATTGATTGAGCACAAGATCAACGTGTATGAAAAAGAAGATGGTTCGCAGGGTGTATCTGAACAGGTGCGGATCACACCGAAAGGCATTACTCGGTTAGCAATGGAATTGTCTTCAGGCGGTGCAGTATGAGCGCACTGAAAGTTGTTAAAACTCAAATGATGGAAGTCAATGTCGATGACTTTAATCGGTTGCTTGCAATTGCTGAGTGGGTGTCTTTGTTGTCCACTTTTGCCGCTATGTCAGTCAGTGGCAGGGCTAATTCAGCTCTGTTCGAGCGCGCACTATGCTCAATAAAAGATGATTGCGCTGCAATGGTATCCGTACTTGATAGTTTGTAGTCGCCTCTGGAGTTTCAACCGCCACTTCGGCGGGGGTTTTTAATAAATAATAAGCGCCATACGGGTAAGTTTGTATAATGCCCACAGTCGCCAACCTTTGCTCGCTATCAGTGGGCGTTTTTTTACATACAAGGAGCATGTATGAAGCGTGTATCGATGTTAATTATTTTCATCTTGTTTTCAGTAAAGGCATTTGCAGGGGTCGCATTGACAGGTGACATGGCCTATATCGACAGGAATTTTAGCGGCGTCTACAGCACTTTTTTAAGCAAGAGTGATGGGATAACCATGGTTGCGGTTAAAGACAATAATTTTTATACCTATATGCCAAAGAAAGATATTCTCATTAAATGGCAAGTTGATTCAATTGATTACAAAGAGACGCTTATTAACCTTATTGGAAAAGATGATTCAATAATAACAATGAAAAACTTACTTGGTGACATAAAGGTAAGCATGGATGATGGTGGATTCATTCTTAATAGAATAAGGGGTTTCACAAAGCGCGATGCAGACGCGTTTCTCGATGTGGTGGCTAGATCTAATGGTTCTGCAGCGGCGATTGATAAGCGTGAAAAAACTACTGGGGTTGGCAACTTAAAAGCCAGCTTTGACTGCAAAAAAGCCAGCACAAAGACCGAGATAATGATTTGCAGTGATCCGGGGTTGGCACAAAAAGACATAGAAATGAGCGTGGTATTTAAGCAGGCGGTCGCTGCGTCTGGGGATAATGGCGCCGGAATTAAAAAGGGCCAAAAGGCATGGATGAAAGAACGGAACAAGTGCGGTGACACGCAATGTCTACTCCAATCATACCAGGAACAGATAGATGAGCTGGTATCGCTCCGAACCTACATGTCAAAGCCAGCTGAATTCAGATAGCGAATGTATTAAACAGGAAATACCACCGCTTGGCTGAACAATAAAATACCTAACATACCCCTATGTCTACCGTAGGGGTATTGTTTATGCAGCAACCACCAATCATTAAATACAACCTAAAAGACCGCGGGCGTAAGTTCAGTGGCAAAGAAAGAAACTTTAATATTCCAGCCATTGTCGCCGCCATCAACTCACCAAAGTGCCAGGAAAGAGTCAGCACGCGCGGAATGCTCGGGTATTTCGGGCACTGGCCACGAATTCGGTTTGGGCTGGAGCCGCCAGAGGGTGGTATTGCTGATGGGAAGGCGCACTCCATTGAACCGGCGTTGGTAACCACCTACCTCAAGGCTTATCCTGACGGAACCATCGAGCACAAGACGGAATTTCTCGATAACGATTCAGGCCGCATGGCCTCCAGAATGTATGCCAATCGCGTTGGTGGATTTAGTACCGCCATCGATACAAATAAACCGGAGTTGTTCGGTTTCGACTGGGTAAACGATCCAAACTATTCAACCAATCGCGGTTATGAGTTGGTATTGGACAGTGTAAGCGGCGGTGAAATTGGCATTGGCGAGATCCTGATGGCCGAGCAATTGGAAATCATTGAGGCTCAGCGGCTTCTCATCTCGCAAATGGACAATAACGTCATTATGGCGCTGGATGCTGCTGGCAGGCTTGAGCAAGAAAATAATGAGCTACTGGATCTGCTAAGTAAAACAAACACGAAGAAGTCAGTTGTGCATGCCATTTTTGATAGCGCTGCTGCAGGCGTTGCAAGTGAGCACCTTGAACGAATTAATCGTGATGCGGCTATGTTTAAAAATACCGACTCACTACCAAGATTCAAGGAGGCTGACAACAAGCAAATGGCGTTAGATTCAGCCGCTGATAACGAATACTTGCGCCTTGTTAGTCGGGTGATCCCTTATGTTTGAGCCAGTGAAAGTCGCCGTTGGTGAGTTCATGCAGGGCTTCTATCGCGAGCTAGTGCCAACTACAAAGCCAATGATTGAGTTTGTCGATCGCGGGTTTGAGCGCTGCTTTGCGTTTGCCCCATCACGAATGATTGATCAGGCAGAGGATATGCTGGCGTCATGGCAACGCAACGACACCGAGCAAGCCGCGAGCAAGCCAGCCAAGCTGCCAGTAGTGATTGTGGCTATAAGCAAAGATTACACGCCAACGGCTCGCGATTTCTCAACCCAGATATCCGATCCAATCCCAATCACTATTACCTCGGATGACAAAGAGCGGTACTTTGAGCTGAAGATGATTGTTGGTGACGTTCGCGCGCAGATCGCGGTTATTGCATCAGACGAGCCAACAGCCAAGAGCATTGCCGCGCAATTCTTGCTTCACCTTGATTCACCAAGTCGCCGTAGCTTCGATGCAAACTATTCCTTTGCTGGGATAAACCACCCATTTCCCGTGCACGTTGAATCACCAGATAACCCAGCAATGAATATTGATACCGGGAATAAAAATATAACCATTCTGGCGATTGATTTGACGTTGAAGTGCTCAATACCGTTATTCCGAGCACCCAAGGTTGGCGAGCCCAATGATGGCAAAGGAACGCCGGGTACCAGTGACCCAGCAGGCTATCCTCTGGTCAGTGAAGTTAACAACTATCCATCGGAGGTCTGATGCTTCAAATTCAAGCCAATATATCAGGCTATTTTGGCAAGCCCGCTTCGGTGTTTGCAGGTTTTGATGAAGAAACTGGGATATTGGTAGTAGCAAAACTATCTGACCAAATAGCACGGCGCAAGGATTGCACACTGATTTCATCAGATGGCAGATCTGATCGTGATTCTCTGTTTTCTAATTCAGATCTTGAGGGCTCCATAACTGACTACTTCAAAATAAAGGGTCGCATAGCTTCCGATGGCGTTAGTGGTTGTTTACGCATTACGGATGGCGCCATGCGCGCGGATCCGGTATCAGCTATAGAGAAAGACGGTATTGATGCAAGTGGGCCGCGATACCGCGTTGCATCAGAGGCGAGCAATTACCAAGTCGGGGTTCTGGCAATATGCCGGTACGTTTCAAAGGTTGGCGCAATATCCGATAGTATTAGCATGGCTGATAAGTTGGCGGGTCTTCTATCTGGGCGAGCGATTACGATATGAACATAGACCAAAACAGCCAATCGGCGCGTGTATTCTGGCGAATGGTGCGGGATTTCTCCCTTGCAATCAAGCCATGGGAAACCGCCATTTACTACGATATCAATCCAGATGAGATATGGGACGCCACGCTGGTATCTGAGCGGGTTTACGGTCGGCGTGATGAGTTTATGACAGTCATGGCTGTCGCTGGTATTGATTCCGCTGATGAGCCATTAGAGCAAAAGCAACTAATACTGCCGAATGAAACGCAGCTGCGGAAACTAAAGCAGTTGGCAGGCTTTGAATCCAGATCTGAATACCGAGAAGATGGCAAGCCAACGTGGAGCACTGAGTAATGGCTATCAGGGCAACACCAATTGGCGTACTGAAAGGCGCCGTCTCTGAGTCACAAGCAAGGTCAAAGGCTGATGCAACAGAGCGAGCGAGTGCGGCCAACATACTCAACCCAAATGACATACAGGGTGACTATGATGTTCAGCGCATGCTGGTTACTACGCTGGGCGGGATACAGCGTAGTATAACAAACAATGACCTCGCCGCTTTTCGACAGAACGCCCGAACGGCTGGAAGCCGTTTTAAAGGCGGGATAACCGCGCGACAGATCATTGATTTGTCGCTTAATGGTGATAGGGATAGGGCAAGACGGCAGATCACTGTCGCGGTGCCGTCCTCCGCCAAGGCCATCAAGGGATCTGGCGGTAGTATTAATTCATTGGAAGTTCGCTTCATCACTAATGCCAGTCGTGATAGCAAAGAAACCAGGCATCATGTAGCAGTTCAATTTATGGGGTACCCATCTGCCGTAGCCTCTGGCGCCGTCACGCCAATGAGAGCAGCGGCCATGATCCGCAAACAGGCGGTCAGGTTTGACTGCGACTGTGGGCGTCACCGGTACTGGTTTCGCTACATATCAACCATCGGCAACTACCACGCCGGGAGAGCTGAGAATGGCTATCCTAAGATAAGAAACCCAGATCTATCCGGTGTCGCCTGCAAGCATGTGTTGCGTGTTATGGCTGAAATTGAAGGATCTGGTGTTGTTCAGTCCTTTCTTACTCGGGCGGTAGAGAAGGGGAGAGCCAGCGAAACTGGTTCTGCATCAGTAAGGGCAAGCCAGAAGGATGCAGATAAACTGGCAGAAAAGCAGGCGGCCAGACCGAAGGCCAAAGGCGATACTGGTGATCGAAATTATGACCGGTCAAGAGCGGCACTAAGAAAATCATCCAAGACAGCGGTACCTGCACACAAGAAAAAGGCCGGTAGCGGGCGGCGATTGTCTGCACTTGCTTCAAAGCCAGAGGCGCATGACGCATTAATGGGGATCATAACTAAGCTTGGTATTACAAAAGAGCAGGCGATAGCAATAATTAATGGAGCTGGTAAATAATGCTGAATAACGTATCCACTGGGATCAATGCAATAGCGAGAAACGTGATCATTAATCATCCGAATACGTTCAATTGCGAATTGTATCGTCGTGAGGTGCTCCGCGTATCTGATGGTTCTACTGGCGGCGCACCAACGATGGGCGGCATGATGGTGCTGAGTGTCGAAGATGAAAGCGAAATCACGTGGTCTTTGGTTGGCGTCGGCTATGCACTGTCAGCCGAAACATTTCAGCCATCACAAATGATGGACCGCCGTGACGCCAACAACGGTTATGCGGATGAGATCAGGTTTCTGGTTGAGCCGGAGGCTATTATTGGCGACGCGGGCGGGTTTGAGGTCAAAAAGGATGATGTCATGTACCTGGTCATGGGGGTAGAAGATTCATCTCCACGAATTGCGTATGAAATCATTGGCATTGAAACGGTGGTGAACGTGCCGCCTTACGTACCTCGCTACATAACAAATCGACGCGATGATCTGGATATCATGGATCCAACAAGCAGCGATGATTAAATGGATCGCCATCAAAACAAAGCCTCACAGTCGTGGGGCTTTTTATTTCCTCCGTAAACTGACATCAAAACCGGAAAATCACGCAAAAACACACTCCCTGACGCAAGCAAACTGACGATACCCGGCCCCTTGGTCGGCCATTATCGTTGAACAGGGAGAAACCAAATGACCCAAAAGAATAGTCACTACAATCGCCGGGCAACCAGCGCAGTGGCTCAGTTTGTTAGTGCGCTGAAAACTGAATCTGTAAAGGGTGGCGTATTTGACAGTGCAGCCGCAGCGGATTTCGTTCAAACCGCATTGGATCAGAACACATCAGTAAAAGTGCCGGTACAGCTGCAGGCCGTTTTTGATGAGGCCGATGATAAGCAAGTTAAAACACTAACCCGCGCCATTTTGGATGGTGCGAACACTTATGAAAAAATGCATGGCATGCCAGCGCCTGCCGACTTGCTGGAGCAGGCCATCCATTTAGCTTATGGCACTACCAGTGAAGCCCGCAAGGCAATGGGTATTACACTGGACTCTGCATCCTCTGAGCATTCCGATCCGCTATCCTTGCAGTCAAATCGTGCGGTGGTGGCAATTCTGAGCACCATGTCAGAAGCTATTCCATTTGCGCATTATCTGCCTGCTGACATCGGTTCTAATGAAGCTAAGTTAGCCATTATGACCCATCAAGCAGGCTCTACTTATGGCAGTTATGAGCAAGGCGATCTGCTGGATGGCGCTTATTCTGGCGAAACATTCATCTCCAGTGGTCGCGAACACCTGTGCACCATTGTAGCTGCTGCTGGCGTGCCAACCGGCGCCATCACCGGCAAGCTTACTTCTGTTCAAGCCACTGAGGACACGTGCGATCCGGCTGCCGCCGCAATCAAACTGCTGCGTGGCCGCACCTTGGTGTACGTAAATGGTATCGTTGCCGCTATGGAAGTGAGCGGCTCCGGCACTGGCTTGTCGGCTGTAAGTGGTCAAATTACCTTGGCTGGCACTGTTCACCAGATCGGCGGCACAGTAAACCCGGCTAATGGCGATATCGCGTTGACCGCTACCCCAGCGATCCCGGTTGGCAATCATGTGCTGGTTGAAGGCTTCATTGATTACGAAGGTAACGAAGCGCAAACACCAAGCATTATCACATCTGTTGATACGTTCTCTCTGTTTGCCAAGCCATGGCGTGTACTGACTCGCCAATCCATCGACTCTCGCACTCAGATGGCAAATGAATTGGGGTTGGATCCGTATTCTGAAGGTGTGATTGCCATCCAAGCTCAGTTTGCTAATGAGCGGCACTATGAGGTGTTGCGTAAAGCGCGTCGCCTGAGCGCACAAAACACAGAAACATTTGATTTCGCCTGGGCAACGCAAGGTGACTACAAAGTTCGTGCGGATGTGTGGCGTGATTTCGGTGCAACGCTGGGTGCTTCATCACAAAAGATGGCATTACTGACCATGAATCACGGCATTTCTCACCTTTATGTTGGTGCAAATGTCGCGGCTCAAATGCACAGCCTGCCTAATGATATTTTTGAACCGTCTGGCGTGTTCGAGCGTCCTGGCATCTATCGCATTGGCCGCCTGTTTGGCCGCTACGACGTGTACTACACGCCGAAAGTAGTAGCGGAAGCCGGTTCAACAGCAGAGATCTTGTGTATCGGTCGCGCGACGGATGTAACTCGCAATCCATTTGTGCTGGGTGACGCGGTGGCGCCAACTATTATGCCGCTGGCAGTTAACTCGGACATGAAAACTGGCGCTGCATTCTACGCCCGTAACTTCACATCAGTTAACCCACATCAACCAAGCTCACTGGCTTGCGCGATGATCAATATCACCAACCTGTTCTAAGGAATTAGGCGTCGATGAATAAGGTATCAATCATTGGCGCCCCTTCCTTGGGGGGCGGCGCTGCAAAAAACTTGTCAGAGCAGTTTGCGGATGCAGGCTATCCGCTTGAACTTGAGGTTAAAAACCTCGCACACTTTCAGCTGAGCATTCCCGAAGCGGACTTGTTTATTAAACCGCTGGCTGTGTCTGTGACTAAATTCAAATCTTTCTCGGTTGTTCAGCGCGCAATCAGCAGCCTGTCTCAGATCGCTGAGCTGAAAAAACTAAGCGAACTAGCATCCATCTCCTTTCCGGAAATCTCCAGTGAAGTGGCGACCGGTGACGGCTCTGGCAATGCAGGAAATGAAGGAGTTGATTCCACTACAGTCAACACGGAGACGGTTTCTTCTGGCAATGGTGCTTCTGAATCCAGTGAAGTGGCGACCGGTGACGGCGCAGTCGCTGATGCCGAAGCAAAATCCAATAAGCGGACAGCCAAGTCTAAATCGGCATAAAAATAGGGAGATGATGCGATGACTGTATCTTTCGTAAGACAATTAGGTTCAGAGTCTGGCATTCAGCTTAACCCACTGCGTGACAACTCAGAAATTCCAGCAGGTACCAACTCCGATCAGATCTTTGCTATTGCCATGCGCGCAACACGCGGTCGCATTGATAAGGCATTTATCGTTAACCGAGGGAATGCAAAGCTGAAGCTGGGAAAAGGCGAAGCTATGCGTGTGACCGAGCTCAATGAAGCGTGGGTTCAGGTCCAGGAGGCACTAATCAAAGGTGCATACAGTGCGGTGGTGTCCAGACTTATTACTGATGCCGCAGCGTTGAAATACATCGTGGTTGCAGAAGAACTGAATGAAGTAACCGATCTGCCTACTGGTAACTACACATTCACCGTAACCGCAGAAATTCCAACTGCAACACCATATCTGATGTGTATTAAACATCTGGATTGCTTTAATGATGGTATCAAAATCGCCCTGCATGCGGATGAAAACCGCGTTGATGGCGCTAATGCCGCTAACACCATCCTGACGTTGCGACTGCTGGATAAGGATGACGACAAGATTGCCGAGTACACCGGATCGCTGATCCAAGGCGATACGGATGATTCCGGTAATTCTCGTTACCTGCCAGACATCATTGAAGCGCGCACAGATGCGCTGGAAGTGATTATCGGAAGCACCCAATCAATTCCAGTTAATTCTGCAATGTATGGCTATACCAGCGCCATTGCTGACTGGGTTGAGTCTGACGTGTTGATTTACTTCACTGAAGGCGGGACTGCATACACCACCGACGACTATCAACGTGCTACGGCACAACTGGCGGAAACTCAGTTTGATTACGCCTATATAGCGTCTGGCGGCTCAAAATCACCCGCATTGATCACCGTACTGTCAAACCTAATGCACGATACCAACCGACAGTTACGATTTGATGTGCCGGGAGATTTAACTCCGGACGAAGCAATTACCTTTGTTGAACAGCTGAATTTGGGGGCAAGCCCTTCAGCGCATCTTGCGCACGCGTTCTGGGCGCCATTTAAATCAACGGATCCTACTGGCATTAATGCTAAAGGGCACTTTGGTACAGCATCACTGAATATCGCTAAAGCGTGCGCACGTAATGCACAAACCAATGCGAAAGGGTTTGCACCGAAAAACTACCCAGTAGCAGGCCGTGAATTCCCCGTCGATCGTACTGGTATCGTGCAAACCTACACGCCGAATAACTACGAGTTAAACGCGCTGGCAAAAGCCAAAATAAACCCGGTCATTTATGAAAACTACACTGGCGGCGGCCGCTACGTCTTCCGTGACTCGTTAACCAGCGCGCAGGTTGAGTCAAGCATGAAGAAGTTGATCGCTGTCGCTGACATGTCAACGTCGATTGACGATGCAGTCACGCGTTATGGCAAGGATGTACTGCAGATGCCAATGGAAGTATCTGTTAAGCGCATGCGGGATTTCTTGACCACGCTTTTTGAAGGCGCAACGGCATCGAAATGGCTGGTTGCATCCAGTGACCCTGAAATGAACGGCTCTGCGTGGCGTTTCAGCGTCAAGCCAAATGAAGTGCGTCCATACGATCTCATGGATGTTGAATATTGGCTACGTTATGACGGCACCAACCGTCAGACTCATGTAACACAGACTTTAAGCCGCTAAGGAGGCATAAATGACAATGGTCGCCAACTCGCTGCGTGACTACCTTTATCGTGAAGGTGATGCGCAGCAGAAACGGAAGCCAGTTCTCGATTGCGCTGGTGATGACTGCGACATTATGGATTCAGCCTCTAATTTTGAGGCTGCATCAATCCGCATGGATGTAGCAGCTGCAATTAAACAATGGGCAGAAGACACCGACTTGGAAGATGGTGAAGGTGTTTCGGATCGCTTGCAGGCACTGATTGTTGGGATCGCTGACAGCAATCAAGACGGCGAGCTGGATGATGATGAACAGGAGCTAATTGCCTTTGCGCTTGAGGCTGCATGGGATTATTTACTGTCCATTGGTGTGGATGAATCAGATCTTGATTTGCTGCTGAATGAATGGGATGCATCAGCCGCAGAGCGGATCCGAGATCTGGTTATCGCAAGCGAAGGTGATGACACTGATCTGGATAATTTCGCCTTTGCTGACGGCGATCAAGATACTGTTTTTGATGCAACCTACCGAAAGAAAATTGCAATTCGTGGTGGAAAAAAGGTGCGAATTAACAAGCGTATTTCCGGCACGGTTCATTTATCTGGCAAACAGAAATTGGCCATCCGAAAAATGGGCCTTAAATCACGCTCTGCATCGGCGAAAGTACATCGCCTGAAATCAATGCACATGCGTAAAAAAATGGGCCTGTAACCAGCCCCCATACAGGGCGGTCTATTTGGGCCGCCTTTTTTCATGGAGAGGTAGTTAGGATGATGTTAGATATCACATCCATGGTTAGCAGTGGGTTAAGCGGCTTGCTATCAAGCGCTACTGGCGGGTCTCAGTGGGATGGCCTTAATCGTCACTTGCTTGCTACCTTTTATGAGGTCGATTCAACTGGAAAACGATTAAGTAACTACGTTGTGCAAGCGCCATTGGCTGATGATGCCCAACTTGAGATTGAGCTTAACTGGCAGTCACCCTTTGAAAGCGCCGGCACTGATAGCCAGGCGCCAGCATTAACAGCGCTGGCTCAGTCCGGTATGTTGCAGATGCTGGTAGAAAAGGTGTCTGAGAAGCTTGGCGTTGACTCTGGAAAGGTTGGTGATGTCGCATCTGGTGTTAAAGGCCGCTCCGGTATGACCAAATTAAACAGCACCCAGGTGTTCAATGGGATGCCGCCAATAAAAATAACCTGTGAAGTTTTATTGCGCGCCTGGAGCAATCCGGAAATAGAAGTTGAAGCGCCACTTAATCAATTGGTGTCATGGTCTCTGCCAAAGAAAATAGCGGCAGAGGGAACGATGGCTACCGCCGCTCTTGACGTGACAAGCGGAGATAAGGGGTTGCTGGAGGCTGCATTTCCATCAGAAGTGCCATCAATGATTGCCATGGTTTACAAAGGGCGAACATATTCACCCTTGGTCATTGAGCGCGTCGGCGTGCCTCTAAACTCACCAATAGATAGCAGTGGGCGCTTTGTTTCAATGAAGATCCCGCTGTCACTGGCTACATTAACCGCTAAAGACCGCGACGACTGGAAAGCAATGAGGAGTTCACTGCTGTGATCAATATTCCAACATTAAGAACCAAGCGGCTTACCGTGCAAATGAAAGAGCTATCCATCATGGATGCAATTGCACTGGCATCTATTCCGCCAGACATGAACGAAGAAGCAACATCATTTTTTCTGCGTGCAACAGTCGGCGAAGTGAGTGGCGTGGTAGATGTCAGTCAGTGGACGGTACAAGAGAGAACTCTTGCTACTTGTCACTACATGGCGTCGACGTTCGATGACGGCCCAAACTTCGCTTTAATGAATGGTGAATGTCACTATTCGGATTACCTAATGGGCGATCAGGACTACCTGGGCGACCAAATTGATATCGGTGAGATTGAAGGCGATAAATGGGTTGTTCGTCAGCTAACCGGCGAGTTGTCATGTGCCATTGAGCGTCTTCGTGGAGAGATAGCTGGTTTTAGTAATCATGCGCACTGGCAGTTCGGACTAATGGCCGCACAGCTGGTGCCTAATGGCGATGCTGGCGAAGGTTTGACTGCGGGGGCTCTGGATGAGTTTCTGCTGGCACGAATGAAGGTAATCGCAAGCTATCCAGAAAGCGTATTTACACTGCTGCTGGCGCGATATCAGGCTGCTTTGTCTGAGCTTGAACACCTACTAAGACTCTCATTTGATGGTCATGGGATCTTGGTTATGCCAAATAAGCAGGAGGAAGGTGCGGCCATGCGGCCAGCCCGATTTCCAGTTAGCACCTGCGTTACCAGCCTCGCGAAGGAACTGGGTGGAAAATCTGAAGATGCTGGCACATAACATGGCTTTATATTCAGCTACATCGCTGCCGGATGCTTTTCGGATGACGCAAAGTGACGCTAGTGATTTTTTTGATGGTAAAGCCTGGGCTGAGTGGCGCAAAGGGCGAGAACAGGAACTTAAGTTACAAGCTGGCATTGGTGATCGCCTTAACAATGTGATCCGTGCGTGCGGGGTCATCGCCAAAGCAATAGCTGCATTGGGGCGACGGTAACAACTCTCTGTTTGCGTGTTCAGCCTGCGATTTGCCGGTTATGCAGTAGCGCTCATGCGCAAACGGAGAAAAAGCTGATGGCAGAACCAACAACCAGCGCAGTAGCAGCAACTGTTGCCACTGCCGGTGTCGGACTGGCCTCGTTAATGCCCTGGGTAGATGCAGGTGCGTTAATGGGGGCCGTTCTCGGCGCTGGACTGGTGGCATACACCAAAAAAGATATAAAACCATGGCAGCGGCTTGCTGCATTGGTATTTTCAGCGGCAATAGGATACTTGCTAAGCCCAGAAGTGGTTCACTTTGCCAGCCTTTCACAAACCAGCACTGGTGCTTTCATTGGTTCAATTGTCATCGTGCCGCTTGCTGTAAAGCTAATCGATTACGTGAACAAGCTAGACATTTCAACGCTGCTAAAACGGAATGGGGGTTGAAATGGTGAACCACTGGATTGATACCGCCCTAACTATGATTTGCATCATATCTTACTTTTCAGGTGCAATCCGACTGGTCTGCTTTCAGCGTGATGGACACCGCATTCGCCGCGGTGTCTCATTGATTGCAAGCATACTGATTGGAACCTTGTTTTGCGCTGGTCTGGATATCGTTTTACAGCACCCTCACGTTTCATTCTTTCAGGCTGTAACCTCTGGCTTAGTTTGCCTGTTCATATTCAGAACACGGGGAAATGTGGCCGCTCTCATGAGGATCACTGACTAATGATTACATTACGGCAAGGTGATCGCGGGGCTGATGTTATCAAGCTGCAAGCGATGCTGGTTGATAAGGGATTTATTCTTGTTAATGACGGTGACTACGGCGGAAAAACAACAGATGCGGTGCGAAGATTTCAGCAAGCTAATGGCTTAATTGATGACGGGGTGAGTGGTGTAAGCACCATGCGCTGCTTGCGAGGAGACGACATTTCCAAATCACTGAAAAAGTCTGACTTGATAGCTGCTGCATCTGCATTGAATGTTGATTTGGCAGCGATCTACGCGGTGACGCAGGTTGAATGCAACGGTTATGGTTTTCTTGATTCAGGTAAGCCTGCGATCTTGTATGAACGCCACATTATGCGGCGTCGCTTGTTGGCCAAAAAACTCAGCGCCATCGGATATCCAGCCTCATTAGTCAACACGCAGACGGGTGGGTATGTTGGTGGACTTGGCGAGTACGTTCGCCTTGATGAGGCGATAAAAATAGATCGCGAATGCGCATTGGAATCGTGCTCATGGGGAGCGTTCCAAGTAATGGGGTTTAACTGGGATTTAATGGGCTATGACAGTGTAGATCACTTCACTGGTGAGATGGCTATTAGCGAGGGGAAACACCTTGATGCATTCGTCCGATTTGTTGGCTCTCGCATCAATTCAGCGATGCTGAAGGCGCTACAAAGAAAGGATTGGGCTGCATTTGCTAAGCTCTACAACGGCCTGAACTATAAGTTGAATAACTACGATACCAAGCTGGCAGCGGCATTTGGTTGGTATGTGAGACTTTTAACGGGTGGGTTATGAATATTTTCATTGTGATCATTTCCACTGCTGTTTTGCTTTTTGGTTCGACGTTTTCTGGATGGACGTTACGCGGCTGGTATGAGGATAGCAATCTTCTGGCCGCCAAGGAGGCTCAACAAAAAGTAGTTGAAGCCTCGATGAGTCGAGAATCAGACATTGCCAAAAATGTTGAACTAAAACTCTCAACACTCAAGGCGTCCGAGAAGATCATAGACAGGGGGGTTGTGCGTGAAATACAAAAGCCTATTTATCGCAATGTTTGCTTCGAGCCTGATCTTGTCAGGTTGCTCAACGACGCAGCCAACGGGATCGGAGTCGAAAAAGATAAAGCAACAAACATTACTAGTGAAGTGTCCGGAAGTGCTGCCACAGCTAAGTGACGGCACTGGCGGCACGGTTGGTCTGGTTATGCAGGAGTGGGCTGTCATTTACCATGAGTGCGCCACCAGACACAGCGGACTGGTTGATGTGTATGAAGAACAATGAGAAACGCCCGGAACACCTGTAAGCGCTGAGCCGGAAAATCAGCCCGCTCAGCCTGGCTTCCTGAGGGTAGTTTGTATTCGTGGGTTTCACGTCCGAAATCCCCCGATAACCCAATACGGAAGCCAACATCATGACTGTTTCGTTAAATAGCTACCTCAAGGGGTTTTACGACCAAACCAAGGCGCTTGGTAAAAAGGTTGTAAACTCTGACTTCACCTTCGAAATTGAAGGTTTCGAGGGCAATTACCTGCTATCCAAGCAATGCCCGTGGCCGGATGTATCCGTCGGTGGTGAAATTGAAGTGCCTAACCCATTGGGCGTTTCTTCTTTTGAGCCGCAACAGATAAAAATCGCCAAGCAAGGCCAGGTTTCATTCCTTGAAACTACGGCAGGCAATATTGACCAAATGCTGATCAATATCATCACCAACGGTGGCACATTTAACGCCAAGATTTACGAAGGCACGCCTCAAAAATACCTGCGATATAAGCGCATCGTAGATTGCTTTGTGCAAATCGATGATCCGGATCGTGATTGGGAAAACCGCAGTCAAATCCTGACCTTTAGCGGCACTATGTTCTATCACTATTTTGGTGAAACAACCGAAGGTAACTCAACGGATTATCGCTAATGGCATCTATCTCAGCTTTGGTTGAAGCGTTCATGGTGTCAGAACGTGGAGTGGCCAATATTCTACCGAGTGAGTCAGTAACAGCACAGGCTGTTGCGGCCACTCGCTTTTACGCTGGGTTCGCCTCGCTGGAATCACCACCTACTGATGGAGCTGAGATAGCTGGCTTGGTAGAACTTTCCGTGTCCGAGTGGGCTGAAATCAGACCGCTATTTGTGCTGTACGTTGAACGAGAAACGGCCCTGCAAATAGAGGCCACAAGAGGCATGGGGGCTGATGTATTTGGCCGCTCAACCTCGGAGGTCGGTGCTGAAATTTCGCAATTAGAAGCCGATTTTCCGCGGCGTGTTTTTTTTCAGCCAATCATAACGGTGTGATCAGCGATGGAGCTCTATTACAACAAGGACAAACTAATTCGTGGCGACTGGATAAAAAAAGCAATCCTGCGCTCCGATCTTGTCCCTGTACCACTAACACTGGAGGCTGAAATAAGGGCTGATCGTGAATCAGCTCTGCACTTTCAGGTTGGTAATAGCATTGCTACTTACGCAGGCGATGAGTTGGAAATCATCTATTCGGAGTATAAGCCCTCAGGGAAGGTGCAGGGCAGCACGGAAGCAGCCTATGTTCATCTAATTGCCATCCTTAAGCCTGTAAAGGGCGTTTCGTTCATTAAGCAGAACGCCATCATTAAATACAATGCGACACTGGCTGAGGTTTATCGTGCGTGTGGAGCCACGTTACGGAGTATTGAGGGTGACTTTGCCCTGCCAAGGTTTGCATGCCTTGCTGGCGAGGTGCCAACATTTCATATTTCACGGGCGCTTCAGGAGGCTGGCGGAGTTGTTCGCTGGCGGCATGGGAAGTTGGCCTTTATTCCGCTCTCATCACTGCTTAATCAAAAAGCCACCCAAACCATTACATCACTAACCGATGATGTGGATAGCGGGTTTCTTGAGAGGCATGACGTGCCAAGCTTTTACAGTACAGATGCTGATGGAGTGGTCATTTCTGGCAACAAGGCAAAACTGCGAGCGTTGAGATATCAGCCGGGAACCAGCGAGATTGCGCTGAGGAATATGACGTCCTGTTTGGTGCACGCTCGAACTGCAAAGATTAAATACAACATCAACACCGCCGCGGGTGACCTTGTTAATATCCAGGGGGCTCAAACTCCACTAGCCGTCATTACGTCGGCAACAGTCTTCTCTGCTGGAACAGATGGTGATCCGCAGCAACAATTTACGAAGGTGTGGCTTGGGAGGTTAGAGCGATGAGCGCTATCGGTAGCGGGCTGTTGGCTGGAAAGTTCCCTGCGGTTGTCTCTTCTTATAGCTCCGTAACCAGGACGTGTGAAATCACTATTGCCGGACAAACAGATGGGGCTGAATCAAAGCTGATAGCTGAAATTGAATACCCGATAGGCGACAAGTCACGGCATGCCACAAAAACAGAAATAGAAATACTTCCCGGTGATTTGGTGTGGATTGAATTTATTCAGGGAGATCCGCGTTACCCGCTTATCACTGGATGGCGAAATCCAACTAAAGGCAATTCGAGCGGCTGGCGCCGCTGGCATCATGCCAATATCGAACTACTGGCCGATGGGCAGGTACGAATAGAGTCTGGCGGGTCTATACACATCGGCGCGGCCGAAAAGATAACCCTGGAAGTTGGCGGGACAACACTGACGCTAACAGCAGATCAAATAAAAACAATTGCCAGTGCAATCTACATTAATTAAACGAAGGGGTGATAATGCCAAACTTACAGTTCTCTTTTGAAGACTTGAGCGCAAAAGATAAAGCAGCTCAAAAGGTGATCAAGTTATTTAAAAAGTCAGATGCCAATGTGGCTCAGATTGATATTAATCCAACCATCAAAAAGACCAGCGGGATCGCTTATCGCGAAATGAGCCTGACATTTGTTGATAGTCAGGTTGTAGTTATGCGGATCAAGGAGACGGGCGATATCTACCAAGTGCTGATTAACCGCAAGGAGATCCCCATTAAAAACCAAAGCGATCAGGATAAGGCAGTTACTGAGATTGCACAGGCGATGAACCGAGGTCGTGCTGCATTTCAAAAGAAAATGGCCCAAACCAAAGCGATGCTCCCATCCAGCATGAAGACGGCTGCGCCAAAGATTGAATCAGCGCTGACAGAATACCGGGATTCATTGAAAGCAGAAATTGAATTAGTAAAAGCTGATCTGAGCGAGCTTGGTGTCGAGTAAGAGCTACACCATCACGTGGTTGCCACTGGCTGGCCCGCTGTTTTCAAAACCAGAAACAGCTACTGGAATAGATTACATCATTCTATGCCAGATAGTGGCGTTACCACCCGATCCATTGTCGCTAACACCAGCCGAACCGGTACCAGTGGTGGAATCGTATTCCATAGCCACATCACCCGAGCCTCCATCGGGGATATTAACGATAATGGCCAGTGCCGCTACTGGCGTGCATGTTTCAGCGGAAAAGCTGTCGGGATTGTTTGGTATTGAGTTTATAGACTATCTGCAGAATAAGGTGATAGCGCGAATAGCTGACTGGAATGATCTTCCTGCTGAAGCAGAAGAAATTGTTGAGTTTAGACCTAGCAGCGAGCAATCCAAGCAGTACACCATGACTATAACAGCCGAGCTTTCCAATAAAACGACGGAGAGTGCAGGTTACACCATGACCATCACCCAGGAATGGACAGCCGGGAGAGACCGGTTAAGGAAGGAGATTAATGCCCGCAGCAGCAAGATTGGGGGATAGCTGTACTGGTCACGGCTCATGGCCGCCACGCAGTAACACGTCAGGATCTGGCGATGTGTTTATTAATAACAAGCCAGCGCATAGACAAGGAGATGGCTGGGCTGTGCACTGCAATGATACTCCGGTTTGTCACGCTGGAACGCTTGCCTCTGGATCTGGAACGGTATTCATAAATGGCAAGCAGGCAGGCCGCGTTGGTGATCCGGTTGATTGTGGTTCAGCGGTAGCCTCGGGATCTCCAAACGTGTTTATTGGCGGATAAAATGCGATTTTCCGTTGGCTTATGCGGCGATAAGCAGATCGGATTTATTATTCCAGCACTGTGCATGGGTAGCTACCTTTGCGCCGAGAAATCAATGGCTGCCGGACTTGCTGGCCGTATTGAGTTTGAGATCGGTCAAGCCATGCTATCTATGGCAGAACTTGAGATCGCCAGCCTGGTTGATTTTGGTATTAATACCTATCAAGGCAGCGAGGATTATCTTGGCTACAAAAAATGGATATCAGTAGAAATCGACATATAAAGTCATTAATTCAAAAGGAAAACCACGCGAATTAACCTTTGTTTTGGACCGTAAGATGACTGCTACAGCGGTGTTTTACCCCAAATAAAGGATGTTTACATGAACAAGCCCGTATCCTGGACAAAACAGGACACACCTGTCGGGTTAAGCCTAGACCAGTTGCTATACCGAATTCGTCAGCGAGACGGGGCGGAAGGCTTAATTTTTGATAGCGTCACCATGGATGACTTATTGAATGAAGACGGCGTTCAGCTGTTTGCTTTTGATGCATTAGTCACCCCATTCTCATCTCTTGGGCGAAAAATATCCGCCATGCAGCGAGTTATGGATATTGCCACCGGCGGCTTAAATGTCATTAGCTCTCAAATATCCGATCCATTCAAGCGCAATGGTGTGGCACAGGTAGTGGCCTTATTTGAGATTAGTGATGGTCAAACTGTATCTGTTTATTTTCATAACCCCGATTCAAGCCCAGAGCGACTAGCTCCAACAGATGAGATGATCAGTTGGAAATGGCTGCTCAATAAAAAAGATATCACGATTGTTGTGGCGCCCGAACGCGGCAGTGACCTTGCTATCCGAGAGGTGGCACGCCGAATCATGAAGTTGGCCGAAAGAAATAGCGCCGCATTCTCCAGAGCCAATGCTAAGCGCGCAGAGCGAATGAGTGGAATTAGCAACCTAAAGGCGGAAATAGCAACGCTTGAGTATGATCTTGGGGCGCTAAAGGATAAGCGAGATATCGCAAAAATGGAGGCAGAAAGTCGCGCGCTCCAGAAGGCCAATGAATTAACGCCAGAGCAGGGGCTGATTGAGCTGGCAAAAATAAGAAAATTCCTAAGTCGAAGCCAGTATCGAGCAATGTCTCTAGCCATGAAAGGTGAAGAAGGTTCATTTTTTATTGATAAAGCCAAGGCGCTAGCAGCGCTTATCAATGGTATGGCTGTTACCTACGAGCAAGATGGCAAGGGTGATGATGCTGTTGCCTATCTTCATTACTTTCAAGGCGCTGGTGACTGGTTTATTACCGAAAAAGATATTGATGGAGGTACCACTCAAGCATTTGGCTTTGCCAATCTTGGTCATGGTGGTGAGCTTGGCTATATCAGTATCGATGAACTTGTGAAAAACAATGTCGAGCTTGATCTGCATTTTATGCCAACGAGGCTTGGTGATGTTTCCGGTAGTGATCAGGGCGAGGTCGCAACAGAAGAAAAATCCGATGTAAGCAATGACACCAATCAGGGGCCGGCAACCCAGTCAGAACTTGAGCAGGCGAGAGAGCTCACTGATATCAACCCAACAGAGCAGCAAAAGTCAGATGGTAATTACCAGACTGGTGAAATCAGTATGTTTGGTCTTAATTTGGCGATTGAAAACCCTAAAGGCTCAGTGAGATCAGGGAAGGATAATCTTGGCGAAGAATGGTCAATCACCATGTTGAATGACTACGGACACATCAAAGGAACAACCGGCGCTGACGGCGATGAAGTGGACATCTTTATTGGCCAAAACCTGAGTAGCGAGCGGGTGTTCGTTATCAACCAAATGTCAGTCGATGGCTCGTTTGATGAGCACAAGGTAATGCTTGGTTTCGATGACGCTGAGTCAGCAAAGATTGGTTATCTATCTAATTATAAAGCGGGCTGGAGTGGGATGGGCGATGTTCAGGAGATGAGCGTGGATGAATTCAAGCTCTTTCTTGATAAGCAAGCGTCACAATCGATAGCGGGGCCGGAGGTGTCTAATGGCGAAACCGACATCATTGGCGCTGAATTTGACCCAACAACTGAATCCGGCTACGCCCAGGTCGGTGATGATGAAGAAATGCAGCTGAAATATCAGGATCGCTTGGATTCTTTTTTTCAGTCTCGCGTTATTTCTGTCAGGAATGCTTTGCGTGATCTCGGGTGGGATGGCGATCAGCATGGCGAGTTATCGAAGAATGGCCATGCGCTGATCGTTAAGCCAAAGATGGTTGGGGCTGGCGCAAATATGGTTGGCGCCTCATATGAAGTTAAGGGGGAGAAATATTTGTTTATGTCGGACAGATTAACAATGACTCCAGAAGCGCTGGCTCAGCGGATCGACTCGTCACTACCAGAGAAAACTACGGAAGAATTACCAGCTGACAGCGGTGCGGCATTGATGCCGACAAGCCAAACTGATCAGCCTGATCAAAATAATTCACGCAAATCTGATCTCGCATTTCTTGGTGAAATCATCGCTGGAACTGTTGATGACATTCTGTCGCCGGAGCTGGGCGACGAGATGGCGGCAATTTTTGAGCGCAATGTCGATGACGCAGAGATTGAGTCATTGCTTGAGCAGGCAATTGCCGCTTATCAGAAAGCAATGGAACAAGCCACCGCAGCGCTGTAATGGGGATAAATGTAATGAAAATTTTGTTTGATGACGCAACCAGCGCTAGCGCAAAAGGTATGTTGGCAAAGTTAAGGCTTGTCAGTTCATTGGCTCGGGTAAGAAAAGAATTGATATCGTTGCCGGGCGGCCCGGCATCAATGATGCTGCGACTCACTCTTGTAAAAAGAGCTAACCAGATCCGCATTGAACTTAGAGCGTCCGAGATAGCGGCGCAGGTTATGTCGCCACTGCAGATCAATGATACACCCAGCGAGCCCATTATTGGCGCAAGAGCCAATACGGCTAAACACTATCAATTCCATGAAACACGCACCAAGGGGCAGCGCAAGAAAGCCAATGATGCTGCCGTGTCCTTACTTAACCAGGTTAAATTAGGTCAGCTATCACGCAATCAGCTGTCTGAGGAAGATCTAGCTGTTCTGGCAGGGTATAGCGGGAATGGTGGTTCGTTGGTTGGGGCTGATGGAAAGAAAGGCTCTGCATACGAGTATTACACGCCAAAACCAATTGCCGAAGGTGTGTGGGTTGCCTTGGCGGAGATGGGATTTTCTGGCGGAAAAGTATTAGATCCTTGCTCTGGTACCGGTATTTTTAGCGCCACAGCACCAAAGAACTCAGTTATTGATGCTGTTGAACTGGACGAGACATCTGGCTCAATAAACTCATTGATCAATGATGGTGATTGTTACTCCACAACCATTTCACCATTCGAGGCGGTAGCGGCATCGACGCCGGATGAGGTGTTTGATGCGGTAGTGACTAACGTCCCGTTCGGCAGTGTAGCGGATCGTGGTGGGAATCAGCTACTCGATGGTAAGTACCAGAAGGAAACACTGGAAAGCTACTTCATTCTTCGCTCACTGGATAAGCTAAAGCCAGGTGGATTGGCAGCGTTTGTTGTCCCTCCTCGCTGCACCTCCGGTCGCGGTGCTGCAGAGGTAAAATTAAGACAGCGGGCCAGCCTTAAAGCTGATTTTATCGGAGCGTACAGACTGCCGAATTCCGTTTTTGGCGCGGCAGATGCAGATACCATTACTGATGTTATTTTCTTCAGGAAATACTCTCATGATGCAGCTGAAAAAATAGCTGAATTGAAAGAGCAGTCACCGGAGACACTAAGTGATGCTTTAGTGTTATGGGATACATTTATTGATGGTCGCTACTTCAGCGAGGATGGAAAGCGCTTTGTTCTTGGTGAGTTTGTACCTAAAGATCCGGACAAATTTCGCGATGTAGATCGGGTAAAAAACCCAGCCAGCATTCAAGATGTTGCCAAGTTGCTGCGTAAGCTGCCAGATAGTCGTGTTAACTGGGAATTACTTGATGCAAAAGAGACGGGCATCATTTTATATGGCGAAGGCGATACGATAACAAAGGACGGTCAGACACTGCAAATGCAGAGCGGAAGCTGGGTTGTTATGGCTAAGAATGATAATGATCGCAGCGCCATGCAGTTGCTTGCCAAATGCAAGGATGCCTACACAGCTTTTTATTCTGACGTGCCGTATGAGGAAGCTAAGTCCCTTGTCGATTATATGCGCGGCACATCTCAATCAATGGATATCCCAGCTTGGCTGTCATCGGCAATGGCTGAACTCAACAAGTTAAAGGCTAATGAGGATCGTCTAAAGGCATGGCGTGCCGGCATTGTTGGCTTGGCGATGATTCAGGTTCTTGATGAGAGTGGACGCTCCAGTGGGACCAACTTCTTGAGTGAGTATGGATCGCTGAGCGACGCGATAAAGAAAGTATCGCCATCAGCTAAGCGATTGCCTGGTGGGATTGGATCTGAATTCAAGCGCGGGCTGGGTGAAATGGCATCTCACTACGACAGAAAGCGTGGATTTAGTGCGGTGTGGCGTGGTGACGTGCAGGCGAGCCCTACTGTCGATATATCAGTAACAGGGGGATTTGAAGGCTTAATTTACCAAGAAAAATCAAATTGGATTGCCACGCCCAAGGCCAAGGAGGTGCTTGGCGTCGAATTTGATCCAATCGGCTCAGATGAGTGGTGCATTTCCGCTGATGGCTCAATGGTCTCCCGCGCAGATGATTACTACGTTGGCAGCTACGGTGCCTATCTACTGACGATTGACAGTCAGATCGCTAGTGCAACCAACGGCCAGATCAAGCAAAAGCTGATGCGGCAGCGCATGGTTGCAAGTCAGCGAGTGGATAAAGTTGATGTGTCTAAAATTAGCTTCAACTTGTTCAGCCCATACGTCACCATCGAGCAGAAGGCTGAATTCCTACGCCGATTTGTTCACCCTGGTGCCGTCGTGGCCTTCGATGAAAAGACCAGCGATCCACAAATTGAATTTGATATTCCTGGTAGCAAGTTGACTGACAGAGAAAAGCTGATCAAGCGAGTCGGTGTTTACCTAAAAAATGGCGCTATCACTTTGGGCGGCGCAAAGCTATCTACCACCGATGAAGCGGCAATAAAAGAGCTTCGAAATATTATCAACCAAGCGAACGAGCAATTTAATGGCTGGGCTCGTGGCAATAAGACTGTCACTGATCTTCTTGAGGCAAAAACGAGCGATCCGGCACGACTTCGCTTTACGCAGACAGAAGATGAGAGCCCGCTACCAATACCTGGCATGAATCCAGCGCTGACACTACATGGATATCAAAACTCCTATGTTCGCCAGAAAGGGCGGGATTTCTCGGGCATCAACGGGTTCGATGTTGGTCTCGGTAAGACGTTCACGGCCCTTGCCTGTGTGCAATACGTTCAATCTATCGGCGTTAAGAAAAAGACGCTATTTGTGGTGCCAAACTCCGTACTGTCAAATTGGCTAAATGAATGTAAAAAAGCATACCAATCAATAGATGATTGCTTGTTTGTTGGGTTGCGCGAGGATGGCAATGGCGGTTACAGCGTAAGTTCATCAAACTACGATGAAGATCTTGCCCGCTCCATGGAGAATAGACACGCTAAAATATTCGTCACCATGGAGGCATTTGAGCGTATCAGACTAAAGGGCGATACAATTTCATCCTATGAGTCATTTATGCGAAGTGTCGATGCGTCATTTGCCGAAAGTGAAGATAAAAAGGCAGATGAACGCAAAAAAGGAAAGGCAAGGACCTTGCTGTCAGTTCTGGGGGATAAGACAGGATCAGCGCCATATCTGGAGGACATGGGGATTGATTCAATCGTGATCGATGAGGGCCATTGCTTTAAAAACTCAGCTGAGACGGTAGATTTTAGCGGCGGAAAATACCTGTCTCTTAGCCAGTCTTCACGACGTGGTGTCGATGCTCAGGCAAAATCATGGTATGTGCGTGGGAAGTCAGCGCTATCCGATGGCGTTCTGCTGCTGACTGCAACGCCAATAACGAATAGCCCGCTAGAAATTTACGCAATGATGTCTTTGGCTTCCGGACATGATCGCGTAAACGACATGTTTGCTGGTACATCCGGTTCAGACGGCTTCATGAATGCAATCTGCCAGATTGAGAATGAAGATGACGAAACCATTGATGGAGAATTACGCTCAATCAATGTGTTTAAAGGTCTGAATAACGTTGAAATGCTCCGCAGCTCATTGCGCTCTGTAGCGACAATCAAGAGTGCAAAGGATGTCGGCGGGCAAATAAGAATCCCTGAGTCACCAGAGGTGTCATCGCCGGTTGCGCTGCCGAGCGATACACGGCAACAACTGGAAGATTACAAGCAGGCATATCGCTTTGCCGCTGATACCGTAGCGGGAAGATCACAGATACGGGGTGATGCGGAAGCCTACGAGCGGGTAATGACAAAATTTGGCGAACCCATGCAGCTGATAGCGCACCCATTTAACCTGATCAACAAAATGACAATGCTCATTGCGGATCCAGATCTTGATAATCGAGTGTCACGCTATCGCGTAAGTGACATGGGAAAATACAGCGAGTTAGTTTCCCTGTGGAATGAAAAAAAATACAGCGAAGAGAGAACAAGGCCGGGGCCAAACTGCACTGAGTCTCAAGCCATCAGCAAAAGAACGCGGCACGATGCGTCTGGTGAAGTGATTGGTTATACCTACAAAATGCCGGTAAAGGCTTGGATAGAAGGTGAGTTTATAACCATTGACTCAGTATCTCCGGACATTCAGGATAAATTTGAAGCGCTGGCAGAAAAGACAGGCCTCGATTTAGATGTTGATGTACCACCGAAGCTGGCCGCAATGCTGGAAAACTTTCAGACAGAAGCGGCAACACCAAGGGGCGTTGATGACAAGGGAAATAAGATATCTTATGCCAAGCAGATCATATTCTGTGACCTGATTAGCTCTCATAACAAAATCAAGCGGCTGCTTGCTAAGCGAGCCGGCGTTCCATCGTCATCAATTGCCATTATTACTGGTCAGCGCAACAGTGCGCCGGATGAGATACAAGGGATTCAGGATGGATTTAATGCCTTTGGTGAAGACAATAAATACCGCGTGATCATTGCCAACGAAAAAGGTGAAGTTGGTCTTAACCTGCAAAAAGGGACGCAGGCAATACATCACCTTACCATTGGGTGGACCCCGGATAGCCTTACCCAGCGAAATGGCCGCAGTGTCAGGCAGGGCAATAAGACGGGATCAGTTACCGTTTATCACTATGATGCCGACGGCACGTTTGACTCAGCAAAGCGATCACTGGTTAACAGTAAGGCTGACTGGATCGGCTCACTAATGAGTAATGATGTGGGTAGCACGCTGGCTATCACCGGCGGGATGAGCCGCGAACAAATGGAGGCGCTTATTGACGCAATTGGTGACTCTGACGCCATTTCTAAGTTACAGGAGTCAATGGCAAACAAAGAAGCTTCGCGTCGAGCCGCCAGTAATCGTGAACGTCAGCTTATCAACCTGAATACCATTGAGCGACAGAATGCATTTCTGTCTGAGAATGATTCATCGGTTGCATGGATAGCCTCAAAATTTGGCCCATTAATGGCTGTTATGGGGCAGGTGCAGCAGCTAAGAAGTCGACTAGCAAATCCAAAGATATCAGAAACGGCAAGAGTTAGAAATGAGGCTGTGCTTTCTGAGCTTGAGGCAAAGCTTCGTGGTATTGAAAGTCAAATCAATGAGGCGGCCACGATAAAGTTAGCGAATGGAGATGCGATTGATCCGCAATCTGTCGTGCGGAGCTTTATTGAAAAGGCAAAGCGCGGCGAAAACAGAGCGACAGATCTAATCAAGTCGCTCCGTAGCAATCGTCTCGGGTGGAGCAATATCGTCATTGATGTCAACGAGGGATCTGAGCTTGTCATTGAATGGCAGTCTGAAACTGGGATGGCCGAATCAATGCGTAAGCAGGCAGTGGATAATTACCAGAAACAATCGGTGGTTGGTGGCGCCATGCCAGAACCAATTGCTGCGGCATTTGCATCTGGAGATGGAGCCATGATCGGCGAGGTGGCCATCATGAAGGGGTGCTTCATTAACGGAAGGAATGATCTTTACGTTGTATCTGGCACATCAACAGCGAGATGCCTATCTGGTTTTGTAGAAAAAGAGGCCGTGCTGTCACGAATAGTCCCACTGCAGAGCGAGGTAGTGTATCCAGGTACGGCAGAGTATGAGGTGGCACTTACACAAGCCGCCGCTGCGGAGGACGCCTGCGAACGAAATGGTCAAGCCACGAAATGGTATAGCGAGGTTTGCCCTGATGTTGCTACGCGACGAGAAACGGAAGTAATGGTCTCATATCATGCACACAGCCATGAATTGCCATCCCCATATTTCCCTGTAGCCATCATTCCGTCATCCGTTTCCGATGATACCCCTGTTTTGTCCCGAATCCTGACTGAGCAGTCTTCAGCTATCGCTCGATGGGAGGGAAATAAGTTTGTTGTTTCTTCTCATCTTGATGTTGCACCCGGCAAGCAAGATCGCTATCAAGCCATCAAGGATTATACAGTTGCACATAAAATGAAGGCGACACTTGCTGATTTTGGCGGCCTGAAGTTTTATGCTGAGAAGCTGATACAGGCAGATATGCCATCAGGAGTGCTATTTAGTGCCGCACTAATCGGTAATTCGGCGGATGAGATCAATAATTCTGTAGTCGATTTAATACAAAAGTCAGTTCCATGGTTTGATTTTGGTGGGGCCGAGGTTAGTTATATTGATTTCGGGAAGCGCCGAGAAATGAACCTGGCCATTGAGAAATCCACGCCAAAGACGGAAGAGCTGGATATTGAAACCGAGGTAATGGTAAGCAAATCAATAGAGAGCAATGCTATTGTTTATGTTGGCGGCGAAACATATCAGTGGAAGGATCGCATCAAGGATTATGGCAAAAAATATGGTGATTATGCCAAATGGGATGGCGACAACAAAGCCTGGAAAATTCAGCACCAGGCGTGGGTGCAATTAATTACAGACTTTCCAAAATTAGCTGAATCACTGCACCTGAAGGATGCATAAATGTTTACTGAATTTAAGTTTGATAAAGAGATGATCAAGGAGGTGGTCTTGGCAAAGGCCACCACCCTGAAGGCCAACAAAGGGTTCTCTGATTTTGCTGGATACGCTGTCGGCGTTATTGCGCGAAGAATTGAAAAAGATCCGCTTCGATATCGCGATTATGGGCCTTACTGGTGGGCGGTTAAGTTGGTGCTTAAAGGTTATGGAAAAGACGATTACGGCGATAGCTCTGACCCAGTAATTGCTGCTGAGTATATGGGGGATGACACTGCCGAGACGCTGGTTATGGCTGATCTGTTCCGGGATTGGCATTTAAAAACACACGCAGTTGGTAATAATCATTTTATGTTGGATTCAGATAGCGGAGATACCTATACGCTTGATGATCCTGACATGGAAGCGCTCGCTTAAATAGGAAAACAGCAACACATCAATACCATGCCGTGACATAAAGTCATGGCATGAGTACCAATACCCCCAAAAAGCAGCGTCGCGGGTTCCTTTCTCGCTTTGGCTTATCAGCTAAAAAGTGGGAGAGTGAAAACACCCCGGCAGCGAGCGAGATAACGCAATCTGACTCCATCATGTATGGGGCCGGAACAACCACTGTCGCCAGTTTGATGTCATCGGGAAGCCGAAAAGCGCGGACGCGACAATCCATTTATGATCAATGGTCAATGATGGAGGCTGACCCCATTGTATCCTCATCGGTGTCGCTACTTGTTACTGCCGCTCTTGGTGGTCACGAAACAAGCGGCGAGCTGGTATTTATCGAAAAAAGCCCAAGCATTATTGATGACAAGCAGCTGTCTGACTTGGTTGATGAGATCAAGGCGGATTTATCGGGGATATTTAACCGGATAGCCTTTCCTACTGCATACCTTGGCGCCACGTTTGGTGATGCCTATGCCAGGATTTATTCTGACGGTAATGGAGTGATTGACGTTTATAACGGCGAGTTGATTCGCCCGCCACTCGTACAGCCATTTGAGCGAGGAAGTCGAACGGTTGGTTATGCCATTTACACCGGGGAAAAAAACTTTCAACGCCTTGATGTAAAGCAAATGGCGAGAATGAAAATGCCGAGAACACAATGGGTTCCTCAGCATGGCGTATTTGAAAAATCACTTAAGTTCGCTCTTGAAGCGGACGATATCGATACATTGCCATTAATGCCATCAATGGCAGGCGGATCGCTAATTTACTCCGCTGAAGAACCGTATAACAACTTGGTTTCAAGTCTGCTTGGCTTGGTTGGCCAGCGCTGGATGGATTCTATTGATGAGCAGATGCTCACAGTCAACCTGAGTGACATGTCAACGAACCATCAGGAAAAATTCCTAGATTCTGTTGTTGCCATGTTAAAGAGATCGAAAGAGGTGGCAGAAAAGGCGGTAACGGAAGGTAAGCCAGTGATGGAGCGTATCCGCCATATTGTACCGGTCTTCAATGAAAAACAGCTGGCCACAGTGCAATCTTCCAATGGTGGACAACCGGGGCGCAGCGGCAGCATTGGTATTGAAGATGTAATGTTACACGCGCGCCTATTGGCCGGTGCGATTGGCGTTGATCTGTCAATGATTGGATTTTCTGATCAAATGGCTGGCGGTCTTGGTGATGGTGGGTGGTTTCGCACATCAGCTCAAGTTGCCGAACGTGCTCGTATTATTCGCGTTGCATTGGCTGACTTCTACAGCCAAATCATTGATATCCACACTCTCCAGCGCTATGGCGTGGTATTTCCGCCATCGATGAGACCATGGAATATCAATTTTTATGGCTCTATATCAGCACTTGAATCGGAACGGCAACGCACCAGAAGTGAATCGATGAGCGTTGGATTGATGCTTGTGCAAGCCATTCAGCAAATGAAAGATCTTGGCGCAACTAAACCAGTGCTGATTAATTTCCTAACGGAAATCATGACGCTGGATGAGAAACAAGCCGAGCTTTACGCCGAGATACTGACCGCCTCGCCACCAAATGGAGGTGTCGATGAGCCTGTATAACAACATTGCAAATAGCGGATTGGCGAGCAGCTTTCTTGGTATGGTTGATTCAACCTTGAAGGGTGGTTTAGCCAGTGTCGGCAGTGAAGCGGCAAAGGCATTTGGTGGTGGTGAACTGTCCAATCGCATAGCGGATCGTGTAACTACTATAGGCGGAGCCATCGCCAGTAATGCCGTTAATAGCCATATCCCATCAAGCATGAGAAATGTAATCAATGGCGGGGCTGATGCGCTTGGCCATGTTCTCGATGGTGATATTGAAGGTGCGGCAGTTAGTTTATTTGATTCCGGATTGGCGGATGAGTTGATCGGCGGAATCATGCAATGGGCTGGCTCTCAGACCCGATATTGGTCGAAATCATCACCGTTGTATGGGGGGATTACGCCAACTGAGGCTAAAAACATCTATAGCGAGGTGATCAACACAAAGCGATCAAAGAAGAACCTGTTTCTTGTTGAGGTGAGTAGCCCATTAATGGGCGACTTTTCCAGTACGTTCAATTTGTTTTGTACCGATATTGAGCATAGCCCAATTTCGATATCAGGCGAAAAAGCCAAAGTTGGCTCTGCATTTGTGGACATCGTAAACGGTAGTGATCCTGATGAACTTAGAATTACTACTCTGGATGATAAAAAGGGCACGCTGAAGAAATGGTTTGAGCAACACGCTGCTGCTGCCGCCGCAAGGGATGGCACGGTAGGTGTTCCTGGTACATATGCAATTACCTTTACGATCAAGCATGCCTTTGTTGGTACTGCCAGTGGATTTAAGAGTAAAGGGCTATTCCGCGCTGCCAGTTATGACGTATCCCTATCCCGCCGAGAGGATGCACTCGAAGAGGTGCAGATGACTTTCACCCAGATCGACACCTTCATGAGGCCGTAATATGGCATTGCAACATGACAGCCAAGGTTTTTTGGTTGGTGACCGCATTGAAGCAGACAAAATCACTGACCAAATCAATGAAATAATTAACGAATTAAAAGAGATAAAGGCGACCTTGCGCGGTGATGCTGTGCCGGGTTCTTCCTCCTCGGTAATATCGGCAGCGGAAAGTGTTAAAGCGCCGACAGCACCAGCGCTAACTTCAGTTGCATCACCGAAAGCGCGCGATGCAGGCGGGAGATTTACGGCTAATATTTATCAGCTGCCAAACACATCTGGCGTTGCAATGCCGGTAGCTAGAGGTCATCGCCAGCCAACCGTTAAATCACCTACTCATGAAAAATCAGGCGATGACAACAAAAGAGATTCATCAGAGATAAAGGCGACCTTGCGCGGTGATGCTGTGCCGGGTTCTTCCTCCTCGGTAATATCGGCAGCGGAAAGTGTTAAAGCGCCGACAGCACCAGCGCTAACTTCAGTTGCATCACCGAAAGCGCGCGATGCAGGCGGGAGATTTACGGCTAATAGTCAGGGTGGTCGTGTTAATGATGACAATAGGGATGCTGGTTCGGCATCTGCTATTTCTGACATGAGCGATCGTGTTGCTGGCGCTATTCGTGAAATCGCTATCAGTGAAGAGTCAGATCCATCCGTAAAGGCATTTAATGAGGTTGCGCAACCGCTATCCCGCGGGTTTGGAAAGATATTCAGCAGTAATGGCAATAAATCTCAAGATCGCTGGTTTCGCCGGATCTGGCGGGAGATGCTTGACAAGCGCCTACAAGAAGCCATTTCAAACAAGAAAGTACAGCGAACACTCGATGACATAGAGAAGAATGGGCAGGATAAAGGAGAGTCAGGCTCGCGGTTTGGTGCCGCCATATTACTCCCACTTTTAGCCATACTTGGGAAAATATTAAGCGCATTGCTGCCAGTTAAAGCGTTGAATGCGCTGAAACGACTTCTGCCGTCATCATTTAGGCCAACCGGCAGGACCACTACTGCAGGAACGAAAAGAGGAGATCGTAGTGGCGGGAAGTCGACAGGCAAGAGTGGAAAATCAACCACTACAGCCGGAACTCGCCAGGAGCGCACCGGGAAAACAAATTCCAGAACAAGAACTGCTGGCGGTTCATCGCCAGAGGTCGCAAAAAAGCCGGGCATTTTTAGCAAAACCACAAAAGGTATAGGTAAGGGTCTTCGTGCTGGTCGTGGCGCAATCAGCAAGATCCCATTGCTTGGCGCTATTCTTGGCCTTGGGTTTATGGCTAGCGACGTCATGGACTCGGAGTCGAGTGATGGAACTCGCAAAGAGAAGGATATCGGTACTGGGGCGGCGGTCGGCCGTGGCGTTGGTGGTATGGGGGGCATAGCGGCTGGTGCAGCAGCTGGCGCCACCATAGGGTCGATTGTGCCGGTCATCGGCACTGCAGTAGGTGGCGTTGTTGGGGGATTGATTGGCGGTTGGCTTGGCGATTCTGCAGGCGACATCATTGGCGCTAAGTTCGGCGAATGGGTTAACGATTTACGCAGCGCGAATATTACCCAATCTATTGTTGATAAATGGAATTTTACTGCTGATTTTGTAGGGAGTTTATGGGGTCAGGCGTCTGATGGCGTCAAGGCCCAATGGGCGACGATAAGCGAATCAGTAAGTCAGAAATGGACTGAGTTAACCAGTGTTGTCAGTGCGGCATGGGGCGATGTTGCAACTAAGGCAGGCGAGAAATGGGATGCAGCCGTCTCATTCATGCAGTCAAGCTGGACGTCTGTTGTCGATAAAGCCACCGGACTATGGGATGGGTTGACTGATTTCGCGTCAAAGGCCAATGATTACATTAAAGATAAAACCGGAATTGATGTCGCTGATGCCGCTGGCGAGCTGGTCGGCAAAGCCAAGGATGCTTACAACGGAGCTAAAGAGTCGGTATCCAAAACTATCGATTCAGCAAAAGATACCGCAACGCAGGCGCTTACTTCATTTAGTGATGCGCTTAGCCAAGCCGCAAAAAAAGTGGCAGATGCAACTGGCGTAACAACGGTTGTTGATGCAGTTAAGCGCAGCTACAGTCACGCCGAAAATAAAGCTGAATTGAAGCGCGCAATGGCTGAGGCGGGCATTACCGATCCAAAAGAGCAGGCTTCATTTATGGGGCAGTTGGATCACGAGTCGGCTGGATTTACTCAACTCGAAGAAAGCATGAATTACAAGTCACCAGAACGGCTAATGGAGGTGAGTGCAACGGCGCGAAGCAAGGGTATCAATGCGGTAAATGAGGCTATTGCTGGCGGCCCAGAATCAGTTGCAGAATTGATGTATGGCGGACGCATGGGCAACACCGAGAAGGGCGATGCTTATAAGTATCGAGGGCGAGGGTTCATTCACCTAACCGGCAAGGATCAGTATGATTCAATCGGCAAATCCATGGGTATTGATCTTGTCAATAATCCAGAGTTAGCCGCTGATCCGCAAATTGCAGCCCGCATTGCTACGGAATATTGGAAAAAGACACCTGGATTACGAAAAGCAGCACAATCCGGCGATGTTGAAGCGGTCACCAAAAAGATAAATGGTGGTACGAATGGCCTCGATGATCGCATGGCTAAAACACAGCAATACCTTGATGATGCCAACAGCGGTGAATTGACGGTTTCCTTATCCAAAGATGAGATTGAGGCTCGCAGACATCGAGATGCCGAGGTTGTCGTCAGTGCTAAAGAGGTTAAATCATCAAAAGATAAGGCTGCAGCCAAGAAGATGGCGGAAGAGGCGGCGGAGAAGTACCAAGTTCCAAATGTTCCGTTGATTTACCGTGATCAGGCTGGGGTTAAGCAGCCGGTATCATCGTTTGCTACCGACTTATCAACCAATACTACCGACTTATCAACCAGTATTGCGACAGCGCCAGTGTCGCCATCAATTACCATTCCTAAAGCTGTGGCCAGCGCAGCAAGTCCTTCGCCAGTAATGGCGTCAACAGTAAAAGCTGCATCCATTCCGTCTGTTCCTGAAATGCCAACTGTCACCGTTCCAATGGGGGATGGAGTCAAGACAAAACAAGCCAATAACAATGCACCTGATGTATCGAGGGATGTATCAGATCGGCGAATTGCTCACGTTGTTACTGGTGCGTATAGCGGATTTTAGAGTTGGCGGCTTAAAAACTCCATGCAATAGGAAAAACGCCATAAATTCGCTGCAGTAATGCGGCGAAAATGGCGCATATCAACAAATTCGGTGCTAGCCACAAATGAAAAAAATAACCGGTGAAGAGCTGGAGGGTATGGTTGAGCACTGGCTTAGCACCCCGGTAAACGGCTACCTCGGATCCGGCTATGGACAGGACGCTAAGTCACTACTACAACGCCCGCACTCAGACAGTTCCGCTGATGAATTCATGAAGAAAATGCGCGAGGACATCATCATAACCACTGCGTTGCCGTCAGATGCTGTATCTCTTTATGGTAAACCAAGTGGCGTTGACAGACTTGATATCATCCTTGAGGTGGCTGGCCGGGCATTTGAATTACCAGGGAGTAATAGCTAATGCTTACGCGTGAAGAGTTTGTCAAAAAAGCTATTGAGATCAGCACAGCAAAATATCCAGCCGTTGCTGCACTGGTTAAAGCCAGCGATCCGAGAATACTGCAGCAAATTGAAGCGATGGCGACCATGCTTGCAATGTACTCATCGCAACTTGAGGTGGCACAATCGGAGCCATTTGAAAAAACGCGAGATAGCACAGTGCTGGCTGATGCCGCCATGCGCGGGATCGTGCCAAAATCAACACCGTCTTGTGTGAGCATTTCAGCGACCAACTCATCAACATCGACAATCAGTATTGAGCAGGGCCGCTCCATCATGGATGCATCTGGCCGACTTCATAGATCGGAGATATCCGTGGATATTGGCGCTGGAGAAACAGCGCTCATAACTGCGTCTCAGTTGTACTCAAAAGAAGAAGTTCATACCGTTTCTAATGGCCGGCCATTTTATGAGATACAGGTCGCTACCGCTGACGATGATTCGTACCTTTGCGGGCTCAGTGTAATTGATTCTAGTGGCAGCTATGAATACCGTGAACGGTATGTAAACACACTAGATGGTGAGCGTGTATATCATATTGAAACGGATGAGCGCCGCAGAGTATATGTTCGATTCGGGCAAGATGGCGTCGTAGGTACTCAGCCGGTAGATGGTGCTGAGATCACCATCACCAGCTACTACTCGATGGGCGACATCGAATACAAGTCTGGTTCACCGATGGTATTTGAGTCAATGCTTGATCCATCGGAAGCGTACTTAGATATGAAACTAAGTGAGGTGATGTCATCAGGGAAAAACCCGCCGACCATCCAAACATTGCGTGAGCTGGCAAAATATCCATCAATCTACAACCATAACGCCGTTTTTTTAGGCGAATTTGACTTCTTAGTGCGAAGGAATTTTCCATCACTGCAGTTTCTTTCGGTGTGGAACGAGGCAATCGAGGAGTCTATCAGGGGGGTTAGTTTCGATAATATTAACGCCCTGTTCGTGGCTGTCCTGTCTGATGATGGATCTGAGAGTGTATTGACACAGGCAAGCGGAGAAACCGTTGCGCCACAAAAAATAACAGCTCTTACGCAGTCTCAATTGCAGATAAAGGCAAAGATACTGGCAGCTGACGACAGTTACCGCATTGTATTTTACACGCCAGTTAGATCTGAGATCAGCGTTCAAATTCAGGCTGTCATTGCTTCATCATATGATGAGACTACGGTTAACGCACAGATCACTAAAGTTATTCTCGATAATTTCGGCGTGTCGGCACAGCAATCCAAGCGCGGGCACGCATCTCCGCTATATCAGCAAATTTACCAGCTACTAAAAGCAAATGTTCCAGCCCTTAGTGTCGGTCGCGCTGATTTAAAGGTTTATATCGATGAGACGGATAGCACATTAAAGCCTGAGTTATGGCGTTACATATCTGCAGCATCGTTAACGGTATCTGTAACGGCTGGTAATGTTGTTACCCCATATTGGGGGTCTGGATTTTGAGTGATTTTGATTTTCTCTCTGCAGAGGCTCCATCCGCCACCCCGCTCCAGTATAGCCATGATGCCAGTCAGATCGAGGCAGAACTAAAAGGGGTATTTACCGATCTCTTTAGTTTAGTTGGTGCCGATAGTTTTGATGCCAATGTACTTGGTGCTCCACACCTCGGGTCATTCGATCTTGTTCGAAAAATGGTTAACCATGATGGCCTTGTTCTTCTTCGTGGTGAGCGAGAAGAAGCTGCTACCCGTTACTTGTACCGGGCATGGAAGTCTGGTGATGTTCAAAAGCGGGGGCTTCATTTTGTTCGAACCTATCTGCAGCTGTTATTTCCAGGTGAATCAGAGGTAAAACAACTCTGGCACAGCAAAGCTCAGCCATACGGACAGGCATTCATAAAAAATGAGCCGAGAGATCCATATTGGTTTCACTTTCTTGGCGAGGATAATCTGTCAGTTAATGGCAGTTGGAAGGTCGGGCGTTCATTGGTGCTGGACAACATACAAACCATAGAACACACACCAGATGAGGCCGATTTATTTCTTACATCGCGCATTGAAATACTACTTGGCCTTGAGTCAATTGCTAGCGGTGAAAACTCACTAATATCTACGCAAAAATCAGCAACTAGCGGGCTTATCAATATAATTCGGGCTGTAATACCAGCGCGACTGGTACCTGTATTCCGTTTCTGGTTGCGCTTTCTTCTCGCTGTTCAGATTAAGAGTAGCAGCGCTCTTGGCCTGGTTAAATCAACACGCCTTCGCTACCCATGGGGCGGGCGTGTCATTAGCAATGAAACGGATGTTAAGTGGACGCTTGGATCTGATGGCGAAATTGTTTCTCTGCCACAGCCATTTGGATCATTCAGGCTTGGCGAGTCACGCGGCGGCAATAGCTATTGGGCATTAAAAACACACCGCATTGAAAGTTCTACATCACTCGCCAGCAAGTCATCTATTGACGCTATTCCGATACCCGTGGTTGGTGGCGGCCGCAGACTTAATGGTGATTGGTCGCTTGGCGCACGCCAGATCTCTGCTGTGACGGCGTCTCTGGTCACCAAGAAGGCAGAAATACAGAAATCAAGTATCACTACAGAAACCACATTCCATGATTTCTTTACGATGGCGTTCCCATCAACCCCGGCACGCATTGGTAAAACCTGGTCACTTGGTTATGGGTCAAAGCTGAATGGTGAGGTAAAGATTAGCGGCATGATCCGAGGTGGTCACTTGGGTGATCTTGATATTCACCAAGAAGGGATTATTACGGAGCGAACTGCTATCTACAGCATTGATTCCTCGATAGATATGCGGCCTTTTGTTGGTAAGAAGCTAGCCGCTGATTTTGTAACAAAATTGAGAACTTGGGATAGGCAATTAGATGGTAGTTGGCCGCTAGGGGCTGAATCACGCCTAAAACACTTCAAACTTGATGGAACAAGGCTGCGAAGTCGGAAAATGCGAGCAGCCAGACGAATTAACTCCTTCAAACTTAGCACTGAAGAACACGCTGGGCTGGACGACATTATTCAGGATTTTAGCCTGCCACTCGATGGCAGCTGGAAGGTTGGGTTTTTTGCGAAGCCTGAGTTCGACATGAAGATTAGCAGACTTTGAGGGACTGTTCATGGCTGAGGCCGTAACTCTTAAATCACATCGTCGTCGCATCGCTGCACAAATGGCTGGAGGAACCCCTGTTGCCAAAGTTGCGTATATGGCGTTCGGTGATGGTGGTCATGATTCGACCACATTAAAGGCGATACAGCCATCGGATGATCAGACAGCGCTAAAGCATGAGGTGCTTAGAAAAGCACTTAGTGCCATTGAGCAAGAAGATCTCTATTCGGTAACTGGCCGAGGGCTTATTGAGGCCGCCGAGTTGGTTGGCGTAAAGGTGTCAGAGGCCGCGTTGGTTGATGCTAATGGCAACCTAATTGGCATAAAAAACTTTGCGCCAAAGGTCAAGGAGTCCGATGAGCGCTACGAAATTAGCATTAAGCTGAGGTACTAATATGTCATTACCACATCAAAGTATTACGCCAATTCCAAACAATGAACCGGATGCCATCCCTTCTCTGTGGAATGTGCGATACGTTGAAATTGATGAAAACTTTTCAAACCATGAGTCGAGACTTTTCGCTCGCGAGCAGGAATTAGCTGCTGCACGAGGCGCATACCCTTCTCTTGGTGAACGAATGACAGACATCGCATCGGAGCTAGATCAGTTATCACCTGAGTTTCAGGACGAACTAGCTGCAACACTGATGTTCGCAATGACTCAGGGCAGTGTAGCGAATCAATCTGTTAAGGCGCTAAAAGAGCAAATTCAGCAGGAAGGCGAAATTACGCTAACCAATCGCGGGATCATCACTGGCTGCACGATCACTAAATCGACAACGGCGGCGCGAAATCTAAATTTGGTCGGTGGCTCTGCATTTATGTCTGGTCGTCGTTATCTTGCTCCATCAAAAGATAATACTGCCAGCGTACCGCCAAATACCACTGCCGCTAACGTGACAGTAAAAGCATATCTGTATTTCAATGCAGCAAGCCAAGTCATGCGGCTGGCCGTGACAAATATCGGTGATGAGCTGCCAGTTGATGCTATTCATTTGTATAACATCACTATTCCG
Organism: uncultured Tolumonas sp.; assembly: GCF_963676665.1. Taxonomy (NCBI): domain Bacteria; kingdom Pseudomonadati; phylum Pseudomonadota; class Gammaproteobacteria; order Aeromonadales; family Aeromonadaceae; genus Tolumonas; species uncultured Tolumonas sp. The sequence continues at coordinate 1,558,353 of NZ_OY781378.1, forward strand.
CCTGCTTCCACTGATGCGACAGACCCATACCTGGATAACGTTACGCTAACTAGCGTGCGTCGTGTTGAGTCGTCATTTCCTCGTTTATTGGATAACCCCGTGATCACAACTATTGGCATTAATACGCTGAGAGCGGCTGATTATCGATTGGATTTTGATGTTGTTTCGTTTTCTGGTGGTCAATGTGACCCGGATAATATCGCCATTCAAAGTCGCGCTACCAATGGCTTCACGCTGGCGCTTGCCAGTGATGCAGACAATGTTGTTGTTCGCTGGAAAGCCAGCAAGCTGAATAACTAAGGAGAATAGTTAATGCCTCAAATTAATCTTATTCAGTCCGGCCAGCCGGTAGCTGATTTTTCTGTTTCTGGATCATTGATTACCGTGGCTGGCGTTACCGTCGATTGTGGCTCTCGTCAGTTAGATGTCGCATCGGTAATCGAAATCCGGTCTTTTGGTGGTGTGGCACAAGAAGGTGGTGATGAAGGGGCTTATCTCGCTCACATTCACATCCCGGCAAAAGTCTACTTGGAAACCGAAGTCCCCGCCGAGTCTAGTAATGACGAGACTGCCGTCACGATTCAGCGAACACCAGTTGCGATTGATCCTAACGCAGTGTCAGTAACGCTTTGGCCCGTAACTAACTAACAGTGTAGTTGCTCAATTACAGAATTAATTACTAAATAATGGAGTAATCAATGCCAACCATTTTTACTAAAGATCACCTGCGAGCATCGGTAGAAGCTGCAACAGGCGGTAAAATCACCGTGCTCTATACGGCTAAAGGCCAGCCTTCCTACATGTTCGTGAACCCACATTTTTATATTGAAGATGTTGACGCAACGCTGGGTGCTGGCAGTCATCCAATGTTTATTGTTGATGGCGTTGTGCGAACAGAGCGCTTTATTGGTGCATATCCTGGTGTGGTGAAAAACGGCGAGCTGTTGTCACTACCTGGAATGGATCCGTCAGCAAGTGCAAGTTTTGACACCTTCCTTGCTTACGCGCGTGCCTGCGGCGCCGGTTGGGGTCTGGCTACTCACATGGATTACAACGGATTGGCCTTGTGGTGTAAGAAAAATGGCTTTATTCCTCGTGGCAACACTAACTATGGTCGCAGTTCTGATGCAACCTATGAGACTGGCGTGCGCGGTGATGGCGCCTTGCCGGGCGTTACTTCCGGTACGGCTCGAACACTGACTGGCTCTGGCCCTGCAGCGTGGCGCCATAACAACTCCCATGCCGGCATCTCTGATTTAGTCGGCAATGTATGGGAATGGGCTCCGGGATTCCGATTGGTTGCTGGTGAGCTGCAGGTTATCGCGAATAACGATGCAGCTATGAGCACCATTGATTTGACTGCGACCTCTGCATCATGGAAGGCGATTGATGGTGCGACAGGCTTGCTGGTTGCGCCGGGATCAGCAAATACAGTGAAGATTGCCGCGTCAGGTACTGCTAATTATACGTTAGTGTTGGCAAGTGGTGGCCAGTTGCAAGCGATGACCAACCCTGGTGCTGTCCCTGTTTCTGCTGCCGCACTCGTCACCCTGAAACTGTATGGTGCCTACCCTGTGGCCACTGATCTTGGTGGTGACGGTTTCTGGTACAACGTGGCCGATGAGCGAGTAGCGATCCGCGGCGGCCGTTGGGACGACGGCGCCTTGGCCGGTCTGTTCGCGGTGAATGTGTACAACCTGCGTTCGCGCGCCGACACGGCCTTCGGGGCTCGTCCCGCTTTTTCAAACTGATCTTCGTACTTTGTTGTTTGTTGGGGTGGGCGAGAGCTCACCCTTTCTTTTGCGCCTTATGGGATAAGTGATGAGAAGGACCAGAAACAACAATACGCATCAGCCTGTGTTTGATGCGAGTTTTCATGATCATGAAATTGAAAAGAGCTCTGATCATATGCCTGCACTCACAACGCCTCATGATGGTCACTTCCTTGAAATTGGGCAGAAGTGCGAAGAGATGATAAAGGACGCTTACATTATTCTTAAGCAGTTCCCTCGGGTGGAACGCCATGTTCTTGCTGCAGAAATACGGCAATCAATGTGGTCTTTATTGCGATTGATCACGCGAGCGGGGCGCCGATTTCACAAAAAGACAACGCTCGAAGATATGGCTATAGAGATAGACATGCTTCGTAGTCAGGTTCGCGTGGCTAGGCAGCTTGGTTATATTGCAACAGACAAATACCGCAATTGGGCCATAAAGAATGATGAAATTGGTAGAAAGATTGGCGCATGGTTGAGGCATGAGTCAGGTAATAAGCCATCCATTCACAAACAAGATGCACAATAAGATCTAAAGTAAATACCATATATCAGGAAAATTACAATAATTATCAATTAGTAAGCTGTTAGCCTTTCACTCGAAGATGGGTTGTGCGGCAAATAGACGAGTAGCGATCCGCGGTGGCAATTGGAACAACGGCGCCTTGGCCGGTCTGTTCGCGGTGAATGTGAACAACCTGCGTTCGAACACCAACACGAACATCGGGGCTCGTCCCGCTCTTGATTTGTATTCATAGGCCAGAAGCTGAAAGCTCAAGGGCTTTCTGACAGTGCTAAATCAAAAGGACGCACGATCCACGGCTCACGCCGGAAAACTAAATAGGTGGGTCATTCCAGTAGCAGCGAGCGTTGCGGAAGTTTGACCTGCCGCCCTATAAACCGTAATTAAAAGGCTGTTGGTTTATGGCAAAAACATTCAATAATATTTATCCAAAAATTTACGACTTTGACAATTTAATGGATGCCTATGGCAAGGCCAGCAAAGGAAAGCGCTCAAGAAAAGAGGTGATGCGGTTTTCTTATAACCTTGAAGGCAATCTTATCGACATACAAAACCACCTAATGTGGGGCTCGTGGAAAACCGGAGAGTATCGACATTTCACTCTTTATGAACCAGTTTATCGTATAGGCGCTGCACTTCCATTCCGCGATCGAGTTCTACACCATTCCCTTGTCGATACTATATATCCTTGTTTCGGCCCTCGCTTTATATCTGACACATACGCCTGCATACAGGGAAAAGGAACTCATCTTGGTGCAGATAAAGCGCAGGAAATGATGAGAAAGGTAAAGAGAGATCATGGTGAGGTGTATGTATTCAAGGGGGATATTTCTGGGTATTTTTACAATATTAACCACATGATACTTAAGAAAATAATTCGGAAACGCATATCATGCCAAAGAACACTGGATCTGATTGATGAAATCATCGATTCATCAGCGGATCATGGCGATATTAACCCGAAGGGAATACCGCTTGGAAATTTGACATCCCAGTTGTTCGCAAACATATATCTTGGCGAGCTGGATTTATTTGTAAAACATCAGCTAAGAGAAGAGCACTATATTAGATATATGGACGACTTCTGCATTATCCATCACGACAAAAACCACTTGCAGCAGATCCGCGTGATTATTGAAGATTTTCTACTAAATAAACTGTGTCTTCTGACTAATAAAAAAACGCAGATATTCCCGGTCGCCATCAAGTATGGCAGGGCATTAGATTTCCTCGGTTATCGCATCTGGCCAACGCATCGCAGATTGAGGAAAAGCTCAATTAGCCGTATTTGTCGCAGCCTTAAGCGACTGCAGAGATCTTACGCTCGCGGTGATGTTGGCATGGAAGAGATCAGGTCAGTTGTTCATAGCTGGCTTGCTCATGCCAGCCACGCAGATACATTTGGGCTGCGAAATAAAATACTGTCGTCATTTTCATTCACCAAAAGCGAAGCGTTTTAGGCACAGCGGAAGTCCGGGTGCACCTCGGGCTACCCAGTCTTTTTGATAAGCTCTTTCAGGTTGAAATAAAATTTAGTCACCAGCTCAACAATCTCAATATCTTCTTCCATCCACGGCCTGACAAACAGGTATCTATTTTTATCGATACTGATCCACATGGGATCTGCCAAAACTTCGTGCACGGAAATTTTCAATGCTCGGCATACGACGCTCGCCGCGGCAAACGTCATGAACTCAGTTCGCTCTATGTCTAGCCAGCTGTAAATTGTACTGACTGGTATCCCTGTTTTTGCAGAAAGTGCATCCACAGTCCATCCTCTGCTTTTTATTATTCCAGCCAACTTCAACTTGCAGTTAACGATGTAGTCCCTATCTATTTGCTGTATATACGGTTTTTTCATAGTGGGTCATGTCTCTTCTCGGCATGGCCCGTGCTTTTATTATGCGAAACCAATTATTTGCGTTAATTTCTAATTAATTAGAAAAATTTGTATATTTGCTGTTTTTACTAGAATCATATAGGTCTAACTTATTCAGCGGAGATATAACAAACTGGTTTATAAGGAAATATTTAATAATGAAAAACGATTCAAACGAGCATTTATCTGTACATGATCTTTCGGCAATAAAGTCATCAATAGAAACCATCAAGTTGCTAGCCATGTTTGCGGGGCTATCCATTGCCAGCAAGCCAAGCAAGGTTATGCTTGATCGCGCATTCGCACATATCAACGATACCTGTTGCGAGGTGGATGAAATATTATCTAAATTCGATGCATAACGCTCAGCTATCAGTCTAGTTTTACTTTTGAATAGGTACGTTCCTCGCTGATAAATAGATCTAGCTTTAACTCTGTTATGTTGATGGTGGAAATAACATTGCAACCACACCGTGTGATATCAGCCCGCCCAGTGCGGGTTTCTTTTTTATGCAGATTAGTTTAATCAATAGGAATAGGGAATAGTTGCCAGTCGAGGCAGGGTATTGTTTTGGTCGAAAAAATGAATGGATTTAAACAAAAAGTAATGGGGAGATATTGAGTAAAATATGGATTTTTTTGCGGATGGTTTATAACTATCGTTCCCTAAGCTTATTCCCCGCCGGTTCCCCAGCAGGGGTTTTGCTTTGAACGTTTCAAGCTAAGTGCTTGATATTAATGGTGCCGATGGCCGGAGTCGAACCGGCACGCTGTAACCAGCGAGGGATTTTAAATCCCTTGTGTCTACCAATTTCACCACATCGGCAAATCTGGAGGCGCGTCCCGGAGTCGAACCGGGCTAGACGGATTTGCAATCCGCTACATAACCGCTTTGTTAACACGCCGTATTTTGGAGCGGGAAACGAGACTCGAACTCGCGACCCTAACCTTGGCAAGGTTATGCTCTACCAACTGAGCTATTCCCGCTCGGAATATGCGGTGAATTCTATAGATATCTGACTGATAGTCAACACTATTTAGAATTGTTACGTTTGTTCGGCGATTTTTTATTCAAAACATTATAGGGCGTTTTTTAATAGCTCAGGTTTAGCTGCTTTCAGGTATTGCATCATGGAATAAAAGGTCAAAATAACAGCAATGTACAACAAAACATAAGCAAGCCAGATCATCCAAATATTGTATTGCCAGATCAGCCCTGTTAACGACATCATCTGAATGGTTGTTTTCCATTTGCCTGCCATACCAACGGCAACAGAAGCGCGTTTACCTAACTCCGCCATCCATTCCCGTAATGCAGAAATTAATATTTCCCGGCCAATCATAATAATGGCAGGGATAGTGACGAAAATAGAACTGTAATGCTCAACGATAAGCACTAACGCGGTTGCAACCATGACTTTATCGGCTACCGGATCAAGGAAGGCACCAAAAGGCGTTGTTTGATTTAATTTTCTGGCTAAATAACCATCAAACCAGTCTGTAACTGCGGCAAGAACAAAAAAAATGGCAGCGGCAAAGTAACTCCACTCTACAGGAAAATAAAAAACGATAACAAAAACAGGAATTAGAACGAGACGAAATAGAGTTAACAGGTTTGGTATATTCAGCATGATCCGCTATCCAGATGATTTTTAATGTAAGGTATCATAAATGACACGGGCTAAGGCAGGGCTAATGCCGGGTACTTTTGTCAGTTCGTCAGGGGTTGCTTTAATAATCTCCTGCATGCCACCTAAATATTTTAGTAGCATCTGCCGGCGTTTACTTCCAACACCAGGAATTCCTTCCAGTAAACTTTCGGTTCTTTTCTTATTTCTGCGTTGTCGGTGACCTGTGATCGCGAAGCGGTGTGATTCATCACGAATATGCTGTATCAGGTGCAACGCCGGCATATCAGCCGGTAAGTTAATCTCTTCGTGAGTCTGGCCAAAAATGAGAGTTTCTAACCCTGGCTTTCTTGATTCACCTTTAGCAATACCGATAAGTCGTGGCTGTTTTTGATTTGCTAACGATGACAATTCGCTCAATACCGATTCAGCCTGGCGTAATTGCCCTAAACCGCCGTCAATAAATAAGATGTCTGGAATTTTGTCAGCATCTTGTTGTTTATTAAAACGCCGGTAAATGACTTGCTTCATCGCCGCATAATCATCGCCGGGAGTAATGCCTTCAATATTATAAAGACGATATTCGCTATTTTTAGGGCCTTCACGGTCAAACACGACACAAGAAGCCACTGTTGCCTCACCCTGTGTATGAGAGATATCAAAACATTCCATACGCTGAATGGGTGTCGTGATATTCAGCACATCTTGCAACTGCCTGAAACGTTGCTCAACCGTCGTTTTGTGCGATAGCTTACTATTCAGTGCCGCCTCAGCATTTGTCGTTGCTAACTGGCAATAACGTGCTCGTTCACTTCTAGTTTTGCTTGTGATTCTTACTTTGACTCCAGCAATTTGGCTGAGCATTTCTGATAAACCATCTTCATCTTCTAATTCATTATCCAGCAGGATTTCTTTTGGTAATGATTTACCGGAGATATCAGAAAGATAAAATTGCTGAACAAAAGCATAAAGCAATTCGGATATATCGCTATCGATGGGCAGGGAGGGGAAATAGTTTCGACTGCCAAGTACTTTTCCTTGCCTGATGAACAGTACATGCACACTGGCAATACCATTGCGAACGGCAGTACCAATAATGTCGAGATCATCAAGAATGTTGCCACTGACCGATTGTTGTTCTTGGATCTTACGCATATTCAATATTTGATCGCGTAATTTGGCGGCATCTTCAAAGCGTAATTCGAGGCTCGCTTTTTCCATTTTATCGACCAACAAGGCAATCACTTGCTGATCTTTACCTTGTAAAAACAGTCGGGCGAGATTCACTTGTTCCATATACTGTTCGTCAGTGATCAGCCCCGCTACACAAGGGCCACTGCATCGTTTCAGTTGATATAACAAGCAAGGTCGTGAACGGTTAGCGTAAAAAGAGTCTTCACATTGCCGTATTGGAAAGATTTTTTGCATTGCATGCAAACTTTCCCTGACGGCATAACCACTAGGGTAGGGGCCAAAATATTCCCCTTTTTGCTTTCTCGCGCCTCTGTGTGAGCTCAGGCGGGGGTGCTGATGCGACGATAGAAATATATAGGGATAGGATTTGTCATCGCGCAGCAAAATATTATATTTCGGACGATGCTGTTTGATTAGATTATGTTCTAATATTAATGCTTCTGTTTCCGTCAATGTAACGGTGACTTGTATGTCTGCAATGTTGCTGACTAATGCTCGGGTCTTTGTGCTGTCTACATTTGTACGGAAATAAGAAGATAATCTCTTTTTGAGATTTTTGGCTTTTCCCACGTAAATGATACAGCCCGTTCTATCCATCATTCGGTAGACACCGGGCTGTTCTGTCACTACTTTAAGAAATCGACGCGAATCAAATTCAGATGTATTAATCTCTTTCAATGCCGATCCTTTGGATGCCTATAAAGTTTCTGCGTCCAAAATTCCATAACGAATAGCCATGCGAGTTAACTCAACATCACCATTGATATTAAGTTTTTCAAATAAACGATAACGATAACTATTTACTGTTTTTGGACTTAGGTTAAGACTTTCGGCGATATCTTGAACTTTATTACCTTTAGTGATCATCATGGTGATCTGCATTTCTCGATCAGAAAGTGCTTTAAAAGGGTTTTCAGTTGTTGAGGTTGTTACTTGACTTAATGCTATTTGCTGCGCTATTTCCGGAGAAATATAGCGTTGACCGGCATTAACCGCTCGGATTGCCTGAATCATCTCGTCTGGGGCTGAACATTTAGTCAGATAACCGGATGCGCCCGCTTGCATAACTTTTAGGGGAAATGGGGTCTCAGTCTGGACAGTTAAAACAATTATTTTTGTATCAGGATTAAATCGCAGAATTTTTTTGGTTGCTTCTAGTCCGCCAATGCCTGGCATATTCATATCCATTAAAATGACATCAGACTGGTTGTCTCTACACCACTGAACTGCTTGCTCGCCACTCACTGCTTCACCAACCACACGAAGACCACGAACATCTTCTAAGATACGGCGAATGCCTGTACGTACCAGCTCATGATCATCCACTAGAAATACACTAATCAATCGAGTTGCTCCGCCTATGACTAAGAAGGATGTTTAACAAAAATAGTAAACACCGCATACACACTTACATATGTATATAAAACATGCTTCCTGCCGTCTTCAGTATGCTGGCTGAGAGTAAAAAAGTGAAGAGGAATTACTTTGCTAATGGTGTAAATAATGATTTCATGACATGGAATAGATTTCTTTCGGAGGAAACGCTATGAACGCCATAGCGAAGGAAAAACACCGTTTAGCTTATACAGCTCCTGATTTCACGATTGATCAAATTGATCTCGACATCCTGTTGGATGAAAGCCGTACAACCGTGATCGCCACCAGCTTGGTTAAACGTCAAGGCAACCATGTTAATAATTTATTGCTGAATGGTGAAAACCTAATTCTCCATTCCGTATTAGTAGACAAAAAACAAGCCACATACCGCATAGAAAACAACCAGCTATGTATTGAAAATATCCCTGATTTATTTGAATTGCAGATTGTGACTGAAATTAATCCTGAGGCGAATAGCGCTTTGGAAGGGTTATATAAATCGGGTAGTGCATTTTGCACGCAATGTGAAGCAGAAGGGTTTAGACGGATCACTTATTATTTAGATCGCCCGGATGTTTTGGCCCGATTTACCACTAAAATTACTGCCAATAAAACAAATTATCCAATTTTACTGTCGAATGGTAATCGTATTGCCAGTGGTGATAACGACGATGGTACTCATTGGGTTCAATGGCAAGATCCTTATCCAAAACCGTGCTATCTATTTGCGTTGGTTGCTGGTGATTTTGATGTTCTAAAAGATACTTTTGAGACTAAAAGTGGCCGGAGTGTCGCTCTAGAATTATTTGTAGACAAGGGCAATTTAAATCGCAGCCATCATGCAATGGCCAGCCTGAAAAAATCGATGGCATGGGACGAACAGCGCTTTGGATTAGAATACGATCTCGATATTTACATGATCGTTGCCGTCGATTTCTTCAATATGGGAGCAATGGAAAATAAAGGCTTAAATGTCTTTAATTCCAAATTTGTGCTCGCGAATTCTGAATCAGCCACTGATACCGATTATTTTGATATTGAACGGGTGATCGGTCATGAATATTTCCATAACTGGACTGGAAATCGTATTACCTGCCGTGACTGGTTCCAACTTAGCCTAAAAGAAGGGTTAACTGTATTTCGTGATCAGGAATTTTCCTCCGATCTGGGTTCCAGAGCGATTAACCGTATCAGAAATGTGAAGATTATTCGTGGGCCACAGTTTGCCGAAGATGCAGGGCCTATGTCGCACCCGATCCGTCCGGATGTCGTGATGGAAATGAACAATTTCTACACCCTAACGGTGTATGAAAAAGGTTCGGAAGTGATCCGCATGTTACACACCATTTTAGGCGAGGATAAATTCCAGGCAGGGATGAAGTTATATGTCGCTCGTCATGATGGACAGGCTGTAACTTGTGATGATTTTGTGCAAGCAATGCAAGATGCCTCCGGCATTGACTTGACGCTTTTCCGACGCTGGTATGCTCAGTCTGGCACACCAATATTAACGGTCAGTGATGAGTTTGATGCCTCAACTTGCACTTATCGGTTGCATGTAAAGCAGCACACGCCAGCAACGGCAGATCAAAAAGAGAAGTTAGCACTGCATATCCCGCTTAGCATTGCCTTGTATGATCAGGATGGTGTTTATTTGGGTGATCAATATGATCAGGTGCTGAGCGTTTGTTCCGAACAACAATCTTTTGAGTTTACAGGTATAACTGAAAAACCAGTCATTGCGTTATTGCAGGACTTTTCAGCACCAGTGAAACTGGAGTATGCCTATGATGATCAGGATTTATTAATTTTATTACGGCACTCCCGTAGTGCGTTCACGCGCTGGGATGCTGCACAAATGCTGATCAATAAATATATTAAATTGAATGTAAAGAATTTTATTGAACAGAAGCCGCTCGAAGTATCACCTGCATTATTAGATTCCTTTGCTGAAATTCTGAGTGATCAGGATTTGGATAAATCGTTGATCGCCGAGATCATGCGGCTCCCATCGGAAAGTAGCATTGCTGAGTTGTTTGATGAAATTGATGTTGATGCTATTCACACAGTAAGACGCTTTATGGAACAAGCAATAGCCAAGCGTTTGCATAGTGTTTTTGCAATCACTTATCAGCAAAATAAGGCTACAGGGCATTATCAACTGTCTCAGGAAGAGATAGCGAAACGAGATTTGGTGGCCGTGTGCTTGAATTATCTGGCAATAAATGGCGATGAATCTGATGTGTCTATTATCACTGCACACTATGCCGCTGCAGATAATATGACCGACATCCTCGCGGCTATGCAGGCAGCGAAGCAGGGAGAATTACCTGTGCTGCAAAAAATGATGACTGAATTTGAAACAAAATGGCATCACGATGGTTTGGTTATGGATAACTGGTTCCGTATCCAAGCTACATCACCAGCCGATGATTGTTTATCTATAGTTAAATCACTATTAAGCCATCGCTCTTTTAGTATGCAAAACCCAAATCGCTTGCGAGCATTAATTGGAACATTCAGTGCGGCTAATCCACATCGTTTTCATGCGATTGATGGATCAGGTTATCGTTTTCTTAGAGAAATATTGGAAGAATTGAACACGACTAACCCGCAAGTTGCTGCAAGGTTGATTACGCCATTATTGCAATACAAACGTTTTGACACTGTTAGGCAGTCATTGATGAAACAAGAGTTACAGCAATTAGCCGAACGAACAGATTTATCTAATGATCTGTTTGAAAAGGTATCCAGAGCATTAGCTCAATAACATTAATAACAGGCGTGAGTAATCACGCCTGATTAACACATGATGTATATATTTCGTTTAGCAATATCACCAACTGATGTTTTGAGGTTTTATGAGGGGAGAGTAGATGCGGTTTCTGTAGTTACTGAGCAGGGACAACGTCTACAATTTCCTTTTCATCATTTGAAACCATTTGTATCTCAAATTGGGATACGAGGGCGGTTTCGGGTAACGATCGATTCTTCAAATAAGATCTCCAGAATAGAACGCATCAGTTAAAAATCGATTACTTAATTTTTAACATCCTTCTCACAAATTGCATAAAGATGCAAGAAAGCGTATTTCGGGCTAAAATGCTGGCGAGAAGTACATAAGCTGAACTCCACCGCATTCGAGAGAGGACCTTGATGTTTTATTACCCGTTAGTCCGTCATTTCCTATTTAAACTTGACCCTGAAGTTGTTCATGAATTAACGATTCATCAGTTGGCATGGATGGGAGGGACTCCGTTTGAGGTGTTTTTCCGTAATAAACTCCCTTCTCGTCCAGTTGAAGTGATGGGTTTGAAGTTCGATAACCCTGTCGGATTGGCTGCTGGCTTGGATAAAGATGGCGATGCGATCGACGCCTTTGGCGCGATGGGTTTTGGTTTTATCGAAGTTGGAACCGTAACGCCTCGCCCTCAACCAGGCAATGATAAACCGCGTATTTTCCGTGTGATTCCTGCTCAGGGGATTATTAATCGGATGGGGTTCAACAATAAAGGCGTAGATAATCTGATCGAAAATGTCAAAAAGAGCCATTACAAAGGGATCTTAGGCATTAACATTGGTAAGAATAAAGATACACCGATAGAAAATGGCAAAGACGATTACCTGATTTGTATGGATAAGGTATATGACTATGCTGGATATATTGCGGTGAATATTTCATCACCCAACACCCCGAATTTACGCCAATTACAATATGGCGAGGCATTTGATGATTTATTAAATAGCCTAAAAGAGCGCCAAAAAGAACTGGCTGAGCAACATGAGAAATATGTTCCTTTAGCAGTAAAAATTGCGCCGGATTTATCGCCAGATGAATTAAAACAAGTTGCAGAAGCACTATTACGTCATAAGATTGATGGTGTTATTGCGACAAATACCACTCTGGATCGTGAGATGATCCACGATATGCCGCACGCAGCTGAAACTGGTGGTTTAAGTGGCCGACCATTACAAAATAAGAGTACAGAAATCATTCGATCGTTACATCAATATCTGAAAGGGCAAATTCCAATTATTGGCGTTGGCGGTATTGATTCGGCAATGGCGGCGAGAGAAAAAATACAGGCTGGTGCTGAATTAGTTCAGATTTATTCCGGTTTTATTTATAACGGCCCTGATTTAGTAAAAAATATCGTTAATAACATCTGATATTTGCATATTTTTGCAATGTCCGTTTGAAAAATATCCTAGATTGTTTTATAACATCGGAAAACGGGATAGAGAGCAAACGGATGATATTGGTCCCTGATGAAAATTGGCGCTGGATATTTGATGAACAGCGCCAAAACATTCTTCTGGATTTAACGGATGATATGCAGTTCACTGCAGCCATACCTGCGAAGCAGCTAGAAAAAAAATCAGCATTTACAGAGTCATTTACTGTAGATGATTCCTCGCATTATTTTCATTTCCTTGAATGCCTCGGCGAGTTTCCGTTTACTGATCCTGAACGAGTACAGATTGTTCTGAATGCTATTGCTGCTATCAAATATGTTCGGCCATTAGTCAGCCAGAGCTGGTTTTATCAGGATGTAAACATGCTTTCTGATATGCCGGAATTGGGTGAGGTTTTTTCGGTTGTGACAGAATGCATGTACGGTGATGTGATGGTTATATCACCAGGTAGTACCGCATCGCTTTGTATTGTGATCAGCCAGTCTATTCAATTAGATTCAGATAAGTCATTAAAACAATCTGCAATATGCAAATTGATGAATAGTAAGCTGTTGCCTTATCAGGCGGCGACCAAATACTTGGCTAAAATGGCTTAAGCCATAAATGCTAATATAAAAAAGCCCCTTTCGGGGCTTTTTTATTCTGCCGTAGGACTGCTGACCGGATGAACGTCTTCACTCGGATAGCAGCCTAATATCTTCACATAGCGAGTTGATGATTGTAGATCCTGAATCGCGGCCTGCATTTCATCACTTTCCAGATTAGCGGCAACATCAACGTAAAACATTTCTTCCCAAGGGTTTCCAGGAATTGGACGTGATTCCAATTTAGTCATGTTGATGTTGTGGTTGCGCAATACTAATAATGCTTCGACCAGTGAACCTGTTTTTTGTGTTGTGGACATAATGAATGTCGTTTTTGCCGGAACCAGTGGCGATACTTTAATTGGTTCACGGGCAACAATCAGAAAACGAGTACAGTTATCCGGCTGGTTAGCTAATCCACTGGCAATTTTAATTAAACCGTAGATATCACCACCTTCCGCACTGCCAATAGCGGCTGCATTAGGAGAAGCCAGTTCTTTGACCTTCAACATTGCGGCTGATGATGAATCGCAAAAAACTTTGCGAATATGCGGGTTGCTATCAAGATAATGCGATGACTGCATGATGGGTTGCGGATGCCCATAGATAACTTCAATATCGTTTATATTGGTATCCACTGCTGTCAGCAGGCAATGATCAATTGGGTAGGTTAGTTCAGCGACAATCGAGAGGCTGGTCTGTTGCATCAAATCATAAACTTCATTGATAGAACCGGATGTCATATTCTCGATGGGCAATACCCCATACTGACAAGCGCCGCTTTCTACTTCATGAAAAACCTGATTAAAGCTGCTGCAACTTATTTCGCGAATATCAGATAACTGGCGGCCAAGGAATTTACGGGCTGCAAGGCTGGAATATGATCCTAATGGCCCTAAATAAGCAACGCTGTTGCCTGCATCTGTGTGCTCAGGGTTTTTCTGTTGTTGCACAAAATCCTGCTGAATTAATACAGAATCTTCGATAATTAATTGGAATACCTGTTGAATAAAATGAGCAGAAAGGCCCATTGGGTGACCAACCTGAGTCAGATATGCCAGTAGCTCTTGTTCTCGCCGTTGATCCCGAATCGGACGTTGGCTAAATAATTTATTTTTAGCCACTTCGATACTGATTGCACGACGTTTGGCAAAAAGAGCGAGCAACTGGGTGTCAATCTCGTTAATGGAATTGCGGATCTCATCCAGTGTAGCCATGGCTTACTCTCCTTGTATAAATATCGAAACACATTACGCAGATGCAAATTAAAGAAAACATAATCGGATACAAATAATCCTGATATACACAAATGGTAACACTTCCTGCCTCCCTATATATAGAATAGTAGTTAAGAAATCATTCCTTTAATCATAGGCGACAACTTAATGGGTCCTTTGATGTTAGATGTTCAGGGCTGTGAACTGGACGCTGAAGAACGTGAAATGCTGGCACACCCAACAGTGGGTGGTTTGATCTTATTTACCCGCAATTATCATGATCGGGCACAATTATCGGCATTGGTAGCCGCAATACGACAAGCGGCCGCTAAACCCTTGCTGATTGCTGTTGACCATGAAGGCGGTCGGGTTCAACGGTTTCGAGATGGCTTTTCCCGCATTCCACCAATGGGGCTTTTGCATAATGCCAGTAATCAGGCCACAAGTTTAGCAACAGATTGTGGTTGGTTAATGGCGGCTGAACTGCTGGCCCATGATATCGATTTAAGTTTTGCCCCAGTGCTGGATTTAGAACGTGGTAGCAATGTTATTGGAAACCGTAGTTTTAGCAGCGACCCACAGCAAGTGATTGAGCTGGCTTCTGCATTTATTGATGGCATGCACCAGGCTGGAATGAAAGCAACAGGTAAACATTTCCCCGGGCATGGTAGCGTTAGAGCCGATTCTCATGTCGAAAGCCCGCGAGACCATCGTTCGTGGGAGGAAATAGATGCAACGGATATGGTGCCATTTAAACAGTTAATTCCGACGGGAAAATTAGATGCGCTCATGCCAGCACATGTGATTTATACCGAGATTGATGAACATCCAGCTGGTTTTTCCCGTTTTTGGTTGCAGGAAATATTACGCAAAAAGCTTGGTTTCAAGGGAGTTATTTTCAGCGATGATCTGACGATGGAAGGCGCAGCGGTCGCTGGCGGATATCCAGAACGAGCACAAGCAGCCTTAGATGCCGGTTGTGACATGTTACTGGCCTGCAATAACCGGGCTGGTGCAGTTGCTATTCTTGATGGATTAAAAAATCCACCTTCTAGCAGTGCAGAGTCATTATTAAGTAAAAACCAAGGTGATTGGTCCCGACTCATATCGTCATCTCGCTGGCAAAACACGCAAAACAGAATCCGCCGCTTTGTTGAAGAGTATGTTAATTAATATCATATTTTTGATCTTAAGCAGCCTTTCGGGGCTTTGAACTGACCCCATAGCAGGAGACCTGCTATGGTGAATTCCTGACAAGGTTGTTGATTGAGAGGGATCCAACATGATTATTTATCTGCACGGTTTTGATGCTACCAGTCCTGGCAATTATGAAAAAGTATTGCAATTACAATTTATTGACCCGGATGTACGTATGGTTAGCTACAGTACAGTTTATCCTCGTCAGGATATGAGCCATCTGTTAAAGGAAGTGCATCGTCAAATTACAACGTCCGATGATCCTGCACCGTTGATCTGTGGTGTGGGTCTGGGCGGTTATTGGAGTGAGCGCATTGGTTATCTCTGCGGTATTCGCCAAGTCATGTTTAATCCGAATCTTTTTCCTGAAGAAACAATGCAAGGAAAGATCGCTCGTCCGGAAGAATATGTTGATATCGCTTCTAAATGTGTAACTGAATTTCGTAAAAAAAATGCAAGAAAGTGCATTTGTATCCTTTCTGTTAACGATGAAGTCATGGATAATAGCCGCACAGCAAGTGAGCTGAAAGAATATTACGACATTGTATGGGATGAGCAACAATCCCATAAGTTCAAGGATCTGTCGTCACATCTACAGCTTATAAAAGCATTCAAGAATGCTGGATGATGTCAGATGATTTTTGAGGAAGCGTAACTATTCCTTAACATATGTAATAAAAAAGGTGCTTCTGGTATGACCAAAATTGTCATTGTTGGTGGTGGTGCAGGTGGTCTTGAATTGGCCACACGTCTGGGACGTAAATTGGGTAAAAAAGGTAAGGCTCAGATCACGTTAGTTGATCGCAACCGTACCCATTTATGGAAACCGTTGCTACATGAAGTTGCAGCTGGTTCGCTGGATGCTGGTGTTGATGCATTAAGCTATCAGTCTCAGGCCCGCCACAATGCGTTTGAATTCCAATTAGGCACATTGACTGATATTAAACGTCAGGAAAAACGTATCGTACTGGCACCAATTTTTGGTGAAAAAGGCGAAGAAGTATTAGGTGAACGCGAAATTGAATATGACTACCTGGTAATGGCGCTGGGATCAGTTTCTAACGATTTCAATACACCAGGTGTGCGTGACCATTGTATTTTTCTGGATAGTGCTGATCAGGCATTCCGTTTCCATAATATTTTGATGGATAAATTCCTGCGTTTCGCTGGCTCACGAACTACTAGCAACACTGATATTCCGCAAGATGGCAATATCAAGATCGCTATCGTGGGTGCTGGTGCCACCGGTATTGAGCTTTCTGCTGAATTGTATAATGCAGTTGAAGAATTGACGGCATATGGTTATAAAAACCTGTCTCGTCGCAGCTTGAAAGTAACTGTAGTTGAAGCTGGCCCACGTATTCTGCCTGCGCTGCCAGAGCGTATTTCTGGTGCCGCGCATCATGAACTGACCGAGTTGGGTGTTGATATCCGCACTGCGACGTTTGTGAGTGAAGCGACCGATAAAGGCTTAATGACCAAAGATGGCGAGCTGATCGAAGCAGATTTGATGGTTTGGGCTGCCGGTGTTAAAGCACCTGATTTCCTGAAAGAAATTGGCGGGCTGGAAACTAACCGTGCCAACCAATTGGTCGTAAAAGGCACGCTGCAAACCACCATTGACGATCATGTTTATGCGATTGGTGACTGTGCTGCCTGTGCCATGGAAGATGGAAAACTGGTTCCGCCACGCGCACAATCTGCTCATCAGATGGCAACTCAGGCCATGAAAAATATTCTGGCACAGATCAATGGTGGCGAATTAAAAGCATATCAGTATGTCGATTACGGCTCATTGGTGTCGCTGAGTAACTTCTCAACGGTTGGTAGCTTGATGGGTAACCTGATGCGTGGGTCTATGATGATTGAGGGTCGCATCGCTCGTATGATGTATATCTCTTTATATCGTATGCACCAAGTTGCACTTTACGGGTATGTCAAAACTGGTTTGATTATGTTGGTTGGCCAGTTGAACCGAATTCTGCGTCCACGCCTGAAATTGCATTGATTTCTTGCTGATAGTAAAAAGCCGACTAATTTCAGTCGGCTTTTTTATAGGTGAAATTTACGCGAATCATAAAAAAACGCCGCAATATGCGGCGTTTTTTTAGATGCTTTATAAGCTTAGTGAGCTTGAGCTTCACCGATTGGCAGAATGGTGCGGCCGAATTTTTCGTTCAACACTTCAGCCATAGCCAGATAAATTGCAGATGCACCACAGAAAATACCTTCGAAACCAGCAAATGTACCTAATGCTGCGTTACCGGTGAAATCTTTAGCGGCCAACAAGAAGAACAATACAACCAGAGTACCGAATACCACCTGCAGTGCTTTCGGGCCTTTCAGCGTGCCAAAGAACATGAACAGAGTGAAGATACCCCACATCAGTAGGTAACAACCCATAGAGGTTTCGTTTGCTGCATCAGCCCAACCCCATTTTGGCATCAGGATCAGGAATACCAGACTGATCCAGAAGAAACCGTAAGAGGTAAAAGCAGTCAGACCGAAAGTATTACCTTTTTTGAATTCAAGAATACCTGCAATCACTTGCGCCATACCGCCATATGCCAGACCCATTGCCAGAATCATGGCGCTGATTGGGAAGAAGCCTGCATTATGGATGTTCAGCAGCACAGTGGTCATACCAAAACCCATCAGACCCAATGGTGCTGGATTTGCCAATTTTTCGCTCACGAGAAGTTCTCCAGTAATAACGCTTAAAGGGTTCATCATCCTGATGAACGTTAGGTTTATGTAAAAATCCGCGCGATTCTAGAGGGCTGATCAGCTGTGTGCAAGTTAATTTGCGAGTCAGATCAAAGAAGTTTTTATGCAGGAAATGTATGTATTTATTTAAGATAAAAAAGGGAAGCATGTGCTTCCCGATATAAATGTTAAAATGTTGTAAATTTACTCCACTTCATTACCGCTTTTTTCATTGGCAGCAAAGATTTTGGCGTTATTTAATGTCGTTCCGGCAATAGACAGCAGCGCTTCGCGCGTCAGAAATGCCTGATGACCAGTGAACAACACATTATGGCAGGCAGAAAGACGGCGGAAGGTATCATCGGTGATCACTTCGTTCGATTTATCTTCAAAAAAGAGTTCGCTTTCTTCTTCATAGACATCTAAACCAAGAGCTCCGATTTTACCTTGTTTCAATGCTTCGATGGCATCTTGAGAATTCAGTAACGCACCACGACTGGTATTAATAATCATCACACCTTTTTTCATTTTGGCGAATGATTGTGAATTTAACAGGTGGTAATTTTCCTGAAATAGCGGGCAATGCAAACTGATCACATCTGACTCGCGGAATAGAGTGTCCAGATCGACATATTCAGCGCCTAATTCAATAGCTGCTTGATTTTGGAATGGATCATTTACCAGCAAACGCATACCAAAACCTTTTAAAATTCTTAATGTTGCGATACCGATCTTACCTGTACCGATAATGCCAGCAGTCTTGCCGAACATGTTAAAACCCACTAAACCATCGAGGGCAAAATTAGCATCGCGGGTGCGTTGATAGGCTTTATGGATGCGACGATTCAACGTCATCATCAGGCCGACACTGTGTTCTGCAACGGCTTCCGGCGAATAGGCAGGAACGCGCACAACAGTCAGACCTAACTCTTTGGCCGCGACTAAATCAACATTGTTATAACCAGCGCAACGCATTGCTAACAGGCGAGTGCCGTTGTTTACCAGATCAGTTAATACCGGACGTGAGAGATCATCATTAACAAATGCACAAACAACCGGATAACCGTGGGCTAATCGTGCAGTTTTTGCATCCAAACGAACATCAAAATAATCGATAACATAACCAAATTGTTGGTTGGCTTGCTCAAAATAATCACGATCGTATGCTTTAGCACTAAATAATGCGATTTTCATAGGTACAGTCTCCACCTGAAAAGATGTAGTAAAATTACATCATTTTTGAATCGGCCGTCAACTTAATATGATGTATGTCAAAAAAATACGGATTGGTGAGTGGTTTTGATCTGAAAAATCAAAAAAAGAAAGGAGCATTAAGCTCCTTAAATACATCGAACAACGAGGATTCAAAACACCAACACCACAACAAGGGGTTCAATCAATGACGGTTACAATATTTAGTGTAGCTGATGTTTGAGAAGTCAAAAGAATATCTGCTGCATCATCACTTTCATCTTTTAACGCAACCCCACTTAATTGACGACGAAACATTTCCGCTAATAACCAACTGAGCTTGTGCGCAGCTTCGGGATAGTTAAGCCCTTCCGGGCGAACATTAGAGATGCAGTTACGTTCGGAGTCGAGTAATCCGACTTTCGGTGCCCATGTCAGGTAAACGCCTAAACTGTCAGGGGAAGATAAGCCGGGGCGTTCGCCAATCAGTACGACAACTGCTTTTGCCTGCAGTGCTTCTGCTATGTCATCGCCGATAGCGACACGGGCCTGTTTAGTTAAGACAACTGGCCCAATGGTAATACCCAACGCTTCAAGACGTGGGCGTAACTCCAGTAAAAATGGCACTGTATTACGGTGTATTGCGGTCGACGATAATCCATCGCCAACGACGATCACCAACTCGATCGGCTGGGCATGCTGTTTCAGCCATTCCCGCGATTCTGTAGAAAGCTGACGCCCCAAATCGGGTCTGCGCAGATATGTCTCGCGATCGGGAACAGCGCTGTGCGCTTGTAACGTGGTAAAACCTTGTTCATACAACTCAGCGGCCAGCGAATCAGCAGCAAAAGGCAAATGCACGGCATCACGCGCTTGCGCATGCGCGAGACCAAATTTCAGTAATTCTTTGGTGGGCAGACTATTGCCTGTACGCCCAAGCGCGATACGTGCCGCCGTAAATTGACGCAATTCATCCCACGAGTTTTGATGGATCACATTTTTACTCATGCTGCGCTCCCGAGAGAAGGTAACTGCGTCAGCAGTGGATGCTGTTTGGATGGATCTAACAAATGGCCGTGCGTATCGATCAAGCGCATTTTTTCCAGCCAGCTATCGAATTCTGGTGCACGTTTCAAACCGAGTAATTCGCGAATATAGAGCGCATCATGGAACGAGGTGCTTTGGTAATTCAGCATAATATCGTCCGCGCCCGGCACGCCAATCAGGAAGGTTAAACCTGCCGCGGCTAAGAGTGTCAGCAATGTATCCATATCATCCTGATCGGCTTCTGCGTGATTGGTATAACAAACATCACAGCCTAATGGCACGCCCAATAATTTACCGCAGAAATGGTCTTCCAATCCGGCACGAATGATCTGTTTACCATCATAAAGATATTCCGGGCCGATAAAACCAACCACGGTGTTGGTCAGTAGAGGGTTGAATTTTCTGGCTACGGCATAGGCTCGTGCTTCACACGTTTGTTGGTCGACACCAAAATGCGCATTTGCCGACAGACAACTGCCTTGTCCGGTTTCAAAATACATCACGTTTTTGCCAATCGTGCCGCGATTCAGGCTTTGTGCGGCAGCTTCTGCTTCCGCCAAAATTGATAGGTTAACACCAAAGCCAGAATTGGCTTTTTCAGTACCCGCGATGGATTGAAATACCAAATCGACGGGAACACCACGATTGATCAACTCAATGGTGTTAGTGACATGAGTCAGCACACACGATTGAGTGGGGATCTCAAAGCGTTGGATCACGTCATCCAGCATATAGTTGAGTTTGGCTAAACCTGGCAAGCTGTCTGTCGCTGGGTTGATGCCAACCACTGCATCACCACTGCCATACAACAAACCATCTAACATAGCGGCTGCAATACCTGATAAAGCATCGGTCGGGTGATTTGGTTGCAGACGCACGCTCAAACGGCCGGGTAAACCGATCGTGTTGCGGAATTTTGTGATGACTCGACATTTTTTAGCGACCAGGATCAGATCTTGATTGCGCATTAATTTACTGACTGCCGCAACCATTTCTGGCGTTAATCCCGGTGCTAATCGCGCTAAAGTGAGGCTATCAGCCTGCTCACTTAACAACCAGTCACGAAAATCACCCACAGTAAGATGGCTAATCAAAGAAAATGCGGCTAGATCATGCTCATCGAAAATGAGTCGAGTGATCTCATCTTCTTCATAAGGAATTAAGGCTGTTTGTAAAAATGCTTTCAACGGCAGATCGGCTAGGCAGATCTTGGCAGCCATACGTTCTTCGGCGGTTGCGGCAGCTACACCAGCCAGATAATCGCCAGAACGTGCCGGGCTGGCTTTTGCCATCAAAATTTTCAGATCAGGAAACTGATAAGTACGTTGGCCAATGGTCGTCCGATACATACTGATTCCTTTTTATGGGCTTTAAAAAAGCCACCGCAAGCGGTGGCAAAGTCTATGGGGTGGAAATCTTATGAATTTTGAGCTTGCAGTAATTCGTTACCTGCCTGCATCGTATCTGTGCTGTGAGTTGCTTTGAAATAGATGAACCCAGCGATAAACAGGCCAGCAAAAATCATTGCCAACAGCGTGTTGTAATAGGTCATGGCTACCAGACATACCACAGCTAACACGAGCGCCAATGCGGGTGCAAAAGGATAGAGTGGTGCAGAGAACGGACGTTCCAGTTTTGGTTCAGTAACACGCAGTTTGAACAGCGCAGCCATAGAGATGATGTACATCACGATAGCGCCAAATACCGACATGGTTACGATATTCGCGGTTAATGGCTGGCCACCAATCACGATCAGGTTGTCAGAAAAAATTGCAGCAATACCGATCACGCCACCAGCTAAAATAGCCCAGTGAGGAGTCTGATAACGGCTGTTAATGGCTGCCAATGGTTTAGGCAGGAAACCAGCACGCGCTAAAGCGAAGATTTGACGGGAATATCCCATGATGATGCCGTGGAAAGAGGCAATCAGACCAAACAGACCTAACCAGACCAGCATGTGTAACCAGCCACTGGAGTTACCAACAATCATTTTCATGGCTTGAGGTAATGGATCGTTGATGTTAGCTAATTTGCTCCAGTCACCTGCACCACCGGCAAAGACCATGACACCAATTGCCAGAACGACCAAGGTCAGAATGCCGGCAATAAATGCAACAGGAATGGTTTTTTTCGGGTCTTTTGCTTCTTCGGCTGCCATGGCAGCGCCTTCAATAGCCAGGAAGAACCAGATAGCAAAGGGAATGGCTGCGAAAATACCAGAAATAGCAGAGCCAGAGAATTCGTTGCTGCCAGCCCAACCATTCGCAACAAAGTTAGCGACAGAGAAACCCGGTGATACCACACCCATGAAGACCAGTAATTCAATAATGGCCAGAATGGTGACGCATAATTCAAAGGTTGCAGCGATGCTGACGCCGACCACGTTGAGCGCCATAAAGACCAGATAAGAACCTACGGCGATCATTTTTGGATCAATCGTAGGAAATTGAACATTCAGATAAGCACCAATCGCCATGGCAATAGCTGGCGGCGCAAAGACAAATTCTACCAGTGTTGCAAAGCCGGCAACATAACCACCGACAGGGCCAAACGCGCGATATGCGTAAGCAAACGGACCGCCGGCATGCGGAATTGATGTGGTTAATTCAGTAAAGCTGAAGATGAATGCGGTATACATAGCAGCAATTAGCAGCGCCGTTACCATGAAGCCTAACGTGCCAGCTTGTGCCCAACCATAACTCCAACCAAAGTATTCCCCTGAGATAACTAAACCAACAGCAATTCCCCAAAGATGAAATTTGCCCAGTGTCCGTTTTAAGCTCGGAGCAGCAATGTCCTTTTGCATAGATGTGTACCTCTGTTTAATTGATCCATCTGTCTTTCTGCGACAGAGTTGGGAGTCGTAATCACTAAAGCAAAAGGTATACCCCTTTGCGTAGTGTGATCTTGCTCCCAGCAAAATCAGAAAACTTGACGTGAGGATGGTGATTTTTGTTCTCTAAAGTCAACTTTATGTATTTCAGAGGCAAATATCCGAGACAAAGAGAAGAGGTTGGGTATCTGGAACAAACGCGATATTCGTGTTTTGAAACAAATATGGGCATTACGCACCAAATTGAATCGCATCAGCAATAATTTTTATTTAACCGATTGATATTTAAAAGCTTAATAATTGGTTCATTTATTGCTTATCTCTAGCTAAGTATTTCGTTTATGCGTTTAGAGAGGTAATTATGAACATATCTGCACGTCAATCTGCACTGACAGGCATGATCTCAGACGCATTTGACAGTAACCGAGGCGTATTATCTGCAGCAGCAACTGGGCTGAGTGATTTTATCTGCTCAAATGGTGGTGATGTCGATCGTATTTTCGGGGTAAGCGGTATTAACCCTGAATTGCTCGCTAACCCAACGTTGAGTCTTGATTTGGTTAATTACTGCCGAGTCATGGAAGAGGCGGCCCACTATTCTGGCGTTGATAACTTTGGTCTTTATTACGGTAAACAATTTAAACCGCAATCGCTTGGTTTGATCGGTTATATCGGGCTCAGTTCGCCGACATTGACGGATGCGCTACATAATATGACTACGGACTTCCAATGGCACCAGCACCATACATTGACTCAAATGGTCGATATTGGTGATTGTTGGCGTCTCGATTATCAGGTTCGCCATGGCGCGATCTTGTGTCGTCGACAAGATGCAGAATTAACCCTGGGTATGTTCTTAAATGTAATTCGTTATGCTTTAGGAAAAAATTGGGCACCGCGTGCAGTGCATTTTGAACATCCTCGCCCTGAACAATGGCACGAACACAGTAAAGTCTTTGATGCTCCCGTTTGGTTTGAGCAGCCTTACAACTCATTGATTATTCCTAAAGTTGATTTGCTGCGCTGTTCAATGCCAGAAAGTGATACTGCATTGTTGATGGTGTTACGCCAGACAATTCGGCAGCTAAATCGCACAACAGACAACCAAGATCTCATCGCTCAAACTCGCACTCAAGTGCGTTTGCAGATGATGCATGGCGAACCCAATTTAGATGATGTTGCAACAAAAATGGGGCTATCAACATGGTCTTTGCAACGGAACTTGAAAAGAGAGGGCATCAGTTTTTCTACATTGGTAGATAAACTCCGATGTGAAATGGCCACGCGTTATATGCAACAAAATCAGCTATCAATATCAGATATGGCATTGTTGCTGGGTTATTCTGAGGTGAGTGCATTTTCTCGTGCATTCCGCCGCTGGTTTAATATCAGCCCACGCCAATGGCGAAACAGCCCTAATTAATTAGCCCAACTGTCCTATCCAAAGGTCACACACCTAGCTGTGTGGCGTCATATTAGTTCATCTCTTGTATATCGCAATCGTGCGGTCCACCGCGCCTGTGTGGCTACACGATTGTTTTTTCATTTGCTAAAAAACAAACATTTACTCAGGAATAGAGAGATCAAAAAATAATCTTGCAATACTGTATATAAATACAGTAGATTATCTCTGTCGTCAGGAATGCTTATTTAAGCATCAACTTTATCAACAGACATCGGTCAGCAGGAGCGCATTATGAGTGTTTTTGTGAATGGTTTTTATGTAGGACATGAAGTGTACCCAGGCGTGTTTGCAGAAGAGCGTGTAGGGCAACAATGGATGATCCGCATTCAGGATGCGAAAGGCTGGCCATGTCGTGTGGGCGAAGTGAAAATTGAGTCTAGCGGTGGTGAGTTTCTGGCAAGTGATTGCTTAGGCAGTATTAAAGGGCGCGCATCGAATATGCGCACCGCTGTTCGTTATTTGCTGAATTAATATGTCATGCAGCAGGCTTTAGGCGCTGGAGTGAGATAACACTTACTCTTCGGCGTCTGAGGCCAGATACCAGTAGCCTTGATTGAACCAGTGGCAAATCCATTCGACCAGAACTGGGTTGTCCAGATAAGGCTGCAGGTTCTCTAAGGTCAATACGGTGCTGTTACACATCAAATGCGCTAATTCTTGACCACCTTCTGGGATCTGCATTTTTTCGCCGTTGACGAAACAGACATCAGGTAATGCACGGAAATAGAGGCAACGTAATCCACCCAAACGATAAAGCTCATCTTCCGCTTCGAGCGCAGGGATAAGCTCATCAGGGATCAAATCCCACTCATCGGAAGTCAGAATATTCAGTTCGTGTTTTGCTTGGCTTAATTGTGTACCCAGCCATGCTGAAAAAAATTGCTCATCTTGTAACAGCGATTGCATCAGCATGCGAATATCATTTACATCTTTGGCTGACACTAAACCGGGTTCATTCGTCAGTTCACGATCTGGATCGGCATAACGTAATTGACCGGCATCTTCCTGCAACAAGAAATCTGCAAAGGAGGAAAACAGATCCTGTTGATTTGGTGCACGATAACCAATCGAATAACTCATGGCTTCGGTGATGGCATAACCATCGTGCGGGAATCCTGGCGGAATATATAAAATGTCGCCAGGTTGTAACTCAACATCAATGATTGGTTCAAATGGATTTACATGCAGCAGACCCGGTGTTGCGACGAATTGTTCAGCCGGTGTATTGCTGCCTACTCGCCAGCGGCGACTGCCACTACCCTGAATGATAAATACATCATATTGATCAATATGAGGGCCAACACCACCACCAGGGACGGAGTAGGAAATCATGACATCATCGATACGCCAATTTGGTAAACCACGGAATGGGGTGATTAAATCGGCAACGGGTTTGATCCAGTGATCAGTAGCCTGAACGAGCAGGGCCCAATGACTTTCACCCAGTTGGCTATAATCTTCAAATGGACCATGTTGAGCACTCCATTTGCCATCAGCAAAAGTAACCAAACGGCTTTCTACTTGTTCTTCGGTCGCTAACCCTGCCAGCTCATCCGGCGTAATAGGATCAACGAAAGGGGCATAAGCACCTCGTAATACGGTTGGCTTTTTTTGCCAGTAGTCACGCATAAATGCGGCTAAATCAACAGTCAGCTTATTCAAATTACACCTGTGGAGTATAAAAAAGAGCGGGGATAAATCCCCGCGCTGTAGATAGGTTATTTACTGCGGGCTTGTTTAACGCTGTCTTCCAGCATTTCCAGCGATTGCGGGGCACCGCGTAATAATTGGTCACCAATGATGAACGCTGGTGTTCCGGTGATATTTAATGTCTGAGCCATGGCATGGTTCATTGCAATCTTTTTATCAATGGCAGGGTCATTGGCTTTGACTGAAATTTTGCTCCAATCCAAACCTAAGGATTTAGCGATGCTGACGACATCATCATTTGTTTTGAGTGCACCTTGGTGTGCCATCAGCGCATTATGAAAAGCTTCATATTTTTCTGGGTACAGTGCATTTACTGCCAAGGCGGCTTTTGATGCATAGACTGAGGTGTCGCTCAGAATAGGAAATTCTTTATAGATATAACGAATTTCTTTGTCTTTTTTCAGCAACTCCTGAACCAATGGCGCCGAACGTTTACAGTAACCGCAGTTATAGTCGACGAATTCAACAATAGTCAAACTGCCCTGAGGATTACCAGCAACAGGATCATCAGCTTGTTGGAAGATCTGATTAGCATGTTTTTTCAGCAACGCTTTATCCGTCTCTGCTTGCATAGTTTCTTGTTTTGCTCGCAGTGCATTCGACATCTCTATCAGGATTTCAGGGTGTGCAACCAAGTATTGATGTACTACTTTTTCAATGTTGGCTTGTTCAGTCGGGCTCATTTCAGCAGCCACTGAACTGAAGGTCAGCATTCCACCTAACAGTGCTGTAACCAGTGTTGTTAATTTCATGTGGTGTTCCTTAATTATTTAACACGCATGCCAGGCTGTGCGCCTTCGTGCGGTTCGAGAACAAACAGGTCTTTGCCACCAGGGCCTGCTGCCAGAACCATTCCTTCTGACATACCAAAACGCATCTTGCGTGGTGCCAGATTTGCGACCATCACTGTCAATTTGCCTTCCAATTGTTCAGGAGAGTACGCGGATTTAATGCCTGCGAATACCTGGCGTGTTTCACCGCCCAGATCCAGCTGTAAACGCAGTAACTTGTCGGCTTCAGGTACGGCTTCTGCTTTTTTAATCAGCGCAACACGTAGATCAAGTTTAGCAAAATCATCGTAAGAGATTTCTGGTGCAATTGGTTCATCGGCTAAGGGGCCAGTGGCTTTTGGCACTGCCGTTTGTTGTTCTTCTTTTGAAGCTTCAACCATCGCAGCAACTTTCACCGGGTCAATGCGGTTAAACAGCGCTTTGAACGGAGCAACTGTGTGCGCCAGCAGCGGCTGTTCAATATCAGCCCAATCTAGCGTCACATTCAGGAATGCTTCGGCACGGGCAGCCAGTTCCGGCATGACCGGTTTCAGGTAGGTCATCAACACACGGAACAAATTCAGTGTTGTTGAGCAAACTGCCGACAGTTCAGCCTCCTGACCTTCCTGTTTAGCAATTACCCATGGCGCTTTTTCATCAACATAGCGGTTAGCTTCATCCGCTAATGCCATGATTTCACGAATAGCGCGGCTGAACTCACGATTTTCGTAAGCATCGGCAATTCGTTCGCTGGCGGAAGTAAAGGTCGCATACAGTGCGGGTTCAGACAGAGTATCAGCCAGTTTGCCATCTAAACGTTTAGTGACAAACCCAGCGGTACGCGATGCCAGATTAACCAGCTTATTCACCACATCGCTGTTTACGCGCGCCACGAAATCATCGAGGTTCAAGTCCAGATCATCGATGCGGTTGTTCAGTTTGGCCGCATAGTAGTAACGCAGACATTCAGGGTCCAGATGTTGCAGATAAGTGGACGCTTTGATGAAGGTGCCGCGAGATTTAGACATCTTCGCGCCATTCACAGTCACATAACCATGCACGAAAACGTTACTTGGTTTACGGAAACCGGCGCCGTCCAGCATTGCTGGCCAGAATAGGCTGTGGAAATAAACGATGTCTTTACCGATGAAATGGTACAACTCAGCATTGCTGTTTTGACCCCAGAACGCGTCAAAATCGATATCGCCACGTTTGTCACACAAGTTTTTGAAAGAACCCATGTAACCGATTGGCGCATCTAGCCATACATAGAAGAATTTGTTTGGTGCGCCCGGAATTTCAAAACCGAAATAAGGCGCATCACGGGTGATATCCCACTGGTGCAAACCCGAAGTGAACCATTCGTTCAGTTTGTTTGAGATCTCTTCCTGCAAAGCACCAGATGTCGTCCATGCCTGTAGCATGTCGGCGAACTGTGGCAAATCGAAGAAGAAATGCTCGGTGTCTTTCATGACCGGTGTCGCACCAGATACCGCTGATTTTGGGTTGATCAGCTCAGTCGGGCTGTAGGTTGCACCGCAAACCTCACAGTTATCACCGTATTGATCGGCTGCTTTACATTTCGGGCAAGTGCCTTTCACAAAGCGATCCGGCAGGAACATATTCTTTTCCGGATCGTACAGTTGAGAAATAGTCTTGCTCTTGATGAACCCATTCTCTTTCAGCTTCGTATAGATCAATTCAGAGAAGTGACGATTTTCATCGCTGTGAGTAGAGTGATAGTTATCAAAACTGATTTTGAAACCCGCGAAATCGGTTTGATGCTCTTCGGAAACAGCCGCAATCATTTCTTCGGGGGTAATGCCCAGTTGCTGCGCTTTGAGCATAATTGGTGTGCCGTGGGCATCATCGGCACAGATAAAATGAATGTTATGCCCGCGCATGCGTTGAAAACGAACCCAGATATCAGCCTGGACATGTTCCAGCATATGTCCGAGATGAATAGAACCGTTGGCGTAAGGTAAGGCACAGGTAACCAGAATATTTCTTGATGCGCTCGACATAGTGTTCTGACTTTGTTTTGAATGAAAATAATGGCAATGTTACCTGAATTACGCTCTGACTGCCTAGGCTCAATGGCTGTTATCTCGCGCATTAATCTATGATTTGCTCCATCAAGGGGGTCTTTGTGATTGAAACTGTACGCCAGCTGTTAAGTGAATTTAAACCTGCAGCCTGGGAGAAGGATTTATTGTCGTCCGGTTTTGTAAAAAAAATCGAACTTGTTGATCGCAAACTGCATATTCATATTCAGTTACCGTTTGCCGGATCATCGTGGGGAGAAGAGATCCAAACGCTGTTAGATGAACGCATTCGTCAGGTCGCTGATATTAGCCGGATAGATTGGCAAACCGATATCATGGTCGAAAGTATCGCCCGTCAAAATACGGTGCCGCCCATTCCCGGGGTGCGTAATTTGATCGCCATAAGTTCTGGAAAGGGTGGTGTGGGTAAATCAACGACCGCGGTTAATCTGGCATTGGCATTACATCAGGAAGGTGCTCGGGTTGGTTTATTAGATGCTGACATTTATGGTCCGTCGATCCCTTTATTGTTGGGCAAACCCAACGCGCATCCTGAAATTATTGATGAAAAATACATGCGTCCAGTCAAAGCGCATTCTGTGGTATGTAACAGTATCGGCTTTTTAGTACCGGAACACGAAGCCGCTGTCTGGCGCGGCCCGATGGCCAGTAAGGCACTGTCCCAGATTTTGTATGATACCCGTTGGGGCGAGCTGGATTATCTGATTGCAGATCTACCGCCGGGAACCGGTGATATTCAGCTCACGATTGCGCAACAGGTGCCAACCACCGCCGCGGTGGTGATCACCACACCGCAGGATCTGGCATTAATTGATGCCCGCAAAGGGATATCCATGTTCGAAAAAGTGAATATTCCGGTGTTGGGTGTGATTGAGAATATGAGTTACCACATCTGCAGTAAATGCGGGCACAAAGAGATGATTTTCGGCGAAGGTGGCGGTATTAAAATGGCACAGCAACAAGGTGTGCAGTTGCTGGGACAAGTGCCGTTACACATCCATATTCGTGAACAAAGCGATGATGGTGTGCCAATTGTCGTTGCTGAACCACACAGTAAACTGGCTGTTAATTATCAGAAGATCGCCCGAAAAATCGCGGCTTCGCTTTATTTTTCAGGAAAAACCGAGCCAAGCACGATTTTTGCTGTTAATCGCTAGGTAATGGCATGTTATTTCAAGCGGCAATTTATATATAATGCGCCGCTTAAAATAGCGAAAAGAGAACGATCCATGTCTGATAAGCAACCCGAGTGCGTAATTATAGGTATTGCTGGTGCATCCGCGTCAGGTAAGAGTTTGATCGCCAGAACTATCTACAATGAACTGACGGCTGAACTGGGTGAAGATCAGATTGGTGTTATCACGGAAGATTGCTATTACAAGGATCAAAGTCATCTGCCGATGTCTGAGCGGGTGAAGACAAATTATGATCACCCGAGTGCCTTCGATCATGCGCTGTTAGCTGAGCATCTGAAACAATTGATAGCAGGGAAGGCGGTTGATATTCCAACCTACTCCTATTCAGAGCATACCCGCACAGAACAAACGCTGCACTTTACCCCGAAACGGATCATTATCGTGGAAGGGATTTTGCTGCTTAACGATTCCACACTACGTAAATTGCTGAACGTCAGTATTTTTATGGATACACCATTGGATATTTGTCTGGTTCGCCGTTTAGCAAGAGACGTTCAGGAGCGTGGCAGAACCATGGACTCCGTGCTGGAACAGTATCAAAAAACAGTGCGACCAATGTTTTTGCAATTTATCGAGCCATCGAAGCAATACGCCGATATTATTATTCCCCGAGGCGGTCGTAACCGTATCGCGATTGAAATGTTGAAATCGCGGATCCGTCATTTACTGCTGAGCTGATTATTTATTCTGGAGAAAACATGCGTCTTTGTGATCGCGACATAGAACAGCACCTTGAAGAAGGTAAAATCGTGATTGAGCCGCGTCCTGACAGTTCACGTATTAGTGGTGTCAGTGTTGATGTGTTGCTCGGTAATGAGTTCCGGGTTTTTCAGGCTCATACCGCACCGTATATCGATTTGAGTGGTCCGAAAGAAGAAGTTTCTGCCGCCATTGATCGTGTAATGAGTGATGAAATTTATATTAACGATAGTGATGTCTTTATTCTTCACCCAGGTGAATTAGCGCTGGCGGTGACGCATGAATCAGTCACGTTGCCAGACAACATTGTCGGTTGGTTAGATGGTCGTTCTTCTTTAGCCCGACTGGGGTTGATGGTGCATGTGACGGCACATCGTATCGATCCGGGTTGGTCTGGTCGGATCGTGCTGGAGTTTTATAACGGTGGCCGTTTGCCGTTAGCGTTGCGCCCCGGCATGGTGATTGGGGCTCTGAACTTCGAGACCATGTCGGGTTCAGCCGCGCGCCCTTACAACAAACGTACCAATGCGAAATATAAAACGCAGCAAGGTGCGGTTGCCAGCCGTATCGACCAAGATTAAAGCCCCTTTCGGGGCTTTTTCATTTTAACTCTCAATTCAATTAAATTAAATCAGGTGAACTTGCACACCTTGTTGTGTCAGCCATTTTAATGAGCTGTCCGGTGCATTTTTATCTGTGATCACATGTTTGATCATGGAGGTTGGGCCAATAGCTGCCGGATGAATACGACCAAATTTACTGGAATCCGTCAGGACAAACACTTCCTGCCGTTTATTCAAAATGGCATTAGCAATATCAGCCCGCATCATGTTCCGGTTTGTAAACCCAGTCTGAGTATCAAAGCCATCAACGCCAATAAATGCTTTACTGAAATGCACGTGTTCAATACATAAACGAGTCAACGGGCCAACCAGGCTTTCGCTGCTGGTCTGATATTGACCACCTAACAATATGATTTCTGCTTTGCTGGCGCGTAGCTGGTGGGCGATATAAGAGCTTGATGTGATGATCGTGATATCGGCACGTTCTGCCAGCAACTTAGCCAACATGACGTTGACACTGCCACCCTCAATTAATACACAGTCATCACGTTTGATGAGTGAATAAGCATAACTGGCAATATCTTGTTTTACTTTACTGTTTGCCCACAAGCGATGTTCCGGGTCCTCACTGTCGAGCACGGTCGCTGCGCCATGAACCCGTTTCAAAAAACCCTGATTTTCCAGTTGTGTCAGATCTTGTCGGATCGTCACTTCAGAAACGCCTAGCTGCGTGGATAAATCAACCACACTGATCCGCCCTGAGCTGTTCACCAGCTCTAAAATCACAGAATGTCTTGGATGCATAAATACTACTCGTCACTAATGTGCTCATGATACGAATGTCAGTACACTTATCTTTTTGATTATGCTGACACCCACTGCTTGTATCTGGAGTTTTTAACTTCATCAACACAAGCTCATATAACCATTTATTGCTTTTTTAAAGGTAGAGGTTGGTCAAATAAATCCGCCAACCCCTGTGATCCACTTTGCAGAAGCTTACGAAACCGTCAAAAATCGACATTAAATGTTTCATCTGCAAGTGATGACAAGAAGTGGTGCAGCAGATTAACGCGTTGTTCAGCCAGTAGTTGTGCCGCAGGTAATAGCAAGAAAGCGGGCAGTTCCAGCGCCCTTTCCAGCACTTTTATGGCAGTGCCGTGTGTTGCATAGCGAGTATCACGCCCGACTTTACACAGTGTGCGCATGATGCCGACCGCACCTAATTGCTCCAGCAGATCAGCGTCATGTAACAGCATGGCTTCTGGTGTAGTCGGTTGGCAATGAGCCGCATGCTGCTCAATGGCATCAATTACCGCCGGAATTTTTTCAGCAGGGAAGTTCCACTGCTGCAATAACTCTGGAATCACTCGACAGGCATACGCCACATTATCCCAGCTTGCCAATAAAGCAGGGTTAACCGGGCGGTGGCCTTCAAATACGCCTAAATCATGCAACCAGACAGCGGCATGTAAAATATCATCATCAAACGAAAGATGAACAGCTTGTGCCAGAGTTAACGTTAATGCATAAAGACGAGGCTGATGACTGTATTTATCGATGGGAAGAGCATGTTGAGATATGTAGGCTTCAATAGCAGAACGAAAAGCAGAATGTGCTGTGGAGGTCATAAAAAATGCCGAGGAAAGAATGACTTCCCTCAGCATAACACTAATTAATGTGCGGCAATAAACGCCTGAATAGCATTAGTGGCATCAGCCAGACCACGTTCCTGAGCTTCAGGCCCCATCGCCAATGCTTCTGCATAAGCAACAGTAATGTCTTTCAGACCTACGAAACTCAATACGGTTTGTGCATGAGCCAGCGCCAGATCAGTTGCGGTATTACGATGCGCACCACCCGTGGTGGTTACGATCAGCACTTTCTTGCCAGTCAACAAACCTTGCGGGCCGGTTTCAGTGTAAGAGAAAGTGATGCCAGCACGACAAATCAGGTCGATCCAAGTTTTCAGTTGAACTGGAATACCAAAGTTATACATTGGCACTGCAATCGCAACGTAATCGGCTGTTTTTACTTCTTCAATCAGTGCTAAAGAAAGTTCTGCCGCCGCCTTTTGACGTTCATTCAGTTCGCCATTACCACCCAGTGCTGCAATGATTTCGCCATCCAGCACTGGCAATGGTTCACCAGCTAAATCGCGAACAACGATGTTGTCAGCAGGGTGTTTTTGTTTCCATTCAACAGCAAAATTATCCAGCAATTTGGTTGATTGAGAGTAAGGGCCAAGAATACTTGATTGAATTACTAAAACATTGCTCATTATTTATACCTCGGTGTGGGCATTATGTGTTGGTAGTCACTATATATTCTATTTAAAAGAAATAAATGGCATAAAATAGGCGCTATCTTTCTATTTTATAGAAAGGTTTTCCGAGGGATGGTTTATCGATGATGTGTTTAGTCAGTGCCGAAGGGTAGGTTATCCACAATTTCTGGGGATAAAAGTGGAATAAGATTGTGACAACTTATCGAAGAGACAGATTTGATTCACCGGGACACCGTGTAAAGACGGACATCCCGGCAGTATATTACATACTAATCTTGCAGCACGGCGGCCATTGAATTGGCAACATACTCAACATTGCTGGAATTCAGGCCCGCAACACACATACGACCCGTTCTTACCAGATAAACAGCAAATTCTTCGCGTAGACGATCAACTTGCTCTGGTGTCAAACCGGTGTAGCTGAACATACCACGTTGCGTGATCATGTAACTAAAATCTTTACCGGGAACTTTTGCGGTTAAGGTTTCATACAATTTCTGGCGCATTGCTTTAATACGATCCCGCATTTCAGCGACTTCCTGTTCCCATGCTGCTCGTAACTCAGATTGCGTCAGTACAGAAGAAACGACTTGTGCGCCATGGCTTGGTGGGCTGGAGTAGATTTTACGTACCGTCAGTTTTAATTGACCTAATACGCGATCGGCTTCTTCCGCTGTTGGACAAACTACGGATAAACCACCACAGCGTTCGCTATACAGTGACAGGTTTTTAGAGAAAGAGTTGCTGACGAAGAAACTGATATTTGCCTCGGTTAACATGCGCACGGCAAACGTATCTTCAATAATGCTGTCGCCAAAGCCCTGATAAGCGATGTCCAGGAATGGGATCAGCTCACGTTCTTTAATGACTGGCAGCAATGCTTCCCATTGTTGTGGCGAAAGATCGACACCGGTCGGGTTATGACAGCATGGGTGCAGTAACACGATGCTTTTCAGTGGCAGCGTGCGGAACATTTCCAGCATGTCGTTAAAACGAACACCACCGGTTGTTTCATCATAGTAAGGGTAGGTGTGTGTATTGATACCAGCACCTTGGAAAATAGCGTGGTGATTATCCCATGTCGGGTCGCTCACCCATACTTCACTTTGCGGGAAGTAACGGTGCAGGAAATCAGCACCTACTTTTAACGCACCTGAACCACCCAGCGTTTGAATAGTAACGATGCGGCCGGCTTTCAGTGCTGCATGATCGGCACCCCAAAGTAATTCCTGCACCGCTTTGCGATAAACAGGTGCACCTTCCATCGGTAAATAGGGGCGAGGGGTGACAGTTTGCGCTATTTCTGATTCAGCTTTTTGTACAGAACCTAAAACAGGGATCAGGCCCGCTTCATCGTAATAGATACCAATGCCGAGATTAACTTTGTGAGAGCGGGGGTCTTTTTTGAATGTGTCTACCAGCGAAAGAATAGGGTCGCCTGGGTAGATGTCTACGTGTTGAAACATGCTGGGGAAACTCCGGCCGAATGATTTATGGAAATTATCGTAGTGAATCATCTATAGCTGAATTTATATCATAACATTTTCTGCTAAAGAGGGCGGACAGCGATCGATGTGATTTTTGTAAGATTTCATTGATACATTAATGCCGATAACGCAATTTATCGGCATTATGATTATCTGTTGGTATATAATTGAAATATAAGTAATTATCAGGATATTTTATGCAGGACTTACCCCCCGTTATTCCATTATTTGACGCTATTCTGTATCTGGATGACGGAAACCCCAGCGTAAATCAGCATCTGGCTACAATAACCATAGATCGAGTCAATGATGCCGCCTTAGTTTATGAGCATGCTGTTGATTGGCTTTCTGAACAGCGCTTTAACGAGAACAATTACAAAACCTATCGCAGCGAATTAACCACGTTTTTACATTGGTGTTTTGATGTGGAAGGTATTTCTTTGGCCGAAATTAACCGTCGGATGATGAATCGTTATGTTGAGTATTGCCTGGATCCTCCGGCTGAGCTGATTGCATATCGCAATGTTGCACAATTTGTCACCATTAAAGAGTGGGGTGAGCGAGCGCCTAATCCGCAATGGCGTCCTTTTTTGGGCAAAAAAGAGCATGGCCAGACATTACCATATCGTCTCAGCGATAAGGCGTTAAAAACCAAAATTGCCATATTATCTGCATTTTACGGTTATTTGATTAACGAAGAATATACCGAACGTAACCCGGCTATGATGTGGATGCGCCATAGCCGATTTGCATCACAACCGCTGAGAATTCAAGGGTTAGATGATGATGAAAACATCAAATCATTCAGTGAATTACAGTGGTCTTACGTGATGTCTGCGGCAGAAAAACTGGCTAATGAGCAGCCGGAACAACATGAACGGACGCTCTTTTTAGTCAGCTTAATGTATAGCTGTTATCTGCGTATTTCAGAGGTAGCTGCCAGGCCTGGTTTTTCACCGGTTATGGGGCAATTTCGGCGTGATAACCATACCGGCGTCTGGGGCTTTTTTATTCCCGTTAGCAAAGGTGGCAAACGCAGAACGGTTGCAGTTTCAAATCAGTTAATTACTGCGTTACAACGTTAT
Source organism: uncultured Tolumonas sp. (assembly GCF_963676665.1). Classification (NCBI taxonomy): domain Bacteria; kingdom Pseudomonadati; phylum Pseudomonadota; class Gammaproteobacteria; order Aeromonadales; family Aeromonadaceae; genus Tolumonas; species uncultured Tolumonas sp. Next base: position 1,595,029 of record NZ_OY781378.1, read on the forward strand.
CGAGCATATTTGGGCTTATCAGCATTGCCAGCACCGAATGAAAGCATTCCATTATTTATGCGTCATAAAGCAGCTGGCCGTGGTCGTGATGTCGGGTTGCGGAATGCTAATCTTGGGATCCGCCAGATCCGTGATGAAATCAATTATCTGATCCAGACTGCAGCAGATCTGGCGTTGGAAGATGGTTTTGAACAAGACGCTCAGGAAATACGGCAAATGACGCCACACAGTATTCGTCATACTGGCATTACGCATGACATCAATTTAAATGGCCGACCGTTAGCGCATGTGCAAGCGGATGCCGGACATGACAGCATTGACACAACATCACAATATTTACATGTCAGTAAAACTGAACGGCATGAAACTGCAGCCAGAAAACAAATTAACCGTTTGAGCGGTATTGAGTGATTTCATTTTGTAGACCAACAACGGCGATTAGCGGCGTTGTTGGCGTCAATATTAGAAGTATAGTTAATTTCGCATAATGTACCGGGATTATGTTTTGAAGTGGCGGGGGATAATCGCAAACCCCCGCCAATGCTCGCTTGCGAGCCTATTTAACATCAATCCGCATTGTGCGTAATGACCATTAATATGTTAAATGGAGTGGGGGATTTATGAAGTCATATTTAATCATTCTCGATCATCCATTTTTTGATGCTCGTAAGCGTTTAGACCGTATGCCTGATAGACATTGGGCTATGAAATCAGCTTCTTTGAAGTATATGTTATGGCGAGTCCAGCGATTGAAAGCTGATTTAAATCGAAATTCATCTGATTTTTGACCGCTCAAAACGGTTATTTCGTGCGGTTAAGGGGGATTTATGGATTATTTCTTAGCATCGCTTGGGGTTGGCTCTGTTCTTTATTTTATCTGTTGGGTCCTTTTTTTTATTGACCACACAAAACGGTTATTTTGTGCGCTTTCAAATTTGACTCAATAAAAGCCGGATTTTTATCCGGTTTTTTTGTGTCCGACAAACGTAGTGCGTCAGGCTTTTTATGTCATCGGTCATCAAAAATATTGCCTAGGAATTTAAAAAGCGTGAAAACCATATTTAAACAAAATCAATACAGCAATGATTTTTGCAGCGTTTCGGACTACGACACCAACTGTTAGCTTTTCGTGTTTCTTGTTAGCTTGTGTTTCTGCATACCCATTATTAGTTTTATTTCTTCTGAATTCTTTGGGGTTGTAGATGTAGTCTTTTTTCTTGGCCACTTTTGCCTCGGCGGTGTCGGTTGGGGAGTACACTACCTTTAATAGTGTACTCTGGTGTCATATTGACACTTTTTTATCAATCGAGGTCTATTTCCCCTCGTTTGTTGATTTTTGTTCTTGTTATCGCTTTTTTAAGTATCACATGGACCAATTCTGATTCCTGTATCGGTGCAAGCTCTTGATTAATAAGTATTTTATTTAATTCTCTGCATTTCAATTCAATTTCTCTCTGTTCGTCTTTTGTTAACCTGACGTTGGTTGGCATGTTGTTGCTCATTTATTGTTCATTCCTCTCTTAATTATACATGTGTGCATGTTGACATGTTTAAAGCACACGCGTATACATGTGTGCATAATATCTATATGTGTGCATGGGTGCATGTAATCATGATCGATAAAGAAATCATCTGTATTCCATTTAAGTCTGAATTTCTCATTCAGCCTGAATTGTTGTTTGCTGATGAAAAAATCGGTCGTGTTCACGTTGATATGCAGCAAGTTTCTTTAATCGCTGGTGTTCGCATGTCTGCTCATGACATCGAGTTTGCGATTGATGGCGATCACTCAATCACTGGTTTATCTCATCCTTACGAATCATTACCGAGTTCATTTTCAAGTCTAGCTGTAAAGATTCGTCAGGGTGGGCGCTTGGCTCCTCCGTTTGTTGAGATAAAAGCATCCCCAGCAAAATTGCTTCAAGGTCATAACGTTTGTGGCCCTACCTGTTTTAGAACCTGCTCGATGGAAATGATGGGTTCATTCATTGAAGGTATGCCTGATTTAGCGGATATGTTGAACCTTTCCGGCGCTTGGCTTTCTACGTTCGATGCTACGTTTTCAACTCGTATGAAAAACAACGTTATCGCTGAGCAAGTTCATAAAGCACTCCGCACAGTTGAATCTGGTCAGACTAAATACAGCCGTTCTGGTCGTGTTTATGAATCGACTAACTATTGGAATGAAAAAAGCACACATCGTTCATTGAAAGAATATTTGAAATGGTTGGAAGTTGAGAAAGAAATTGCTGAATTGTGCGCCAAAGTTAAAAAGAATCCACATGACAAGGTTTCACATAAACGTCTTGATGTTTTGCAGAATCCAAAATTAATTGATTGGACTACGGGTTTAATGCGATTTGAAGCAAGCATTAAGAGCCGTTATATGCGTGATTTAGTTTTGACTCACAATGACGTTGATTATCAATTCCCGTCATCATTATTAATTACCGAAATTGTTGATTTCCAAAAACGCTATGAGCGAGAAACTGGCCGAAACCTAATATACGACGTATGGAAGGCCTCATTTAAAGACATATTTAGCGCATTAGAGGGTCAAGATATGAATATTTATGATGATGAAGATGTTATGCAGAGGTTAAAGCATAAATATTTCACAATTACCCCAAAGGGTAATATCACTTATTCAAAGGCTCAGCGTGTTTTTGGTTTATATCGCCGTTTTGTTAATGAAGGTTATGACAATGTTCGTCATTCATTACCAAAGAAAACCTTTTATCGTCAATTAGATTTGTTGCTTGATATCGGAATGAGCAAAGCTCAGTTACAGAATTTAACAGGCGAGGGGGCAACTAACGTTGTTCCAATGATTCGATTTGTTGATGTTGATTTTAGTAATCAATATCCAGATTGGTATATCGAACCTGTCAGCCGATTTGTTGCTTGAGGTTGATATGACTATTGACGGATTAACAGAATTTGAATGGCATTCGGTTTTATTTCTTTGTGTATGCGTAGTTATTTTTTTTGGTGTTATTTCAGTGATTCTTTATTGCAATTTAAGGCAAGTTATTACTAAGCCATTAATGACAATGGATGAGTTTATTGTCTTGCGTTCTTCTTTAATGTCAAAACACAACAGCCAGCAGTCTGCCACTGTAATTAATTGGGATGTCAAAAAATGAAAGTTCAATTTTTAAATGCTACTCACCGTAAAGGTACCAGCAAAAGCTCGAACAAGCCGTATGACATGTGCAAGCTTAATTACTTGAAACCCATCGAGACTGTTCGCAACGATAAAATGGAATATTACGGTTTTGGTATGGTTACTCAAGAAATTGACTTAGACCCGCGTTGTATTCATATGTTTGAAACTGCAGTGGCGGGTGATGAAGTCGATTTGGTTTTAGAGCCTAATCCAAGATTTCCACAATATAATTGGGTTACTGGAATTAAGTGATATTTAACATTAATTCTTAATCATTCATCCCGATATGATTGTTTAAGAATGGACATATCCCACCTTAATATGCCGCCTATCGCGCAGCGTAGGTGGCATGTAAGCGCGTGGAGATGTTTATGGAATTAACACAAGCCGACTATCAGCATTTAATTGATTTTGCATTTGCAATTTATATAACTGTCTGTGGTTGTCTTGGGTTTGTCGCGGGGTCTATCAGATGATATCTGATTATATTCTGCAATATATGCCCTATGTCTGCGGTTATGGCTTGGGCGCTTTTGGGATTGGCTGGCTTATAGCTAAATTGCAAAAGTTTGTTATTCAACTATCGGAGAAAATCTAAATGGAAAAAATGAAATCGTTGGTTTCTCGTGCGACTGATTTATCAACTCGCACTAAGTCTGCACTGTTAACTGGTTCTGTGTTGCTTGCTACCGGTGTTTCAACTTGTTTTGCTGATTTGCCTGATGGTGCTCAAGAAGCATTCACTTCTTATAAAACCGATGCGGGAACGCTGAACGGTTATGCATGGGGTGTCATTCTTCCGGTCGCTGGTTACTTTGTTGTAATTCGTCTGGCTAAGCGTTTCTCAGGTAAAATCTAATGTCATATACCCCCTTAATGTTCATTTAATTAAGGGGCGTTTTAGGGGGTATTATGTTTCGTTTGTTTTTCCCTTTTATTTTTTTGTCTTTGATGTTTTCTGCAACAGCATCTGCCAGTCTTGCTAGTGTTCCAGCTCGTGAAACTTGGTCATTAGCTACTGATGACGTTATATCTATTAATCAAGCTGCTCGTACTGCGACTGGTCGTGTTTATTTGGCTGCTTCGGATGGTGTTCTTTTTCGTGCCACTGCAACTACTACTGCTGATGCGTTACTTGGTGTTGCTGAAACTTCATTGACGGGGGGTAAAGGTAATCCGTGGTTAACTGCTGCGCTTGCTGCTGCTGGTCTTTCTTATGAGGCGTATAAGTGGTATAAAACTACAAAGAGCGAAGAAAAAATCCCGTTTGGAACGTGTTATTCCGATGTTTTCACGCCTAATACGACATATGATCAGTGTGTTGCTTTAATTGAAAAATTATATTCGTCACGTAAAGCTGTGATTAATGGTAAAACATATTATTTTGTTTTTACTGATGTTGTACCAATCGATTCGCTTCCTAGTGATGGTGTAACACTATCTTATATTAGATTGGTTGCTCATTATAAATATCCAGCTCTTCAGACTGGCGCGGCTGATGTTTCGTTTATACCAGCGTCTAATTCTTTTAGTTGGACTATCACTAAATATGATAATTTTACAGTTTCGGATAAGAAAGAATTGACAGATCAGCAAGTAGGTGATGTTTTGCTTGGTCTATTAACTGGCTCAGAATCATCTCGTCAAGCTTTTGGTGAAAATAGTCAGCCTTATCCTCTTGCTGGTTTATTTCCTGATACCGGTTTAAATGTTGACCCCACTTATTCACCATCTGCTGATGTTAATCCTAATACATTGCCTGATTACATTACAAAATATAACAATGGTCTTTTGCAAACTACTGACCCGAGCAAACCAAATTATGTTACGCCTGCGCAATATGAATATATTAAATCTCAAGCTGAATCACAGGCTGCAGCAAAAGCCACTGGCGCCTCCGGCGCTACTTCAACAAATCCATTGCAAGGTATGGAGCAGCCAATTACTCAAGACCAATATGATGCATCAAATAAAAAGGTTGATGATGCTGCTAAATCCGCTGTTAATTCTCAGTCATTTGATGGTTTTGGTGATAACAAAACATTAGATGATGGCAATCAGAAATTAAAAGAGATTTCTGAGGGTGGTATCCAGCCGCTTTCTCCTTTTAATTTACCAAGTCTTCCTCAAGCATCCACTTGTCAGTCGGTTACATGGGAATTTATGGGGCAATCTGTAGAAATACCAGGTGCGGACGGTTGTAAACGGCTTGCAGATTTGAAACGCATATTTGGTTATTTGCTTTATGTTTTAACTGCTATAGCCATTATTTGGAAAGCCACTGAAAAACCATTGGAGTAATTTATGGGTGCGGGTCTGGGTGCGGCCCTCGCGGGCTTATTAATTAAACTTGGCGGCAAGTCATTAGACAAAATACTAGACCTTTTTAGTATTTCTGCTTGGCGTAAAATTGCAGCATGGACAACGTTAATCGGTCTGCTTCTGGCTTTATACACTGCCGTAACTGTTATTCTTGCTGGTATTTATTATGCCATGCCAGATGCTATTCAGATTGGCGCATCTTGGATTTTGCCAGATAACTTTACTACTTGTGTCACTGCTTATTATGCAGCAACTACAGCAATTGCTTTGTATCGTTGGAAACGTGAAGGCATTAAAGCGTCTATGTATATAACTTGAGGGATTATATATGCCATGCTTTGCATTTACCGGAAAAACTGGTCAGGGAAAGGGTCTTTGTTCTGCTGCATTTATTGGTGAGTATTTGCAACGAGGTAAACTTGTTGCAACTAACATGGATATATTTCCTGAGAACTTTAAAGACAAATATAACAAAGATATCCGAATTATCCGGCTTCCGGATATTCCAACCGCTGATGATTTGAGAGCGTTGGGGCTGGGTAATCCATATCCTGAGGATGAAGATGAAAATGCGCTTATTATGCTTGATGAGGTCGGTGTTATTTTGAACTCCCGCAAGTGGAATCAAAAAGGCCGTGAGGAGTTGGTTAGTTACATTCGTCATCGCCGTAAATATGGTTTCGATATGGGATTCCAAATTCAGGGTATGGGCTCTTTAGATACTCAAGTTCGTGAGGATATTATTGATTATGAAGTCCGGTGTATCAAAATTCAGTCCTTACGAATTCCAATAGTTTCCTTTTTTATCAAAATGGCAACAGGCAAGGCATTCAATAAATTGCCTAAGTCTATGCGTTGGCATACGGCCAAATTCCGTAATACCGAAACTGACATGATTGATGAGGTTCATCGCTATACAGGCAAGGCGGTTCATCACTTGTACGATACCAAGCAGGTCATATCTGATGAGTATCCGCATGGCTCGTATTCACTACTTACACCTTGGCATTTAGTTGGAAGATATCAGCCTAAGCCTAATTATTTAAAAATTGTCACTAATGCTTTTTCTTACATGATTTTGGGCTTTTGTGCTCAATTTGATAAGTCATGCTCGGATTATTTGGAATCTAAGACTCGCGTGCATTTGCAGCCAGTTATTTAGTCTTTATGCCGATAATAGCGTTTATCGGCACTTGTATTTCTACGTGCTTTTGATTACGCATAATGTACCGGGATTATGTTTTGAAGTGGCGGGGGATAATCGCAAACCCCCGCCAATGCTCGCTTGCGAGCCTATTTAACATCAATCCGCATTGTGCGTAATGACCATTAATATGTTAAATGGAGTGGGGGATTTATGAAGTCATATTTAATCATTCTCGATCATCCATTTTTTGATGCTCGTAAGCGTTTAGACCGTATGCCTGATAGACATTGGGCTATGAAATCAGCTTCTTTGAAGTATATGTTATGGCGAGTCCAGCGATTGAAAGCTGATTTAAATCGAAATTCATCTGATTTTTGACCGCTCAAAACGGTTATTTCGTGCGGTTAAGGGGGATTTATGGATTATTTCTTAGCATCGCTTGGGGTTGGCTCTGTTCTTTATTTTATCTGTTGGGTCCTTTTTTTTATTGACCACACAAAACGGTTATTTTGTGCGCTTTCAAATTTGACTCAATAAAAGCCGGATTTTTATCCGGTTTTTTTGTGTCCGACAAACGTAGTGCGTCAGGCTTTTTATGTCATCGGTCATCAAAAATATTGCCTAGGAATTTAAAAAGCGTGAAAACCATATTTAAACAAAATCAATACAGCAATGATTTTTGCAGCGTTTCGGACTACGACACCAACTGTTAGCTTTTCGTGTTTCTTGTTAGCTTGTGTTTCTGCATACCCATTATTAGTTTTATTTCTTCTGAATTCTTTGGGGTTGTAGATGTAGTCTTTTTTCTTGGCCACTTTTGCCTCGGCGGTGTCGGTTGGGGAGTACACTACCTTTAATAGTGTACTCTGGTGTCATATTGACACTTTTTTATCAATCGAGGTCTATTTCCCCTCGTTTGTTGATTTTTGTTCTTGTTATCGCTTTTTTAAGTATCACATGGACCAATTCTGATTCCTGTATCGGTGCAAGCTCTTGATTAATAAGTATTTTATTTAATTCTCTGCATTTCAATTCAATTTCTCTCTGTTCGTCTTTTGTTAACCTGACGTTGGTTGGCATGTTGTTGCTCATTTATTGTTCATTCCTCTCTTAATTATACATGTGTGCATGTTGACATGTTTAAAGCACACGCGTATACATGTGTGCATAATATCTATATGTGTGCATGGGTGCATGTAATCATGATCGATAAAGAAATCATCTGTATTCCATTTAAGTCTGAATTTCTCATTCAGCCTGAATTGTTGTTTGCTGATGAAAAAATCGGTCGTGTTCACGTTGATATGCAGCAAGTTTCTTTAATCGCTGGTGTTCGCATGTCTGCTCATGACATCGAGTTTGCGATTGATGGCGATCACTCAATCACTGGTTTATCTCATCCTTACGAATCATTACCGAGTTCATTTTCAAGTCTAGCTGTAAAGATTCGTCAGGGTGGGCGCTTGGCTCCTCCGTTTGTTGAGATAAAAGCATCCCCAGCAAAATTGCTTCAAGGTCATAACGTTTGTGGCCCTACCTGTTTTAGAACCTGCTCGATGGAAATGATGGGTTCATTCATTGAAGGTATGCCTGATTTAGCGGATATGTTGAACCTTTCCGGCGCTTGGCTTTCTACGTTCGATGCTACGTTTTCAACTCGTATGAAAAACAACGTTATCGCTGAGCAAGTTCATAAAGCACTCCGCACAGTTGAATCTGGTCAGACTAAATACAGCCGTTCTGGTCGTGTTTATGAATCGACTAACTATTGGAATGAAAAAAGCACACATCGTTCATTGAAAGAATATTTGAAATGGTTGGAAGTTGAGAAAGAAATTGCTGAATTGTGCGCCAAAGTTAAAAAGAATCCACATGACAAGGTTTCACATAAACGTCTTGATGTTTTGCAGAATCCAAAATTAATTGATTGGACTACGGGTTTAATGCGATTTGAAGCAAGCATTAAGAGCCGTTATATGCGTGATTTAGTTTTGACTCACAATGACGTTGATTATCAATTCCCGTCATCATTATTAATTACCGAAATTGTTGATTTCCAAAAACGCTATGAGCGAGAAACTGGCCGAAACCTAATATACGACGTATGGAAGGCCTCATTTAAAGACATATTTAGCGCATTAGAGGGTCAAGATATGAATATTTATGATGATGAAGATGTTATGCAGAGGTTAAAGCATAAATATTTCACAATTACCCCAAAGGGTAATATCACTTATTCAAAGGCTCAGCGTGTTTTTGGTTTATATCGCCGTTTTGTTAATGAAGGTTATGACAATGTTCGTCATTCATTACCAAAGAAAACCTTTTATCGTCAATTAGATTTGTTGCTTGATATCGGAATGAGCAAAGCTCAGTTACAGAATTTAACAGGCGAGGGGGCAACTAACGTTGTTCCAATGATTCGATTTGTTGATGTTGATTTTAGTAATCAATATCCAGATTGGTATATCGAACCTGTCAGCCGATTTGTTGCTTGAGGTTGATATGACTATTGACGGATTAACAGAATTTGAATGGCATTCGGTTTTATTTCTTTGTGTATGCGTAGTTATTTTTTTTGGTGTTATTTCAGTGATTCTTTATTGCAATTTAAGGCAAGTTATTACTAAGCCATTAATGACAATGGATGAGTTTATTGTCTTGCGTTCTTCTTTAATGTCAAAACACAACAGCCAGCAGTCTGCCACTGTAATTAATTGGGATGTCAAAAAATGAAAGTTCAATTTTTAAATGCTACTCACCGTAAAGGTACCAGCAAAAGCTCGAACAAGCCGTATGACATGTGCAAGCTTAATTACTTGAAACCCATCGAGACTGTTCGCAACGATAAAATGGAATATTACGGTTTGGTATGGTTACTCAAGAAATTGACTTAGACCCGCGTTGTATTCATATGTTTGAAACTGCAGTGGCGGGTGATGAAGTCGATTTGGTTTTAGAGCCTAATCCAAGATTTCCACAATATAATTGGGTTACTGGAATTAAGTGATATTTAACATTAATTCTTAATCATTCATCCCGATATGATTGTTTAAGAATGGACATATCCCACCTTAATATGCCGCCTATCGCGCAGCGTAGGTGGCATGTAAGCGCGTGGAGATGTTTATGGAATTAACACAAGCCGACTATCAGCATTTAATTGATTTTGCATTTGCAATTTATATAACTGTCTGTGGTTGTCTTGGGTTTGTCGCGGGGTCTATCAGATGATATCTGATTATATTCTGCAATATATGCCCTATGTCTGCGGTTATGGCTTGGGCGCTTTTGGGATTGGCTGGCTTATAGCTAAATTGCAAAAGTTTGTTATTCAACTATCGGAGAAAATCTAAATGGAAAAAATGAAATCGTTGGTTTCTCGTGCGACTGATTTATCAACTCGCACTAAGTCTGCACTGTTAACTGGTTCTGTGTTGCTTGCTACCGGTGTTTCAACTTGTTTTGCTGATTTGCCTGATGGTGCTCAAGAAGCATTCACTTCTTATAAAACCGATGCGGGAACGCTGAACGGTTATGCATGGGGTGTCATTCTTCCGGTCGCTGGTTACTTTGTTGTAATTCGTCTGGCTAAGCGTTTCTCAGGTAAAATCTAATGTCATATACCCCCTTAATGTTCATTTAATTAAGGGGCGTTTTAGGGGGTATTATGTTTCGTTTGTTTTTCCCTTTTATTTTTTTGTCTTTGATGTTTTCTGCAACAGCATCTGCCAGTCTTGCTAGTGTTCCAGCTCGTGAAACTTGGTCATTAGCTACTGATGACGTTATATCTATTAATCAAGCTGCTCGTACTGCGACTGGTCGTGTTTATTTGGCTGCTTCGGATGGTGTTCTTTTTCGTGCCACTGCAACTACTACTGCTGATGCGTTACTTGGTGTTGCTGAAACTTCATTGACGGGGGGTAAAGGTAATCCGTGGTTAACTGCTGCGCTTGCTGCTGCTGGTCTTTCTTATGAGGCGTATAAG